>JALTFR010000031.1 GCA_027006785.1 Thermoplasmata archaeon | reverse complement strand
CGATATAATGATTAAATAAATCTGATAATTACTGCAAAGTTTAAAATGATAAATAGTTGTTTATTGCCTCATGATGAAAAACTTTTTAAAGGAGTTAGGAGTACCCGTTCTTCCCATCGAAATGGGCCTGTAGCTCAGCTAGGTAGAGCGTCTGGCTTTTAACCAGATGGCCTGGGGTTCGAATGCGCCTCTAAAGCGCCGAAAATCCCCACAGGCCCGCTTCCAACGGAGGCAAAACATGAGTGATGCGAAAATACTTCTCCACCACCTCGTCCCAGAGCACCAGATAGTGAGAAAAGAGGAAGAGGAGGAGATATTAAGGAAATTAAAGGCCAAGAAAGACGAGCTCCCGAAGATAAGAAAGAGCGACCCAGTCCTTAGAGTTCTCGAATCAGCCTACGGAACAATTGAAGAGGGCACTCTGATAAGGATACTTCGGGAGAGCGAGACTGCCGGAATGTCAGTAGCCTATCGTGTAGTGGTCCGGGGCTGAACTGTAAGGGGGAAAACCTATGAGAGAGTTTATAGACGCATTTTTCAGAGAAAGGAGTGTTGTGAATCACCACATAGCATCGTTTAACGACTTCGTGGCGAGCGAGGATAACATCAACAGCAGAATGCAGAGAATCCTCGATGTCATGAAGATAGGAGAAAACGCCGAGCCCGGAACACTTGTGGTCAATCCGGACAGGGCGGGTGCTGACATAAAGATTCGCTTCGGTAGACGAAGAGACATGGTCACCGGAAAGATAGATCCCCATGCCCCACCCACCGTGTTTGTGGGAACGCCAGTAGTGAAGGAGGCAGATGGCTCTGCACATGAAATAAAGCCCATGGAGGCGAGGCTGAGGGACCTGCACTACGTGGCACCTGTGACCGTTGAATTCACGCCCACTGTGGATGGAATTGAAAGGGATCCTCAGCAGATAACCATCGGATACATCCCAATAATGGTAAAGTCCAAGAAATGTAACATATCAAGGGAACAGATGGAGGCCAAGGCAGGAAAGAGCCTTACAGATGAGGAGTACAAAGAGGAGCTCGTCAAGAGCTTTGAAGACCCTCTGGACCCGGGTGGCTATTTCATTATAAGCGGCTCAGAAAGGGTTCTGATATCTCTGGAAGATCTGGCACCTAACAGGATATTCGTGGAAAGAAATGAAAGATATGGAACACAGATCGAGGTCGCAAAGGTCTTCTCACAGAAAGAGGGTTACAGAGCCCTCACTCTCATGGAAAAGAAAAAGGACGGAATACTGACCGTCAGTGTGCCGAGCGCTTCCGGCTCAATCCCGCTCATAATCCTCATGAAAGCCCTGGGAATGGAGGATGACGAGGAGATATTCAAGGCAATAGTAACCGAAAAGGAGATGGAGAACATCGTATATGCAAATATAGAGGAGGCACACGACAAGAAGACCTACAAACCCAATGGCATATTCACAACAGAGGATGCGATAGATTACCTTGAAAAAAGATATGCGGCAGGACAGGCCAAGGAGTACAGGGAAAGCAAGGTCTCAAGCGTTCTTGATACGGCACTTCTCCCGCATCTTGGCTCCAGCAAGGATGACAGAAGGAAAAAGGCCGTATTCCTCGGAAGAATGGCCAGAAGTATACTTGAACTCTCTCTTGGATTGAGAGAACCGGATGACAAGGACCACTACGCCAACAAGAGGATAAAGCTCTCCGGCGATCTCATGGAGGATATAGTGAGGGTCTCTATGAATGCCCTTCTTACTGACCTGAAATTCCAGCTTGAAAAGACAGGAAAGAGGGACAACCTCAAACTTAAATCATTGATAAGGAACGACCTGTTCACAAACAAAATAATGCATGCCATGTCCACCGGAAACTGGGTCGGCGGAAGGACTGGCGTATCACAGCTCCTTGACAGAACATCGAACCTTAGCGCTCTCAGCCATCTCAGAAGAGTGACATCCCCACTTACACGCTCTCAGCCGCATTTCGAGGCCAGGGACCTGCATCCCACACAGTGGGGAAGGCTCTGCCCGAATGAGACGCCCGAAGGACAGAACTGCGGACTGGTGAAGAACCTTGCACTCATAGTTGACATATCCGAAGGATACTCCGAATCGGATATTATATGGCTTCTTGAAGAACTCGGCATGAAGAGGGACGAGTCTCTCGTGGGAAAGGCAAGAGTATACGTGAACGGTGACCTTGTGGGTGTCACAGATGAGCCTTCGGCTATAGTTAACACAATAAGGGAAAAGAGAAGGAAAGGACTCGTGTCTCACGAGGTCAACATACGCTATGACGAGAAAATGGATGAGGTCATAATAAACTCCGATGCAGGAAGGATAAGGAGGGCCCTCATAGTCCTTAAGGACGGGAAGCCGAACATGAGCCAGCAGGACGCAGACGACCTTAGAAACCATAAGATTGGAATAAAGGAACTCATGAACAAGGGTATAATCGAATGGGTGGATGCCGAAGAGGAGGAGGACACCTATATTGCAATATATCCCTATGAGGTTCCACAGAAATGCCCGCATTGTGACGCTCACCTCTCCAGAGAGGATGTTACGTGGGTTAACATGGGAACAAGGGACGAACACGCCATACTCGAGTGTAAATACTGCGGAGGGAGGTTCGAACAGCCTCTGCTTCTGACTCCCGAGCACACTCATATGGAAGTTGACCCGCTGCTCATCATCGGTGTCGGAAGCGGTATAGTTCCATATCCTGAGCACAATTCTTCACCGAGAATAACCATGGGAGCCGCCATGGGTAAACAGTCGCTCGGTCTGCCAGTATCCAATTTCAGGATGAGGACCGAGACCAGAGGACATCTTCTGCACTATCCTCAGAGGCCCATGACACAGACAAAGACCATGGAGTTCATAAACTACTTCAACAGACCTGCCGGTCAGAACGTTGTCGTTGCCGTGATATCCTATGAAGGGTACAATATGCAGGATGCCATAATATTCAACCGGGCCTCCATAGACCGCGGCCTCGGAAGGTCCACATTCTTCAGGACATACAAGGATGAGGAGCGCAGATATGCAGGAGGCCAGGAGGACCATTTCGAGATACCCGGGCCCGATGTGAAAGGTGCCAGAGGTGAGGAGGCGTATGCCGCGCTCGGAGAAGATGGTCTGATAAGCCCGGAGGTGGGTGTCACAGAAGGTGAGGTTCTCATAGGAAAGACCTCGCCTCCGAGATTCCTTGAAGAGAGCGCCGATTTTCTTGCTGCACAGGAGAGAAGGGAATCCTCCACCACGGTACGCCCGAGGGAAGGCGGATGGGTGGATCGTGTCATGCTGACAGAATCCGAGAACGGTAGCAGACTGGTCAAGATAGTGGTCAGGGAACAGAGGATTCCTGAACTCGGAGATAAATTTGCATCCAGACACGGACAGAAGGGGGTTATAGGAGCTATTGTGTCACAGGAGGATATGCCTTTCACGGAAGAGGGCATAATCCCCGATCTCATAGTAAATCCGCACGGTGTGCCTTCAAGGATGACCGTGGCACACATACTTGAGATGATAGGTGGAATAGTTGGCTCGATGGAAGGCCGCTTCATAGACGGTACTCCATTCAGCGGAGAGCGCGAAATGGCCATAAGAGAAGCCCTCGTCAAAAATGGATACAGACATACTGGAACCCATGTAATGTACGATGGAATTACCGGCGAGAAGATAAAGGCGGACATTTACATGGGAGTGATATACTATCAGAAACTGCACCACATGGTCTCAGGAAAACTGCATATGAGGAGCAGAGGGCCGGTTCAGATACTTACGAGACAGCCGACAGAAGGGCGCTCCAGACAGGGAGGTCTGAGGTTCGGAGAGATGGAAAGAGATACCCTGATAGGGCACGGTGCTGCCATGGTAATAAAGGACAGGCTGCTGGACCAGTCAGATGGTACGATAATGTATGTCTGCGGGAACCCGAAATGCGGACATATCGCCATACTTGACCGCAGAGGCTCCATGTACTGCCCTGTCTGTGGAAACCGGACTAACATACACCCGGTGCAGGTGAGCTATGCTTTCAAGCTGCTGAGGGATGAGCTCATGTCTCTTGGTGTTGTCATGAGACTCCAGCTGGAGGAGGTGTGATAGATGAGAGCCCCGATAATATCAATGGTAGGTGTCCTGAAAAGGATAAGTTCCATAAAGTTCGCTCTTCTCTCACCGGACGAGATACGCAGGATGTCAGCCATAAAGGTCATAACTCCTGATACATATGACGAGGACGGCTACCCGAAGGAGATGGGGCTTGTTGATCCCCATATGGGTGTAATAGAGCCGGGCCTGAGGTGTAAGACCTGCGGTGGAAAGGTAGACGAATGCCCGGGCCACTTCGGACATATAGAACTAGCACTTCCTGTAATCCACATAGGATATGTTAAAGAGATAAAGAAGCTACTCCAGAGCACATGCTCCTCGTGCGGAAGGATAATGCTCACTGAAGACCAGATAAAAGAGTACAACAAGATACTCAAGAATCTCAAAGACCTCGGAGGAGATCTTTCGGATCTGGAACACATCACAAAGGAAATCGTCAACGATGCCGCATCCAGAGGAATATGTCCCCACTGCGGTGCCGAACAGAAAAAAGTGGTTCTTGACAAACCGTACACTTTCAGAGAGGAGGGACACAAACTCTCTCCCAAGGAGATAAGAGAGAGACTTGAAAAGATACCTGACGATGACCTTATCCCTCTGGGAATCAATCCTGAGGTCGCACGCCCTGAATGGATGGTTCTGACAGTGCTTCCGGTACCTCCCGTAACCGTGAGGCCGTCCATAACCCTTGAATCCGGTGACAGGTCGGAGGACGACCTGACCCACAAACTCGTTGATATCCTCAGGATAAACCAGAGAGTGAGGGAGAACAGGGATTCCGGTTCACCTCAGCTTATCATAGAGGACCTATGGGAACTGCTTCAGTACCACATAACCACATACTTTGACAATCAGACATCCGGCATACCACCGGCAAGGCACAGGTCAGGAAGGCCCCTTAAAACCCTTGTTCAGAGGCTGAAAGGAAAGGAAGGGCGTTTCAGGTCAAACCTCTCCGGAAAGAGGGTGAACTTCTCATCCAGAACCGTCATATCTCCTGACCCGTACCTGTCAATAAACGAGGTCGGGGTTCCGATACCTGCCGCAAGAGAACTCACCGTGGGCCTGAGGGTCACACCACACAACATAGAAAAAGCAAAGGAACTGGTTCTCAGGGGAAATAGCCCGGTTGACGAGGAAGGGCGATACCTTCCAGGAGTTAACTACATCATAAGGTCTGACGGCAGAAGGATAAAGGTCACGGAGAAGAACAAAGAGACGGTTGCTGAGAAGATAGAGACAGGATATATCGTTGAAAGGCAGCTTCAGGACGGAGACATAGTTCTCTTCAACAGGCAGCCTTCATTGCACAGGATGTCCATGATGGCACACGAAGTGAGGATACTCCCGGGAAAGACCTTCAGGTTCAACCTCGCTGTCTGCCCGCCGTACAACGCTGACTTCGATGGAGATGAGATGAACCTTCATGTGCTTCAGAGCGAGGAGGCAAGGGCCGAGGCCCGTATTATCATGAGGGTGCAGGAGAACATACTGTCCCCGAGATTCGGAGGGCCGGTCATAGGCGGAATACACGACCACATAACCGGAATGTTCTTCCTGACGCATAAAGATGCTAAGTTCACCGAGGAAGAGACCCTGCGCATACTGAAAGGGATAGAATACGATCATCTTCCGGAACCGGTGGAGGAGAAGGACGGAGTTAGATACTACCTCGGAAAGGACATATTCAGCCTTGCGCTCCCCGATGACCTGAACATGAGCTTCAGAGGCTCCATATGCCAGAAAAGAGGGCTCTGTAAGCTTGGAAAGGCTTGCCCCGACGATGCCTTTGTGAAAATAGAGGATGGGCGTCTCATAACTGGAACCATAGACGAGAAGGCGATAGGGGCGTTCAAGGGAAAGATACTTGATAAGATAGCGCGGGAATACGGACCGGATACCACCAGAAAATTCCTGGACACAATAACCATGATGTCCATAGGAACCATAACAGTGCGCGGTTTCAGTACGGGTATAGCCGATGAAGACATACCTGAAGAGGCAAAGAGACAGATAGATGAACTCCTCAACAAAGCCGTACGGAAAGTAGAAGAACTTGTAAGAGCATACAGAGAGGGCACTCTTGAACAGATGCCCGGAAGAAGCATGGAAGAGAGCCTTGAAGTCAATATAATGAGAGAACTTGGAAAGGCCAGGGACGGCGCTGGAGAGATTGCAGGAAGGCATCTCGGACTTGAGAACCCCGCTGTGGTCATGGCAAGGTCGGGTGCAAGGGCTTCGATGCTCAACCTATCGCAGATGGCCGGTTCAATCGGCCAGCAGGCGGTCAGAGGAGAGAGGCTCTTCAGAGGTTATTATCAGAGAACACTGCCACACTTCAAGCGCGGAGACCTGGGGGCAGAGGCACACGGATTCGTGCGCTCCTCATACAAGAGCGGGCTTAACCCAACCGAGTACTTCTTCCACTCCATGGGAGGAAGGGAAGGTCTGGTGGATACAGCCGTGAGGACGTCCAGGAGCGGATACATGCAGAGAAGACTCATCAATGCACTTGAGGACCTGAAGGTCGTGGAGGACAGGAGTGTCAGAAACACCTCGAACACCATCATCCAGTTTACCTACGGAGAAGACGGTGCAGACCCTGCAAAGATTCCGGCGGGCATTGCAGTTGACGTCGGCGAGGTCGTGAGCGATATCCTCGGCGAAGAATACTCCGATGAACTGGATATAAAGGAGAGCAGTTTCGGAACCAAGGACGAGGCACCGGAGATTGAGATGGACGATCTTGACGAAGAAGGAGGCGATGAGTGATGGCAAAGAAAGACACCGTTAAGGGCCTGATGAGAAGGGGCATACGAGAGAGCGTTGCAAATGCCCTAGCAGATGCGGGATACAAGATAAGCAGCCTGAAAAAAGCCAGCCCCGAGGAGCTCATGCGATACATATCCGAGAAGGATGCCATTGATGTCCTTGAGAAAGTCGGCGGCAAGAAGGTGGAGCCTCCCAAAAAAAGAGCGCCCGTTAGCCCGATGAAGGTCCTTGAAGAAAGGAAGAAGAAGTCGAAGAAGAGCACTACCCCTGCTGTGAAGATAGACCCCTCTGAGATTCCGAAAAAAGTAAAGCCCATGAACCCGCTGGAGCAGAAGGTATTCAAAAAAGTTCTGGAACTCGACAGAAAACTTCCTAGAAAGCTTGTTGAAGATATTGCTTCAAATCTTGAGGGAAGAAAATACACGGAAGAGCAGTTCGAAGAGATAGTGAAAACTGTTTGCGATAAATTCGAAAACCGCCTCGTTGAGCCCTATGAAGGAGTGGGTATTGTGGGGGCCCAGTCCATAGGAGAGCCCGGTACCCAGATGACCATGAGAACCTTCCACTATGCCGGTGTGGCAGAAATGAACGTGACCCTCGGTCTGCCGAGGCTGATTGAGATTGTGGATGCCCGTAAGGTTCCCAGCACTCCGATGATGGAGATATACCTCGTGGACAGCATTAAGAACGACCTTGACTCGGTTAAAAAGGTGGCCTCCAACATAGAGATAACCACTCTAAAAGAGATGTGCTCCATAGAGACCGATGTGACC
>JALTFR010000030.1 GCA_027006785.1 Thermoplasmata archaeon | reverse complement strand
GATAACTCCGCTGGTTGAGAGCAACATGGGGCTCATAGACAGGATAATGACCATCCGCACGGAGGATGCGCTTCAGGGAATGAAATATCTCTGGAAAGAGAAGGGGATCAGTTGCGGGATAAGTGCTGGGGCCAACTTCATCGCTGCGAGAAGGCTTGCTAAGGAGGGGCACAGGGTTGCCACGGTCCTGCCGGACAGAGGCGACCGCTACCTTTCCATCGCAGGTGAATGGTAGGGAAAACCCTTTTTAAAAGTGGTATTATGGAGGTGCATGGAAGCCATCGTACTCGCAGGTGGTTTCGGAACCCGCCTGAGGCCCCTCACATACCGCATGCCAAAGGCCCTAGTGCCTGTTGCAGGAAGGCCCATGATAATGCATCTCATAGACTCTCTTCCTTCGGAAGTGGACAAGGTCGTTATGGCAGTCAGTTACATGAGGGATGCACTTGAATCCCATTTCAAAGAGAACCCTGTGGATGGCGTCGAGATGGTCTTCGTCGAGGAGAGAGAGGCCCTGGGGACCGGAGGGGCGATAAAGAATGTGGAGAAGGAGATAAGCGGAGATTTCCTGGCATTCAACGGGGACATAATCTCATCGGTGGAACCGATGGCACTCTACGGGATGTTAAAGGAAAAGAGCGCTAAGGCGGTCATATCGCTCTGGAAGGTCGAATACCCATCCCATTACGGAGTGGTTGACCTCGGCCCTGATATGAGGATAAATAGGTTCGTGGAGAAGCCGGCTCCCGGTGAAGAGCCTTCGAACCTTATAAGCGCGGGCGCATACGCCCTTTCCTACGATGTCCTTGACCTGATACCCTCTGGAAGAGTGGTCTCCCTTGAGCGGAAGATATGGCCGATCCTCGTTGAGAAAGGTATGTACGGGCTTCCATTTGAGGGGTACTGGACGGATGCAGGCACTCCTGAGAGGGTGCTGGAGGCCAACGCCATTCTTCTGAGGAACACGGGAAAAGAGGCAATAGTTGATGAAAATGCGGATGTTCGTGGTGAAGTTCTCCCTTATTCAAGCATCGGAAATGCTGTTGTTAAGGATGGAGCGGTTGTAGAGAATTCCATCGTCATGGATGGCAGCACGGTAAAGAGCGGAGTTAAGGTAAAAGACTGCATAATCGGGCCGAAAATGGATGTGAAAAGGGATTGCGAGGGAGAGGTCATCGCCTGAGAGCGCTCACCATCTCGTCCCTCATTGGCCTGACATCTATGCCATCATAGCCTATCATTCTGGCAAGTTCGTCCACATTGTACTTCTGCCCGTATGACCATAGCTCCTTCAGAATGTTCCCCGCTTCATGTGAATTGAACCAGTCCCTCTGTGTCTTCTCGATTATGTGCTTCCTGAGCTGCGTCTCGAATATCCATGCCCTGAGGTACTGGGACACATAGAATCCATCGTCAACATCCAGAAGATAGCGGTTCGCTTTGTGCCTCATCTTCAGGCCCTTTTCCATTATCTCCTTGTAGCGCGCATCCATTCCGTCTATGTCCC
The DNA here is from genome assembly GCA_027006785.1 of Thermoplasmata archaeon. Classification (GTDB taxonomy): domain Archaea; phylum Thermoplasmatota; class Thermoplasmata; order WALJ01; family WALJ01; genus JALTFR01. Next base: position 6,192 of record JALTFR010000030.1, on the reverse strand, counting down.
TCTTTGCATGAAGTTCCATCTCGTAGAGCAGTTTCGATGCATATCTTCTCAGGAAGAAGAGCTTGTTCAGGAACGCGAAGTTCCGGTATTTTTCTGTGTCATCCATGCTCACATACTGCTTGAGCCAGAGATCATCCGTGGGCAGGTAGTTGAATATGAATGCGTAGCTCTCGCTCACCGAGACATCTCCGAGATACTTGTACTCGAAGGGATGCTTCCTGTCCACATGTGCGAAATGCTCGGTATGGCCGCCTTCGTGAAGCATTGACTGGTAGTCGTCCTGGCCTCCGTGCGGCGTTATCACAAGTATCACCCTGTCCGGAACCTCCACAGGCATGGTGAATGCTCTCGGATGCTTCTTCGGCCTTTCCTCCGTGTCCAGTATCACATTATTCTGGCTGTCAGGGTCTATGCCTATTCCGTGCATGGTCGCCTTCCAGTTATCCACCACCTTATCCTTCGGGAAATATGGGTCGAACTCCTTGGCCCTGAAGAGATACGAGACATCGTGGCGCTCCGCCTCATCTATGCTTATGCCATAGGGTTCAAGGGCCGCGTTCATGGCATCCACATATACTTTCTCTGTATCTCTGAGGAATTCCTCCATCTGCTTTTTTAGGGGTTCAAGTTCTATGCCCTTCAGGTCCTGGACCATGTCTATGTAATTCTTATAACCCAGTTCTACCGAGAGGTCGTGGAGCTTGAGCATCCTTTCTTTGAGTATGGCGTTCAGTTCATCCACAACAGGGTCGGTGAGCGCATCAAGTTCGCTCCTCCTCTCCCTGCTGTCCTCGTTGGATATCAGGCTGGATATGGAGCGGTAGGGAACCTCCTTTCCATCCACGGTCACCGTTGCCTTCGCCTCTGCGGTCATGAACTTCTCGTCCAGTTCTGCGGTTATGTTGGAGATGTACTCGCCTGCCATGAAAGAATACAGCAGAGACAACTGCCTCTTCTCCTCTCCTTCCGCAGAATCCCTGAGGCCCTTCACATAGTCCACAGCCTCCCTTCCGAATAGATAGCCGTATTTCTGGTATATCCCGCTTATGTTCAGTTCGTCCTTGAATCCCGCAAGATTCTGGTAGTACTCCTCATCCAGTTCCTTCGTGAATGCCTCGGCATCCTTCCTTATTTTCTCAAGGTCCATCTTAACACCTGCACGACAATGCACTTCACGATTTAGTCTTTTTCCCCGAACCTCGCATTGTATAAGTCTATGGACTCCATGATTATCCCATTCGCCACTTCCTTTCCGTCCCACCCCTTTATCTCCACCTTCCTTCCCTCAAGCTGCTTGTAGATGCTGAAGAAATGCGCTATCTCGTTGAGTATTGCCTCCTCTATGTCGCCTATATCGGATATTGTGGAGAACCTGGTATCCTTAACGGGAACCACCAGTATCTTATCGTCCTCTTTGCCACCGTCTATCATGCGGAGCGCTCCGATAGGTCTTGATTCTATGAGAACTCCGGGATAGGTCGGATAGGTTATGAGAACGAGAGCATCCAGAGGGTCACCGTCCTTCGCAAGTGTTCTGGGTATTATCCCGTAATCCCCGGGGTAATGTACAGCGGAGAACAGCACTCTATCAAGCTTGAACACCCCGTTCTCCTTGTCCAGTTCATACTTGTTCTGCGAGCCCTGGGGTATCTCGATTATCACATTCAACCGTTCAGGCGGGTTCTTTCCCGGGCTTATTCCGTGCCAGTAGTCCATTGAATTCCTCCTTTCTCAACGAAAAGCACCATGGTATATATCCATGCCGATATGGAGAGCGCTCCGATGGTCTCAGGTATCGCAAGTGAGGTCCATCCCGGCAGGGCCATGAGAAGTATGCCTGCGAGCATTATCCCGATGGATGCCGGGCCGTATATCCTTCTTCTCACTGAAAACACAACCCCGTATGCCAGCATGCTCAGGAATGCCAGAAGATAGAATAGAACCGCAGACGGCCAGTGTACCGGATGTCCCTCGGGGAAGACACCTATAAGCCCCATGAAGAACACCGAGAGGGTGAAAATGGATGCTGCGAAAAGCTCGTACCTGCTTTGCGATATCCGGATGAGGTAGGAGGCGAATGCCAGCGCAGAGGCGGAACCCAGTATTAGAGCGAGGTTGAATACCCATCCGTTCTCCACATCCTGCGCTCCTAGGTCCGAGAGTGCGTTCTCGTTCCAGTCGAACCACGGGTGCATGAATATGGCAAGACCTATGAGCGAAAGCGTGAGTAGAGGGGAGAGCGCTCCGAGAAAGACCCTTATATCTCTCATGGGTGAACATACACAGGCAATAGATAAGATTTTTCACGGAAAACTTTTTATGAGATGCATGAGAGAAGAGGGCGTGAAATGCTTCAGATGCGGGAAGAACGAGGCGGTGGTCGAAGGCCTTTGCAGGGACTGCTACCTCGAGACACACGAGCTTCTGGAATTCCCGGAGTATATAGACATACAGAACTGCCTCCACTGCGGAGCCCTTTCGCTTGACGGAAGGAAGTGGCTTGACACGGATGACATGAGGCAGGGGCTGAGGGACCTTGCGCTCTCAACCATCACGGTGTCCAGGGATGCGAAGGTCGAGGAAGTTGAGGACACGATCATTGAAAGGGATCCTTACATGTATGATTACATCGGAAAGATGCGCCTATCGGTTGGAAACTTCACCACGGAGGAGGAGTTCCACTCCATCATTCGCATAAAGGGAGCGACATGCCCTGCGTGCAGCCGTCTGCACGGCCATTACTTCGAGGCCATCGTTCAGGTCAGGGCCACTGGGAGGGAGATGAGCCAGCAGGAAAAAGAGACGGCCAGAGAGATGGTCATAGGACGCATAGTGCAGGCAGAGAAGGGCAACCGCAATGTGTTTCTGACCGAGGAAAAGGAGGTGCACGGAGGCATAGACTTCTACATCAGCCACACAGCAACGGCGAGGAGCGCTGCCAGGGAAGTATCCGATGCCTTCGCAGGAAAGATAACCGAGTCTAAGAAGCTCACGGGAAGAAGGGAAGGGGAGGACTTCTACAGGTTCACATTTCTGGTCCGCATTCCTGAGTATGGAAAGGGTGATTTCGTGAAGTACAGGGAGGATTACTACATAGTGGATTCCTCCTCTGGAAAGGGGTGGAAACTGCGCTCCCTTGAGGGAAAACAGGATGTGCGTGTCAGGGGAAAGGAACTGAAGAAGGTGCGCCTCGCAGCCAGAAAAGAGGATATGAAGGAGGCCATAGTGCTATCCTCCACGGAAGATGAGGTGCAGGTCATGGACCCCGACACATACGAGACGAAGAACCTCATAAGAAAGGGCAAGAAAGGTAAAACTGTAAGAACAATACGGATAGACGGGGAGATATACGCATTACCCGATGATGATTAGCTCTATGTGGTTCCCGCCTGCCATGTGGGACGATATAACAGGTTCTCCACCTCTCTTTTCGATGATGGATTCAACGACGGCCAGGTCGTCCTCGTTGCCTCCCTTCATGAGAAGTATCTTTCTGCCCGTGTCTCTCAGCCACGGCGATGCATAGGCCTCCCGAACCGCTTTTTCAGCGCTCTCCATTCCGCTTCCCTCGCCAAGGCCCACTCCGACACTTCCTTTCAGGGCATTGAGGACATCAACCACATCCTCAGGGGTGAAGAACTCGGTCATCCAGGATATGCTCTCCTTTATCACCCTTGTAACCGCTGCGAATGCCCCGCCCATTGTGGCATTCGGGGCTATCTTCAGTATCCCATCGTTCTCCAGTGCCATGACCCACGGTGCCGTTTTCAAAAGCCTGTTCAAGCCCCTCTGTGCCTGTATCCTCCTTGCCTCCCCCTCCATGGAAAAGGGCATGGAGACCATTGGTATCATGCGCTTTGAAAGAGTGCTCAGCATCACAGGGCCAAAGGTCCCGTAGAATCCGCCGAGGCCAGATACTGAGAAAACGAGGTCATGGTGCTCGAGGACATGGAGAGCGCTCTTCTCCGTCTCTGTCAGAGGCCTCTCCACATCAGGGCTGGATGTCACTGCGGCTATCATATCGTCCTTCGTAGAGAACAGCATCCTGTATCCCTGTATCCTGTGCTCGTTCATGAGATACAGCTCAGACCTTAACGGGTCTATCCTGCGTACCGCATTGGCGCCTGCGCCTCCACAACCTATCACAGCGGAACGGAGCACGGACATCCAATGAATGGAGAATATATGGTATTTGTGGAAGCAAAGGCGGGAAGGTATTTAATCGGGTCGCATATGGCGGTGCATGTTCCGGTCCCTTGTGAAACCTGAGAGCATAGCTGTGATAGGAGCATCGCACAACCCTCAGAAGATAGGTTATGTAGTGCTGAAGAACCTCGTGTCCCATAACTATCAGGGAAAGGTGTATCCGGTGAACCCAAAAGGCGGTGAGATACTCGGTTACAGGGTCTATACCAGCGTTGATGAGCTTCCGAATGTAGATCTCACGGTTATAACCCTGCCTGCTGAGTCCACTGTGAAAATAATAGAGGATGTCGCAGAGCGTTCAAGGTTCATAATACCTATAGCGGGAGGTTTCGGCGAGACAGGGGAGAAAGGGAAGGAAATGGAAAGAAAGCTTCTGGAGGCCGCAAGAAAGCACAACACCCGGATACTCGGACCCAATACTGTCGGGATATACATACCCGATACAGGGGTCAACACCGCCCTTGTTGTTCCAGAGCGCAGCAGGTTCCCGGGTCCGGGAGACATAGCGTTCATAACCCAGAGCGGTGCCCTGGGGCTGCTTACCATGGATTCGGTTGCGATGTACGATGTTGGCTTCTCGGCCTTCATAAACCTCGGGAACCGCATAGATGTGAATGAGAACGAGCTTCTGGAATTCTTCGGTTCGGACGAGCGCACAAAGGCGATAGTGATGTACATAGAGAGCTTCAGGGATGGAAAGGAGTTCATGAGAGTGGCCTCTGAGGTGAACAGGAAGAAACCCGTGGTAATAATAAAGGCAGGAAGGACGGAGTATGGAGGAAAGGCCGCCAGCATGCACACCGGAGCCCTTGCCGGAAATGACGCTGTGGCCAACGGAGTGTTCAAACAATGCGGTTTGATAAGGGCATACAATGAGGTCGAGCTGATAGACTATGCCAGAGCGCTGGCATACGGGAAGCCGATAATGGGTGACAGGGTCGCTGTGGTCACATCTGCAGGAGGAGTGGGAGTGGTCACAACGGATTACATAGAGGGAAGGGACCCGGGAATCGAGATGAAGATGGCCCCCCTCTCCGATGGAACGAAGAAGAGGATAAAGGAAGAGGTTGTTCCCTTCGCATCTGTGGCCAACCCGATAGACATGACCGCTCAGGCCAGTGACGATGATTACGACGGAGTGCTTGCAGCTCTTGATGATGACGATAATGTGGATGGCATCCTGATATACGCCCTGTTCCAGACGCCTCTCATAAGCGAGAGGCTGGTGGATATCATAACCCACTGGCACAGGAACGGGAGAAAACCCATCGTGGTCGGTACACTTGGGAGCGAGTTCGCCATGAAGATGGCCTCCAGGTTCGAGAAGAACAGGGTTCCTGCGTTCATAGGCATAGAAAGAAGCGTGAGAGCGCTAAAAGCCCTTCGCCTCAGGGGAAAATACCTTCAGAGGGTCAGCGATTCAGCCAAACTTTAAATACTGAGAATGCGAGTACATAATGCCCGGATTACGAAGGGGGCCCTGAACAGTGATGGGCCCTGCAAGGTTCGGGCAACATCTGTGTTCCGTACGGGTCCCTGTGGGACTCCGGCGCGTCGTCGGTGCATGACCTCAGGACAACCCCGGAACATGACAATCCCCCGGCATGGGTCAGGTCCCGGAGTGAGCGGCGCTCTCCGTGATGGGCTCTGTTAGTGTCGGGGGACAAAAAATGCCTCTTGAATTTGACACTTTCTAAATTTTGTTATGAAGAATGTCTTTTGTGAGTTTACATTCATCTCCAGAACACCCTGTTTTATAGCCGCAATTCACCAATGCCACAGCGCAGTATGGCTTAGGGCTTTCGTCCTTTTTGTAATCTCCAGTATCTGCTTCAATATCCACTAAATCCACTAAACAAGTTTTCTTGAAATTATCTCCTTTTCCTTTCAAGAGCCCTATGGGACATATATCACAATTATCCTGTGCGCACATTCTGGGAACAAAATCAAATGTTATGTCGAACTGCTCTGGATACGCATCTACGA
>JALTFR010000029.1 GCA_027006785.1 Thermoplasmata archaeon | reverse complement strand
AAAATATGTTTCTAAATTTGAAACCATAGAAATTATAGCTTGGTCAAGTAAAATATCTTTCGCTCTACTTTCCATATTCTTTTTTGTAAATGAGGCATTCAATTCTTTCTGTCTTTCCTCTGAAATCTCCTCAGTCGAAAAGACTTCATATCTAGTGTGTCCAGCCTCCGAAAATTCATTTAACTCTGCGTCTAAAAAATTTATTTCATCCAGATGCCTAGCTAAAATTAATAGCATAACAACTTTTTGATTTCCTTTAAAATAGTTCATAAGTGGCTCGGACGAAACATAAGTAGAAACGCGAGAAACCCCATGTTCATTAAAATCTTGAGGCCTGTTCCTCTCTTCACTGGTTAAAAGATATCCTGGAATTCCTTTATATTTTTTCATCCGCCCACTCCCTTGTCACCATATCCACAATCTCCCCTGCCTTCCCAGTATAGCTCGAATAGTCCATTATCTCCTCTATCTCTTCATCGCTAAGTGGGACCTCGCTTTCCATCAGCGCATCCCTGAGATGCCTGCCTTCCTTCTCAGCCTTCATGGAAAGTTGCCTTATCAGTTCATGCGCTTCCTGCCTTCCCATTCCCTTATCGGTGAGGGCCAGCATGACTGCTTCGGCCATTATCAATCCGCGGGAGCGCTCCAGATTCCTCATCATGCTCTCCGGCTTGACCGCAAGGTTCCTGAACACATCCTCCATCTTTATCAGTATGTCGTCGAGAAGAACGGCCGTATGAGGGAGAGTGAACCTCTCCGCCGATGAGTTCGTCAGGTCGCGCTCATGCCAGAGTATTGCGCTCTCCATCTGCGGTATCATGAATCCCCTGAGTATCCTTGCAAGGCCACATATGTTCTCCGATGTTATCGGGTTCTTCTTGTGTGCCATTGTGGAGGAGCCCACCTGCTTTTCAACATCAAAGGCCTCGGCAACCTCGTCTATCTCAGGCCTCTGAAGGTTGCGTATCTCCGTTGCGAACTTCTCAAGGCTCGTCGCTATGTTGGATGCCAGAGAAACGAACTCTATGTACCTGTCCCTTCCGACCAGCTGCCCTGTGGCGGTGGCCATCTCTATTCCCAACTCTTCGCCCACAAGCTCCCTTATTTTCAGTGCATCCTCTCCGAATCCCGCGCCTGTTCCAACAGCGCCCATCATCTTTCCGGCGACTATCCTATTCCTTGCCTCCCTGAGCCTTTCAAGGTGCCTTCTGACCTCATCGAGATACACGGCGATCTTCAGACCGAAGGTTATGGGAGTCGCCATCTGCCCATGAGTCCTTCCGAGCATAACGGTGTCCCTGTGCTTCTTCGCAAGTTCGGCCATGGTGTTCCCAAGAAGTATCAGGTCGTTCTCGATCATCTCAAGGGCGTCCTTCAGTTGAAGGGCGGTTGCCGTGTCAATTATGTCGTTGCTCGTAGCGCCCAGATGTATGTACTTTCCAGCATCTCCGTCGCATGCCTCGGAATAGGCCTTCACAAGTGCCATCACATCGTGCCTTATCTCCCTCTCGATCTCATCCACCCTATCAGGTTTAACGAATTCCAAAGATGCCTTCCTGCTTATCTCCTCCGCCGACTCCTCCGGTATGTGTCCGAGACGGGCATGCGCTCTGGCCAGCGCCGCTTCCACCTCAAGCATCTTCTGTATCCTGGCCTCGTTGGAAAAGACGGCCTTCATCTCCTTTCTTCCGTACCTGTAGTCAATGGGACATACGAGCATGTTCATCGGACTGCAATGGGCTTCATTATTTAGAATTTGGTATCAGTTCCAGTTCAACCCATCCGGAATCCCTGTGCCAGTGCCTTTCCCTTATCTCCGCGTTGAAACCGTATGCGAAGCCGGGGCCATCTATCACCGTCGTTTCGTATTCTCCCCCTTCTCCTCCCACATTTATCCCGTACTTCTCCCTGAGATGCACCAATTCATCTATTGCGCTCTCATCCAGTATCCTTCCCAGCCATTCCTCTCCCAGACCGTATGCGCTCACCGACACCACCATTATCTTAAAGCCCGCGGAGACCATGTCCCTTACGAGCATCTCCTGGTCCTTTCTCCATAATGGTGCGAATGTCCTGAGGTTCAGGTCATGGCACACCCTCTGAACACGAGCCCACTGGTAATCGGATTCCACAGCGCCCACGAGGACTCCATCCACATCGAAGCCCGATAATGCTTCCTTCAGGTCCTCCAGTTCCTCTTCCTCCTTTCCCTCGGTGTACTTCACATGAGCTTTTAACCCGAGTGATTCCGCTATCTTCACGGCCTCCTTCGTGTTCGGCCTCTGGAACATGTAGGAATCCACATCGGTTATCAGGATAACTGCATTCGTCACTTCCCATCCGTACTGCCTTGCGATGTACACCGAATAGGTGGAGTCCTTTCCCCCGGATAAGAGGGCAGCGAGCCTCACTTCAATACCATCTTGGCATCCACGACCACGGTGTCCTCTTCCCTGACGAACACCGGGTTTAGGTCCATCTGGCTCATATAGTCCTGAAGGTCCATGGCCATCTTCGATACATTGACAAGCGTCTCTATGAGCGCCTTCCTGTTGGTCTTTATCCCCCTGAAGCCCTCGAATATCTCGTGTGCCTTCAGTTCCCTCAGCATCTCGTCGCCATCATCCTCGGTTATGGGTATGACACGAAATGAGACATCCTTGTAGAGCTCGGTGTATATTCCGCCAAGTCCCACCATGACCGTCATTCCGAAGGTCTGGTCCTCTATGACACCTATTATGGCCTCTACGCCCGGCCTCTTCATCTCCTCCACCAGTATCTTCTCGTCCGGGAACTTCTTTCTCATCTCGGCATATGCATCTTTGAGCGCCTCGAAATCGTCTATGTGAAGCTTCACTCCACCGACATCCGTCTTGTGGAGTATGTTCGGAGAGCAGACCTTCATAACCACAGGGTACTCGAAGTCTGGCTCTTTGATATCCTCGCCCGGAGCTATGACCATTCTGGAGGGTGTCTTGAATCCGTAATGGTCCAGTATGTCCTTGACTTCGTCCTCTGAGAGTGATTTTCTATCCAGCTTTGACAGGAATTCCTTCGGGTCCATGGAAGCGGGAGAGATACAGAGTATAAAGAATTTGCCAATCACAATTGATAAATATTCGCCCCACCTAGTGCGCTCCCATGTCGGAACTTCCCTTCAAAAAGGTTGATGAACTGCTTGGCGGAGAGCTTGTGGGAGAAAGGGTCAGGACAAGGGGATGGATATACCGCACCCGCCACAAGGGTAAGATGGTCTTCACTGTCATACGCGACTCATCCGGAATAATTCAGGCAACGCTCTTCAAAGGCGACATGGAGAGCGAGGATGACTTCAACGATGCGAAGAAGGCCCTGGTGGAGTCCTCGGTGGAGGTTGAGGGCATACTCGTGGAGGAGCCCCGTGCGCCCGGTGGCTATGAGATACAGGTACGTAGGTTCCATGTGGTGCATTTCGCGGAGATATTCCCGATAACGAAGGACCAGAGCGAGGAGTTCCTGATGGACAAGAGGCACCTCTGGGTGCGCTCCCGGAGACTCACTGCGATAGCGAAGATAAAGCACTCCCTCTTCAAGGCAGCGAGGGAATGGTTCGACGAGCAGGGATTCTACGAGGTCACACCCCCAATACTTACAGGGAGCGCTGCGGAAGGCGGTGCAACCCTCTTCGAGGTGAAGTACTTCGGCGATAAAGCGTATTTAAGTCAGAGCGCTCAGCTTTACCTTGAGGCCATGATATTCTCACTTGAGAATGTGTATTCCATAACCCCGAGCTTCAGGGCGGAGAAGAGCAGGACAAGGAAGCATCTGACTGAGTTCTGGCACCTCGAGGCAGAGGAGGCATGGACAGGGCTGGAAGGGAATATAAAGATACAGGAAGAATTGCTCTCCCACATAGCTCACAGGGTCGCTGAGTGGAACCGGAAGGAACTGGAATTCCTAGGCCGGGACCCAAAGGACCTGTTGAAGATAGAGACACCGTTCCCGAGATACCGCTATTCAGAGGCCCTGGACAACCTCAGGAAGAAAGGGGTTGAACTTGAATGGGGAGATGACTTCGGAGCTCCCGAGGAAAGAAAGCTCACCGAGGACGAGGAACTGCCCATATTCGTAACGCACTGGCCGACCGAGGCGAAGGCATTCTATATGCGCTGGGACCCGAAAGACACACGTGTTGTCTTGAATGATGATATGCTAGCCCCCGAAGGATACGGAGAGATATTCGGTGCAAGCGAGAGGGAGACAGACGTAAATCATCTGATAGAGAGGTTGAAGGCCGAGGATGCGAACATAGAGGACTATGAATGGTACCTTGACCTCAGAAGATATGGCTCAGTACAGCATTCTGGGTTCGGAATGGGCGTTGAAAGGGTCGTAGCATGGCTCTCAAAGGCAGAGCACATCAGAGAGACCATCCCGTTCCCGAGGACGCCAAGCAGGATAAGACCTTAATTCCCTTCAGTATCTTTTTCCTCTTCGTCTCCATCCACCGCACGATTCACCGGTGCTTCTTTATCTTTCTTATCTTGATTATCTTGAACCTCTTCCAGACTTCCTTCCTCTGAAAGCCCGGGTTCGTGGACGTTTGGGCTATATTCCTCTTCCCGCAGGGTGGATTCCTTTCTTTCCTCCGGCACATCTTGAGGCACTTCTCTCTGCACCGGGCCGGGCATCCTGTCCTTCGCTGCAGGAGACTGCCTATAGGCGGAATCCGAAGAGACAGTTTGTGGGCTCGAGGAATTCAGCATGTATTCCATGCCGCAGTTCATGCACACAACCTTTCCTCCTTCTTTATACATCGCGATAGTGCCTCCGCAGCGGATGCATCTGAAAGGATATGGTGCTATCGGTAACTCTGGTCTTTTATTCTGAGAAACAGTGTAACTGACATAGCCAGAGGGAGAAACAGAGATTGATGCTGCCGGATTCTGTTCTGTCCCGTATCCTCCGTATTGCTGTGGGTACTGCGGCTGCGGGGGGGCTGGATACTGGGGATATTGCGGATATGGGTCATAGCCCTGATAATTCTGATAGGCGGGATAGCCGTACATCTGCTGAGATGCCGGCGAATATTGAGTATTCTGAGGATTGGGTGGAGAATAGCCGTTGCTCTGGTACTGCTGATATTGTGAATGCGAATCCGCCCAGTAGGCATACTGTGACCTGTAGGCTCCTGCAGCGGTTCTCTGTGATTGAATAAGGCCGTATTTTCTCAGGAAAGCGACGAGATAGAGTGTGAAGGTATAGACACCTATTGCGAGCATTGCTATGAACAATACACCTGTAATGCTCTCTGTGGCGGTTGATGGGAAGACCTCCGAGGGCATGCTGAGAAAATCATTGGCGAAATGCAGGGTAATAGAGGCATAAATTCCCCATTTAAGAAAGAGATAACCCATTGCCAGACCCGCAACCATGGCCGGCAGGACCTTGAAAACATCCCATCCACCGAAGGCATGGGCAAGCCCGAAGAAGAAGGCGGAGAGGAAGAGCATGCCCATGCTTGCATTGTCCATCTCGAAACCCCCACCGAGTACGTATCTCCAGAGTGGAAGGGTCTTTCTGTTCTTCATGTAAAGATGAATGATAAGAAGAAAGAATCCTATGAACGGTATCCTGGTGATGATTTCCTCCCATACCCCCGCCCTTGCCAGAGAATAGAGGTTGAACCACAGGGGAGTCTCCTGCATTGAGGGAACCTTGGGGTGCTCGCCCATCATCCCGACCAGCAGATAGGAAAGCATGCTGAAGAACATGGTAGCTGTAAGCAGCATGCTTATCTCAAGCAGGACACTTCTGGACGGGACGGGCATATCCCCTTTCTGGAGGTTGAAGGTGGTGAGCCGTATGAATTTTCCTCTGTCCGCATAAAATGCATATCCCACCGAGAGAACCACAGATACAAGTATGAACATGAAGTACAACTGAAATGCGCTCCCCTCCAGATAGCTTATTCCTGCTATTATGCCCGGGGGTATCAGAACAAATAGAACAGTGGATGGCATGGACGGCACCTGCGTATTCCTGGAAAAAACACCTCCCGGCGTGTACTCCGCTTCAATGGATATATCATGGGATTCTCCGCCCGCATACAGCGTACCTTTCATGGAAAACGAGCTCGGCAGAGAGGTGTTGCTTACATCTATGACAAGGGTGTTTCCGTACCATTTTGTACTGTATGTGACAGGGGGACTGAACTCTATAAGGGACTCGGCCTGAGAATGCGAGACGTTCTGACTGAAGGATATGATGAGAGTGCTCTCGTTCGTTGAAAGCAGCTGAGCTTCAAAACTATGAGTGGACTTTATCCTCATATGATGGCCTTCCCCGTAGTTGACTTCATAATATCTGTTGATGATAAGAGGAGAAGAAGGTACGAATATCAGGTAACCGTCCTCAATATACATGCTTCCGTTGACCTGCGGAGAGAGTGAAAAGTCTATGTTCCCTTTGGAGTCCTTTACGCTGTCTTCCGGCAGTATTATGCTTGAACCCGAACCGATATCGGCCGTAACGATGCTCTGAGTTATCATTGGAGAGACATAAACTAGCGTCAGGGCTTCAACTATTATGAAAGCCACTATTGCCAGCATTACCGCCCCTGTCAGGGCATTCAAAAGCCTTCTGAAGGGGCTGACTGGAATGTCCGAAGCCATCAGATTCCCTCCAGGAGCTGTGGAGCGCTTATCACGGATATCAGATTCACTCCCTTTTCGGATACCGCTTCATCCGAGCCCTCCTGTCTGTTTACCAGCACAACAGCGTCCTTTACCTCTCCTCCTGCTGCCCGTATCGCCTCTATGGCCCTTACTATCTGGCCCCCTGTTGTGGTAGTGTCCTCTATTATGAGCACTTTTTCCCCTTCCTTAAGTTCACCTTCTATCCGGTTTCCGGTGCCATATCCCTTCTTCTCCTTTCGCACGATTATCATGGGGATGTCTGACATCACCGAAACGACCGACGCTATCGGTACCGAGCCCAGTTCGAGACCCGCAACCCTGTCGATTCCCGGGGGTATGCGCTTCACGACCTCCTCTGCCATCTTACGCAGGGTAGCAGGGTCACATGTGGCCTTTTTCAAATCAACGTAATATCTGCTCTTTTTCCCCGAGCGGAGGGTGAATTCCCCGAACCTTATGGCCCCTACCTCTTTCAGCATTTCCTTCAGTTCCATGATATCACCAAGGTACATCTTTATATCCCATCTTATATCCTATTATATTAACGATTCTGTGCAGAAGCGGAGTGATGATGAACAGCATTGTAAGTGCAGATATGTTCCAGAAATATTCCATAAAGAAGGAATGGTAGAGTGCTGCAACGAAGAAGAGGGCGACTATGAGAAACGTCAGCTGGTCCAGCAGATATGCCTTCTGTCCTCTCCCTATACCGAGTCTCCTCTTTATGAAACTCCCTGTGGAATCACCTATGAGAGCTCCATAACCCAGAACGATTGGTATTCCGATGGCCTCAGATGGCACCATGGAAAATACTGGAAGATAAGGGGTGTGAATATAGCAGGATATGATCTGCTGTATCATACCGATGAATGCCGCTGCCGCACCACCACCTATGAGCCCTCTCCATGTCTTCCCGTTCCCGAGTATCCTCTTTCCGTCCGGAAATGTCCTTCCGAAATCTATTGGCGTGCCGCCGCCGAAAAGAACGGCTGTTGAGTTGGCTGCGAGCGCGGGGATAGCCAGCCACAGTGCGGCCACTGCTTTAACCAGTATACCTGACACACTGAGGGCATACACATACATTCTTTAAACCCTTTTCCCTTTTTATAAGAAGAGAGGTGTGATAAGATTTATATCATAGTGGCTTATTGGCCGCTTTACTCCCATTGTAATAGAGAAAAGAAATGGAGGTATCTACACATGACAGGAAAAAAGAGCAAGATGGTGAGCGTGGCGCTCATCGTACTCATGCTGGGTGCGATATTCGGAGCGCTACCTGGCATAATCAGTGGAGCAAGCGAGATTCAGGACGGGACCATTGTGGTGGTTATCAAGGACTCCTCTGGCCCGGTACCTGCTGGTTATGAGATAAATGTTTATAGTGCTGATGATAATTCAATGAACTCATATACTCTCGACACGAGAGGCTATATCGAGGTGAATGTACCTGCCGGTCATTATATTGTAAAGGCCCCGGTACAGACGGTCGGAAATAAGGCCTATTTCGGAAACAGCACGGATACACTTACAGTGGAACCCGGAAAGACCGTCGATTCCTCACTGGTTGTTGATTCGAAATCACTCGACTATAAAGTCACTGGAACCGTCTCAGATTCCGCAGGGAATCCTGTGGAAGGAGCAGGGGTTTCCATAATAGACTATTCCACCGGATATGTGACTTCCACCACAACCGATGTGAACGGCAGCTATTCCCTCCAGATATATTCCGGCACCTTCGGAATATGGTCTTCAAAGGTGGATGTCGGAACATACTATTCCACCGGACAGACAATAAACACTGACACAACGATAAACATACAGCTCGATGACAAACCCTATCTTACGGGCTATGTCACGGATGCTTCCACAGGGAAGGGAATTCAGAGCACGGTCCACGTTACCGTATATGACAAAGACAACGGCAATGTAGTGGTGAAGGACAACGACAGAGATGGACCATTCTTCCAGGTGAGCATATACAGCGGTCACTTCTCGGTCCTCATCTCCTCTGACGGATACAATGCATATTTCAAGGACGATGTCAACTCCACCGGAAATACGGTGGACCTCGGAGACATAAGCCTCACACCTGCTGTGAAGACACAGGACAATGTAGCATACAGTTTTGGCAGTGATTTCAATGACCTGAGCGCCATGAGGACCATAAGTCTCTCACCTGCCGATGTCATACAGGGACTTAACCTCTCAGAATCAGGAAACGTCAGGTATCAGATAGACTCTCAGTTCGGAAACTCGGATGGGTCTGTAAATGCATCTGAAGCTGCAAAGTTCACCGACTGGATAAAGTCGATGTATCCGCCGGTGGTTTCCGACTCCCTGCTTGTCAACGACACCTATTTCAACGAGACGGGTACAAGCATCACGGTTTCAAATGCCACTGGCTCTGTTACCTCCGATAAGCCCATTGAGATAACGGTCAGCAGCACATATTCTCCTGTTAAGAACATATGGGACAAGGGTGTTCCGGTGAAGGTGCTTGCAAAGTATGACTCAGATATGCACAATTACAGCTACTCTCTTACAGTTCCCGAGGGATTTGAGAGGGCAGAACTCGAAGCGCCTTCCGACGTTAGCGTGAGCGGATATACGACCATAAACATAGACCCGCAGAGTGGCAGCGGAATTGCAACGGTCACATTCAATCTCGAGAAATCCGTAAAAGGAAATGCGAGTGTGTCAGTTGCCACAGGCGAATATGTCTATCAGAGGACCGATGTAAACAACAATGATACATACATAGTTAAGACAGGCAAGAACGTCTCATTCTCTGCTATCTTCAATGATCCAAACGGAAATGAGGAGGGAGCCACTTACTCATGGGATTTCGGTGACGGTTCTAGTGGTAGCGGTGCAAATGTGGAACACGCGTTCAACAGCGGTGGAAAATACACCGTAACCCTCACTGTGACCGAAGTCAACGGATACAAGGACACCGCAGAAGTTTACATACAGTCAGACAACACTGCCCCGACCCCTGACGCAAAGCTCAACATGACCGAAGTGAATGAGAGACAGAGCGTGGAGTTCGATGCATCCTCTTCAACAGATACGATAGACGGACACACCGCCGGGATAGTTCTCAGCTATCAGTGGGACTTTGGAGATGGAAACAAGTCAGTTCAGAAGATAGCCGACCATGCATATGAGAAATGGGGAAGATATACGGTAACTCTCAATGTAACAGATGCCGTTGGGAATTACAGGAGCGTGACAAAACAGATAACAGTTCTCGATAAAACACCGCCTGTTCCCAAATTCAACTGGACAGATGCAAACAACCATACACACTCCTCAGACGATGTCGGAACGGCCACGGTTACAAAGGGCAATACCATAACATTCGATGCTTCACCTTCATACGACCCGCCGGGATTCGACGGTACATCACACAGCATAAGCTACTCATGGAACTTTGAAGACACAAACACGACAGCAGATACCAAGATAGTGAGCCACACATTCGACAAGGCCGGAACATATGCGGTAAAGCTCAAGGTCACGGACTCAAAAGGAAACTACAAGGAGATAACCAAGCTCTTCGAGGTCAAATACGGGCCTGTTCCAAGGCTTGAGGTCAAGAACCTGACTCTCTCAAACAGCGAGCCCAGAGCCGGAGAGAGCGTCTGGATAATAGCCAATGTCTCCAACTTCGGAGATGCGGCGGCTCTCAATCCCACAGTGATCTTCTATGTGAACGACAAGGCCCTCAGTGGAACGCCCCAGTTCTACGTGTATCAGGATGGAAAGCTCGTGGACTCAAACTCAACCATACCTGCAGGTGAGTACCGCATAGTAAAGATGCAGTGGACACCCCAGAAAGGCACTGTGAAGCTCAAGGTGAATGCAACTGACCCGGCCGAGCCCTCTTTCGCACCGATAACCCATGAAAAAGAGATAAAGGTGACTGTGGGCCAGCCGAAATGGATGGACTATATACCCATAGCCCTTGCAGTCATAGCCATAGTCGGTGTCATAGCTATCTATGTGATGTACAGCAAAGGTATGGGTCCGTTCTCCACGGAAGCCAAGTCCAAGAACAAAGAAAAGAAAGAAAAGAAATAAACCCTTTTCAATTTCCTGTTTTTCTTTTTCTTAAAATCTGACTTCTAAGATGACTGTGAACCAACACTAAAAATACGAAAAGAAATCATTAATGGGTTTCCTTTGCATTTTTCAGAGACCAAGATACTTTGTTATGCCCTTAGCTGCCCTCTTTCCGTCCGCAACAGCGCTGATTATATCCTTGGTTCCGTTCACGGCATCACCGCCTGCGAAAACGCCTTCTATGGATGTCATGCCGTTGCCGTCAACCTTTATGTTGTTCCAGTTCATCTCCAGCTTCTCCTTGAGGTGCTCAGGCAGGAAACTGAAATCAACGGTCTGGCCAGTGGCCTCGATTATAAAGTCAGCCTCCACGAAGTACTCCTGGTCCTTCATCGGAACAGGCTTGGCCCTTCCGCCGCCTTCCTGCTCAACCATCTCGTTCTTCCAGTACTTCATTCCCTTCAGCTTTCCGTTCTCCACGACATACTCGAAAGGTGTGACCGTCCAGATGAACTCTATGCCCTCTGCGACCGTTTCCTCGTACTCTTCCTCTCCGTTGCTGGTGCCTGCGCTCGGCCTGTCCTCGAACCTTCTCCTGTAGTAGATGGAGGCCTTTTTCGCACCTAGCCTCAGGGATGTGCGGGCCGCATCCATTGCGGTGAATCCTCCGCCTATCACGATGACCTTCTCACCGACATCCACCTTCTCTCCGAGGGCCACCCTCCTGAGGAACTCTATGGCATGCATCACCCTGTCCGTCTTCTCCGCCCCTGCAGTACCTGTCCTTCTCGGGTTGTGGTTGCCGGCCCCTATGAACACGGCATCGTACTGCTTCATCAGGTCCTCGAATGAGATGTCCTTTCCGACCTCCACGCCGTACTTTATCTCTGCTCCGAGAGAGAGTATGAAATCCACTTCCTTGTTTATGAAGTCCATTGAGAGCCTGTATCTCGGAATTCCGATGGTCATCATTCCGCCCGGAACCTTGTGCTTCTCATAGATGTCCACATGCACTCCATTGAGCGCGAGATAGTATGCGATTGTAAGGCTCGCAGGGCCCGCCCCTATGGCTGCCACCCTCTTGCCTGTATCTGCTTTTTTGGTTATGTTAACATCCCTGGTGTAATCCGAGTTCTCTGCAATGTATCTCTTGATGTGCCTTATCGCCACGGCATCCCCACGATTGTGGAATACGCAGGCATCCTCGCACCTGTGGGTGCAGACCGTGCCGCATATCTGAGGTAACGGGAGGTCCTTGAAGAGTATGTTTATGCCGCGCTCCCTGTCACCGTCTGCGATTGCACGGACATAGCCCGGGATATTGACCCTTGCAGGGCATCCGGGTACGCACAGGCCACAGCCCAGACAGCGGTCGGCCTCTATCTTAACCTCTTCGAAGGTGTAAGGGATCATATACATATCGAAGTCGTTCTTCCTCTCGTTGGGATCCCTCTGCTTTATTTTCAGCCTTTTGAACTTATTGAGAGTGCCGGGTACTGTCATATCACTTCCTCCTGAGGTTCTTGGTGTCGAGAACAAAATCCGGTGTCTCGTGGACCACCTTGGAATCCGGTATGAACACGAAACTGTCCTTCTTCTCGTCCACATGAGTGAATGTTCTTACCATCTGGAGAGAGCCTGTGGGGCATACTTCCACACATAGAGCGCAGAAACAGCATCTCCCGTAGTCAACCTGCGGCCTGAGAGGCATTGAACCCGGCTCCTTCCTTGCATACTCGGGAAAAGGAACCATCTTTATGGCATTGTCCGGGCAGACTCTGGAACAGTTGCCACAACCTATGCAGACCTCGAGGTTGTTGGTGTGGAAACCACGATAGCGCTCTGCCGGCGGCTTCACAACTTTGGGTATCTGAACAGTGTGTGGCTTCTTAACCAGCTGTTTCAGGGCACGGAACGGAGATACATAACTTCCTTCTTTCTTTACGCTCATGATGATCACCTGTCTATGTCCGGAGGGCAGACATCAAGACTGAACATCAGGGCCGCCACATCGGCCACCCTCTGCCCCACGACCATTTCCTCATAAACCTGCACTCCATGGCTTATGGACGGGCCTCTCGCCTGCATTCTGTACGGACCTATTCCACCATCGCTCACGACATAATATCCGAGCTCACCTTTGGAGCTTTCGACTGCACCGTATGCCTCTCCGGGCGGTATCTTCCAGTGAAGCGGATTTGGAGTTACCCTTACATTTCCCCTGGGCATCTTTCGAAGTTTTCTGGTTATCTGTCTTATGAGGTCTATGCTCTGCTCGAACTCCATGCGCCTCTGAATTACCCTTGCATAATTATCTCCCTCTTTCTGGGTGATTATATCGAAATCAAGGTCAGGATACGCAGCATACGGGTCATCCTTTCTCACATCTATTGCCCAGCCTGTGGCCCTTGCGTTCGGCCCTGTGACCTCCATCTTCTGAGCGTATGCCTTTGTCATCGGGGCTGTTCCTCTTGCCCTCTTTATAAATACCCTATTGTTAAAGTAGAGTTTGTCGAACTCCTTCAGTCTCTTCTCCAGAAAATCCATCAGTTTATCCACTTTATCCTCAAATCCTGGCGGAGTGTCCCATCTCGGGCCTCCCGGGAAGTTGAATATGTGATACACCCTTGCTCCGGTCAGCTCTTCGAAAAGGTCCAGGATGTAGTCCCTGTCACCCACACCCCACTGGCCGACGGTGTAAAGTCCTATTGAACCTGCATAGCCGCCGAAATAGAAGAGGTATGCGCTCAGCCTTGACATCTCAAGCATGAGACTGCGAATATACCTTCCGCGCTCCGGAACCTCTATACCTGCGAGGCGCTCCACTGCCGTGGCATAGCCGGTCTCGCTGTGGTCCGGGTCAGGAACGCATATACGACATATCAGTGCAGGTCCCTGTATCCAGTGCCTCATCTCCATGAGCTTCTCGAATCCCCTGTGAAGGAATCCGGGTATGACCTGCGCCTTGACCACTGTGTCACCGTCAACGGTAACCCTGACACTGAAGTTCCCTGTTATTCCGGGGTGCTGGGGGCCGAAGAACAGATCTATTGTCTTTGTCTGGCTCATGGCTCATCCTCCACGAACGGTATTGAATCGTATTTCTCCTTCACGAACTTTCTGGAATCGAAGTCCTTTCTCATCGGAGGTATTTCTTTCCAGTCCTCAAGTATGAACGGTGTCAGGTTCGGGTTCCCTTTGAACTTTATTCCCATCATCTCATGGGCCTCCCTTTCATGCGTCATCGCCACGGGCCATAGGTCCATGAATGTGATGTACTCCGGGTTGTCCCTTGATATCCTGACCTTCAGGAATACCCTCATCTTGCTTGAATATGAGAAGAGGTTGTAGACCAGTTCGAACTCATTGTCCTTTATCCAGTCAACATACTCTATGGCGACGAGGTGGGTGAATCCCATCTTCTTCAGATATTCCGCAGCCTCGTGCCCCTTATCTGCAGGCACTTTCATGGCTATCTGCCCCTTTCTAAGGAGCTTCACCTCAGAGCCAGGGAATTTGGCCATCCTCTCAACAAAATCCTGCTCCGACATCACCACCACTTCCTGAATATCTTCTCCTGATTGGCCTTATACTTATCGTAGTACTTCTTGTACCTGAGATAGCCGTCCGCTTTGCCCTCCTGTATCATGTCCATGAGGTCATCGAAAGCCTTGACTATGGACTGGGGCCTCGGCATGCATCCCGCTATGTAGATGTCCACCGGCAGGTACTTGTCCAGATGGTTTATCGTGACATGTGAGTCCCAGTAAGGGCCACCGTTTATCGGACACGAGCCGAATGCCACAACATATTTCGGGTCCGGCATCTGCTCGTATGTCCTTATGATCCTCTTGAGGGTCTTTATGTTCACATATCCGGTTATCAACAGGAGGTCCGACTGCCTCGGCGTTACCATGGGGTGCATACCGAACCTTTCCATATCATACCTTGAGGTCATCAGCGGTGCGAGTTCTATACCGCCGCATCCGGTACAGTAATGGACCATCCACAGGGAGCGCTTGGTGGCCCATCTCTTTATGGTTCCGAAGGAGCGCATCTCGATGTCCTCTTTTTTATCGACCTGAACGCCCATGTCCTCTGAAACTATCTTTTCCTTCTCATCTACCATGAGCTCACCACCATCACATATATCAGTGCTATTATGGCCAGTATGGTCGGCCATTTCCAGTAGAATGCGAATGCCTGGTCTATCCTGTACCTGGGCATGACCGCATTTATCAGCAGAGCTATGAAGAACATCAGAAAGACAAGGCCTATCCACACAAGGAAGTTCAGGGCCATGCCCACATAGGTGCTCGGGTCAAATACAATGCCTCCTCCGAGAAAGAGATTGACAAAGAGGCTTCCCTCGACGATTATAGCTATGGCGTGCCACAGCATTAACATTCCGAGGTATTTTCCACCGTATTCTACCATGGGTCCTGTTGCAACCTCTGCAGGAGCGATGGGCTGGTCGAAGGGCTTCTCACCGAACTGCCCCTGAAGACATATATCTGCAACTATGGCTGAGAGTGGGAGAGCCAGAACTGCCCATGCCATGTCGGCCTGTTTTGAGACTATCTCTGCCAGCGATGTGGTATTGTAGTAAAGCATAACTGAAAGCAGTATGAGAACGAAAGGAAGCTCGTAGGACATCATCAGTACAAGTGCCCTCATAACACCTATTCCTGAGTTAGGATTCCCCGATGCTCCGGCGCCCAAGGCGATTCCAAGCCCGGATATGACCATCAGGTACATGATAACTATGAGGTCTCCATCAAAGGAAAGGAGCTGAAATCCGCCCATCGGGATGAACAGCATGGTGGTAAGCATGCCCACAACAGCAAATATCGGACCTATGTCAAATACCCAGCTGTGACTTATATTGGACCTCTTTGAAAAGAGCTTCATCACATCTATATACTGCTGGTAGAAAGGAGGGCCTATCCTGTTCTGAATCCTTGCGGTTATCTTTCTTGCAATACCCATAAATAGGAGCCCGAGCAGAGGCACGAATACTGCCATTCCGATTATTGCAACGATATCAGTGATGCTCATTACCACCACCATCCTGCGAGTATTATAAGCATTCCAAGGAAGCCTATAACATAATAGACATATGTCTGGACATCACCGCTGTAGACCCGCCTTATGCCCTCGGATAAGAGCTCATAGCCACGTCCGAACGCATCGTATGTTCTTTCTAGCCTGAGGCGGAGATAGGGCTCGAACATCCTTTCTATTGGCCTGTAAAAGTTCGCTGCATAGTGAAGCCCGAGGTCAGAATGATGCTCGTATATCTCTCCGGACAGGTATGTGTCGTGCTGATCGACCTTTTTGGATTTAGAACCTGCGAAGGCGAACATTATCATGGCGACGAGCATGGCAAAGAGAAGTATGGTCATTACCACAAGGGCATTGTAAGCGCCGAAACTATTGCCTATGCGGAAGTAGAAGAGAGAATCCACCTGTATCGGCTGTATCCCCATGTATGACTCTGCGCTCGCTATCGCACCGAGAGGTACGCCCGGAACTATGGCAAATAGGACCGTTATGGAGGTGAGCGCTATCATCGGTATTGTTACCAGAAGCGATGGGTCCTTCGCATCCTTCAGGCCGTCAGGAAGCTGCCCCAGGAAAACTGCCTGAAGCAGTCTGAAAGAGTATAGGAATGAACCGACACTGGCCACGAATGCCAGCGGAGCTATGAAGACGAATCCTTTGTTTATGGCTGCTTCATATATGAGCCACTTGGAGCCGAAACCGGATGTCATCGGTATTGCAGCCAGCGAGAATATTGATATGAGCATTGTCAGGAATGTTATGGGCATTCTGGTTGCAAGCCCGCCCATCTCGCTCATCTTCCTTGTTCCTGTCAGCTGTATTATGGCTCCTGCTCCCATGAAAAGAACTGTCTTGAAAAGGGCATGGTTCAGAGCATGATAGAGTGAGCCTGCGACGCTCAGGCTGGTGCCTATTCCCAGACCCATGAGTATGTATCCGACCTGACTTACACTGGAATATGCAAGAAGCCTCTTGATATCATCCTCTCTTATCGCATACAACGTAGCTATGAAGGCTGTTATGCTGCCCAGAAGAGCTATTGCATATCCGAAACTGGATACACCCCTGAAACTTCCCATTCCAATAAGGGCGGACATTCCAACTATAACATACATGAACAGGAACAGGCCGTATGCCCCGAGCTTAGAAAGCGCTCCCGAGAAGAGCGGAGTGAATCCGTCAGGAGCCTCGGAATAAGCTGGAGCTGCCCATACATAGAACGGGAGTGCTGCGGACTTAACAAGGAAACCGACAGCTACGAGTCCCAGAGACAGCCATAGGAAATTGACCGGTGTACCGGGTATCTGGGCAGATAGCAGTGAGAACTCTGTTGTTCCGAAATGCACATAGAGCATGGTTATACCGGTCAGCATTGAATATGCACCCATCGTGCTGAGTATCATGTAGTTCAGAGCAGCTTTATCAGACCTCTTTCCAGCCAGGGTAACTAGGAGATATGAGGAAAGCGTCATCATCTCCCAGAATATGAAGAAGGAGAGAAGGTCCGATGAAAAGACCACTCCCAGCATACTGCCCATAAGAAGCAGTGTCAGGGTGTAGAACCAGTTCTCCATGCGCTTGCCCTTCATGATTGGGATAGAGTACATGATGGTCAGGAAGGACAGACTGGCCAGTATTATCGCAAAGAACCATGTCAGAGGATTTGTCCCCACATACATGCTGATTCCGTTGGGAGTTATCGAAGGTGTCCAGACGCTGAGTGTATTCTTACCATAAAGGAGGGCCACCATAAGCAGTGCCAGTCCGGAAAACAGAAGTGAAAGGGAATATCTGGCCATTGACGAGTACTTTCCTGCAAAATATGTTATGAGCGCACCTGCAAAGAGCAGCATAAGCACGTATTCCGGCCTTATGAATGCTGTGTAGTCCATCTTATGCACCTCCTATCATGGTACCCAGTCCTCTGAGAAGTTCCTGTGCCGCAGGTATGAGCACCTTGAAGAAAGCCTGAGGATATATACCCATGAGGAATACGAAAGCAGCCAGCACTATCATGGGAAACATCTGTGTGAAGGGTGCTTCCTTCAACCTGCTGTCGTCCTCCGGCTCTCTCATCCATATCCTGTGTACAACCCTTAAGAAATACACCAGCTCGATGAGGCTCGCAGAAAGTATGAGTATGGCCACCAGCATGCCTTCCGTGCCGGCCTGCATGCTTCCGGCGATTATCACGATTTTGGATATGAAACCCCCGAAGAAGGGCAGGCCCATTATTGAAAATGCTCCGATGGTGAAGAGAGCCGATGTTACGGGCATCCTCTTTCCCATACCATTGAGAGCGCTTATGTCTCTTGTTCCAAGTGCAAATATGAATGAGCCGGCCGCCATAAAGAGAAGGCCTTTGGCTATAGCATGGTTCAACATGGCATAAAGTCCTCCGACGAGGGCGGTCTGATTGTTCAGAGAGAAGGCCACGAGCAGGAGTCCCATCTGGCCTATTGAGGAATATGCGAGCATCCTCTTCAAATCTGTCTGGCGCAGAGCGCTTGACTCACCCACAAACAGCGTTAGAAGCCCGAATATCATCAATATCTGGAGCGCCTCTGTGGCCGCACCGAATATCAGGAAGACGACCCTTATCAAAGCGAAGAAACCGGCCTTCACCACTACGGAAGCGAACATAACGCTGACAGGATGAGTTGCTCCGGTGTATGCATCCGGTGTCCAACCGTTCAGCGGGAACATCTCTGCCTCTATTCCCAGTCCGGTGATTATCATCGCCAGAGCCATCATCACAAGATTATGATTGGCCGAAGGAATCTTGGATGCCAGATCGGCCATATTGAGCGTGCCAGTGGCTCCGTACAGAAGTGCAATACCTATAAGGAAGAAGGCGGAACTGAGAGAGCCTATTATCATGTATTTGATTGTGGCCTCAACTGCCTCCTTTTCATCCTTCCCTCTGCTGTATGCCAGGAGAGAGAAGGAAGCGATGGATGTTATCTCAGTGAATACGAAGAGATTGAACAGGTCACCCGTAAGGACCATGCCTGTAGCACCCGCCATGAGAAGTATGAAAAGCATGTAAAATTTGGTTTCATTACCTTCTTTTATGTGAGGCGGCAGGTAGAACCATGTGAGCATTGTCATAGATGATATGAGGAGAGCCAGCATGGAACCGAGGGGACCGGCTACGAACACTATTCCATAAGGTGGCTGCCACCCTCCGAGAACCGATATCACAGGTGCATTGAGAGAGCGTATGAGAAGGAGCGTCGAGGCTATGAGATTGAAAAGTATCGTGAATCCCGCAAGGTATCTCGGGGAGTTCTTCCAGACTATGGCAACGGAAGGTATGAGAAATCCCATGAAAAGAGGGATTCCTATCATCAATGTCGGGTCTATGTTCACCATTTCATATCCCTCACTTTATCTGAATTTAGCGTTTTATAGTGCTTGTAAACCCTGATTATCACCGAAAGAGCGAGGGCAGTTACCGATACGCCTATGACGACGTTTGTAAGAACCAGAGCCTGAGGAAGTGGATCCACGACCTCCTGTGGCTTAACGCCATTCAAGAGTATAGGTGCCGTTCCACCGTTGATATAACCCAGAGATATCAGAAGGAGGTTGACACCCGAATCCATTAGGCTGAGACCGATGACCATCTTTATCATGTTCTTTTTGAGCATGAGGGCGTATATTCCGATGGCTATCAGAAAGGCAGCGGCCATATAGTAGATCATCACTGTTCCACCTCCATCATATTATCCAGTATTCCTGTAAGTTCGGCACCGACCTTTATTCCGATTGCAACGTAAATTATTGGTATTATTCCGGCACTGAGCAGTTCTCCCGGACTTCCATTCGGTAGGAAATTGAAGAGGAAATAACCGGTGAGTAGAAGGCCCATTATTCCGACGAGGGCAAAGGTCATTCCTACGACGCTCTCAGTTGCCGTGAACTTATTGTGGTCTATATGATAGCGCGTATCAGAGACATATTTGAACAGAAAAGCGGTGGCTATAACCGCACCACCCTGAAAACCTCCGCCCGGTGTGAGATGGCCGTGTACGAAGATATAAGCACCGAAAAGAAGCATCATCGGGAACAGTATCCTGGAACCCGTCCTTACTATCAGACTTGCCTCTGTCTTTTTTCTCTTCTTTCCGGCCGGACGACCCATATTGTACAGCACGGCGCCCACTCCTGTGGCCGCAACGAAGAGAACGGTTACCTCACCAAGAGTGTCGAATCCTCTGTAATTTACAACTATCGCCGTAACAAGGTTGGATGCCCCTGTATCATTCACACCATGGTAGATATACTTATCAGAGACGCCTGTTGTTGTCCTGTTATCTCCGAAGGGGAGGTCATTCGCCAGAGTGAAGAATATTGCGACAAACAGTATGGCGATCAATATGAGGGCTATGCTTTTCTTAATCATGTTCATACCTCTCTGTCTTCTTTATTGCTATCACAAAAACCGCTGTCGATATGCCTGCACCTATGGCCGCCTCAGCCATCGCCACATCCGGCGCCTGAAGCACATAGAAGAGTATTGAGACTATCAGGCTAACTGCCATGGTTCCCACCACAGCATAGAGGAGGTCCTTTGTCTCAACGGAATAGACGGCAAAGACCATCATCATGAGGATGAGTATTGCCACGGCAATCGTCAGTATCATCTCTTTCCCTCCTTTTCTTCCTTTTCCCTGAGGTAGGGGCCATAGCGGTCAACAACACTTCTATCCCAGAGCTTTATTCCCCTTCTGTAACTCGCCCTTGCGAGGGCATGACTGCTTATGGGATTTGTCATAAGTATGAAAACGGCTATCAGTATTGCCTTCGGAAGCCATTCCGGCCTCATGAGGCCTATTCCTATTATTGCACCGAAAGCGCCGAGTGTGGTGGCTTTTGTGCCTGCCTGAAGTCTGTTGTAAACATCGGGAAGCCTGAATATACCGAGAGCGCCCAGAAAAAGGAAAAGAGCGCCCACAAATACGAGAAACATCCCGATATACTCCAATACCGTGTAGAAATTCAAAGGCCTCCCTCCATATATCTTGCAACTATGAGCACACCCATAAATGCCAGAACAGCATAGACAAGGGCCACATCAAGGTATATCTCTCTTCCGTATATGAAGCCTAGAATGACCATGAGAGCAACGGTTATGGTCGTGAGCGCGTCCACTGCCACCAGCCTGTCTGAGACTGTCGGACCTGCTATCGCCCTTACTGTCGCCAGAAAGACGGCGACAAGGACTATACCGGAGCAAACTATCCAGAATGTCATTCAAAGATCACCTTCATGTATCTCTCAAACTTTCCACCTATCTCTTCGCTCGCCTCTTTTATGTCGGTCGTTCTTACATATATCCAGTGAATGAAGAGCCTGTCATCATCTATATCGAGGGTCAGTGTTCCAGGGGTCAGTGTTATGGAGTTTGCCAGCCCCAGCTTTGCTATATCGGACTTCAGGTCTGTGTGTATCTCCACGATTCCCGGTTTTATGGGCATCTTCGGGCTGAGCACCCTGTATGCCACATCGAGATTGGCCTTTATGACATCCCACAGAAAAACAGGGATGTAAACTAGAAAATAGGCCAGTCTCTTCGGACTGAAGTTTCCAAGACCTTTATCAGTGAAAAGTGAGTATCCCATGGCTGCGACCATCGCAGAGAGCACCAGTCCTGCCAGAATTTCCTCCCAGAAAAATGTGGAGGTAAGCACTATCCATAGCAGAAAAAGGATGATGGCCGTATATACATACTTGCTGACGTTTCCGGCGGTCATGTTTTCACCCGGGTTAGTGCGGCATTTTCGAACCTGATATAAACATTTCGCCTTAAAGACGGCGATAATCCGCAGAATAAGTGAAAAAAGGATTGAAAAATGTCTTTACTTTTTCACCACAGTGAAAAGGGTTATTAAATCCCTTCGATGTCCCGCTTCATGGACGCTGAAAGGGACCTTTCTGGATATGAGGGCAAACAGGAGAACATTCCGGAGCTGAAGATAGAGCCAGAAATGGAATCCGTGAGATATGTCTATGAGGGAAAGGACGAGGTTGTCAGGTACGAAACTGATGAACTTACCGCCCTGTGTCCCAAAACCGGACTTCCAGATTTCTACCATCTTGAAATAGAGTATGTCCCGGATAAGGACATCCTTGAACTGAAAAGTCTTAAACTCTATCTCACGGCCTATCGCAACATAGGCATATTCTACGAGCACCTTGCTATGAAGATATATCTGGACGTAATAGAGAAGATACATCCGAAAAACCTGAAAGTCTCATTAAAGGCCGCAAAAAGAGGGGGGATAGGGGCGGAAGTGCTTATACAGAGCCCCGGTTCTGATAAATCATAGTCTGTACTGCGTATTTCATGAGCAGTGGGTTTTTTATTCCATGCAGCACCACTTTTTTCTTTACACCCCTGCATTTTAGAGATAAAGTTATGTCTCCATAATCCAGATGCTTCCCCATCAAACCTTTTCTTATTGAAATTGAGAGTATGGATTCATAAGGATATTCTTTAACGTTCTCTCCGATGAAATTATGTAATATTATGATTCTGTTAGTTGTCAGTCTTACTTTTGTTCCTCCAAGTCTAATGATAAAGAGTGCTAAGAATCCAATCAATACTATAT
>JALTFR010000028.1 GCA_027006785.1 Thermoplasmata archaeon | reverse complement strand
TTATATAATAATACAGAAATCAATATTTGTTCATACGCCAACTAACTATAATGGTGACGTGCGCAGTCAGGGAATGGTGGATAGAGCAGTCCTGAACAAAAACCCTTCATTTCTTTTTTAGACCACACCGATGAACCACGCATAGACCCCACCCAGAATGAAGAGGCTGAGCAACGGCATGGCAAGCTTTCGATACACCCTGCTCATGTCCGCTCCGAAGTAATCTGTTGAGAATATGAGGCAGAGGTGCATCGGGGAGAAAAGGACGCCGACGAATCCCGACAGGTATGCGAGCGCGAGCATGCTCGGGCTGACAGAGCCTGCGGGCATGAGCATCGGCAGTATTATCGGGAATGTTATTCCGACAAATGCAACGGTTATCCCTGCCATGGCACCGACTATCATGGGAAGGAATAT
Organism: Thermoplasmata archaeon; assembly: GCA_027006785.1. Taxonomy (GTDB): domain Archaea; phylum Thermoplasmatota; class Thermoplasmata; order WALJ01; family WALJ01; genus JALTFR01. Next base: position 22,577 of record JALTFR010000028.1, on the reverse strand, counting down.
CACAGCGAGTACAGGGGGTATTCCGTGGATCTGCATGGATGTTTGAAGGGCATATATCGCATTTGTGTTGTCCAGAGATCCTTTAAATACCATTATTGCAAGTATGATGAAGAAGATATCCGGTTTAAGGGAATCTTCGAGGGCCTCCAGCGTGCCTTTCACTCCGAGGCCTTTCTCTCCGCCGAAGAAGGCCTTTTTTACTTCGCTGTCGTTTTCAGGATGCTTTCTGATGGAATATATTGCAATCATGATGATGTCTGTGGCCACGAGGCCATACATAAGGTCGATTCCCGCGCCGATGGATATCGCGATGACCAGCCACACAGGCCAGAGAACCACGAGGAACTCGAAAATCCCGGAGATGTTCCGCTCGCCGCTACCTTTTTTCAAGCCGCGCAGGCCGAAGAAATAGCCGATTCCGATGGAGATCAGCGTAAGCGGGAACATGATGTATATCACCCGGTTGACGGCCATGCTTAGAAGGACGGCCGTGTATATGACCCCTTGATAGAACGGCCAGGAGAACTCCCAGACATGCCTGAACCAGTAATTGACGAAGGTCCTCTCCTCAGGCGATGTATCAAGTTCGTCAGCGGCCTTTTTCACCATCTGGGCGGAGATGAGCGCTCCCGCAGGCATGGGAAGCAGGCCGATTATTGCAGGTATCGTGCCATAGGAAAGTCGGGCATCCGAGAATGCCTTTTTGAGCGAGTCTGAGATTATGTCCAGCGTGCCTGCGGACCTCATGATTCTGCTCATGAATATCACAAGAAATATCAGTGCAAGTAGGCGAAGGCTGTCATATGAACCCATTGACTCGAAAGCCATGGCAAGTCCATTCAGCCCGTAGCCATATGAACCATACATAAGTATCGCACCAAGTGTTATTGCTATTGCCAGGTTTATCTTTAGCCTTATGGATATTAGGATTATTGCAAAGGACAGAAGAAGGATTGCGGTACCAACATCTGCTTGCATATTCGTGCAATTGAACCATTTATTAAACCTTTACACCGGAGCAGCCCAGCATCCCCACCATCAAATCTTATATACTAGGTCTGGTATCGCCGCCTTACCGAGTTTTCAGCAAGCTCCGATATGCTGAAAACCTCTTTTTATCAACACGCCCCGGTAGTGTAGCGGCCTATCATGCGGGCCTGTCGAGCCCGCGACTCGGGTTCAAATCCCGACCGGGGCGCTCCACTCACTACCGTTTTTGCTCCATCTTTTTCACTTTTCACGACCTCATCTTCTTTCAAACATACCATAGATTTTTAAACCGATGTATGATGCAAGAGAAGGAATAAGTATGATGCCGTCACCAGCATTCGAGTATGGAATAGAGGCCATAGCGCTCGCATTCATGATAGTCCTTCTTTCAGGGCTGGCCTCAATGCTGATAAGCAAGAGGACGAAGTTCCCGTACACTCCGCTCCTCATCTTCTTCGGGATACTGGTCGGCCCGGTGCTTCATTTGATTCTTCCGAACACCGCAAGGGTGCTTTTCTACTATATCCGGGCCTTCGGTCTTTTCATTGTCATGTTCTCTGCCGGATTCCAAATCCGTGTATCGCTTCTGAAGAAGCACATGCTTGTAATAGGTCTTCTGGATACGCTCGGCCTTTTGATAACCGCTCTTGTTGCGGGCATCATATTCCAGTTCGTTTTTCATGTGTCCTGGGCCGTGGGATTCCTCTTCGGCGCAATAGTCTCAGGAACGGACCCTGCCACTCTCATACCTCTTTTCAAGGAGCATAAGATAGATGAGGGCATCGAAACAACAATACTGACGGAGTCCATATTCAACGGCCCTCTGGCCATAATACTTACCATGGTGGCCTTCATATTCGTCCTGCCCGAGATTCCCAGCCTTCAGGACCTTATTTCCATAAGTCCGGGAGGCTCCCTCTATTTCGTCGCGGTCATATTTTTCATCTACCAGATATTCGCATCTCTCGTCATAGCAGGGGCCTTTGCCGTTGTGACCTATTACCTCATAAAGCGCTTCAATCTGCACACGACCCCGTATCCCGAGATACTCGGGCTTGGAATGGCGTTCGGCGGATATGTTGCCGGAGAGGTCCTCCATGCCTCAGGGTTCCTTGTTGTCACCATAATAGCCATAATCCTGGGCAACCACAGATTCTTCTTCAAGGACGGTAGGAAGGAGAAGGATATGGACGAGGCCGTCAGGCACAACATAGACTTCAATGAGGGTCTGTCCACATTCTCCATCATATTCATCTTCGTTCTTCTGGGCGCATCTCTCAGTGCAGGGGATGCAACATCCAGCGTCCTTCTCTATGGCACTTTCGTGGCACTCCTCGTCATATTCGTGGCCCGCCCCCTTGCAACCCTGGTGATACTCCCTAAGACAGGCATCAAGAAGTACCTTTTCATAGCCTTCGAGGGGCCGAAAGGCGCTGTGGCCGCCAGCATGGCCACCCTGCCCATAGTCATAGGGAAGATATATGGCGACCAGAACCTGATAATGTGGGGAAGTTTCATACTGGTGTCCACCCTGATGACCGTATTCCTCTCAATGATACTGGAGTCCGCATGGATGCCGTATCTCAAGAGGAAACTCCTCGATGAGTGAAAAACCATCATTATCTGTATGAACCGGGCTGAAGAGGTTGATAAAATGGATGAAAGGCTGATAGGGGGAAGAAGAGGAAAATACACAATTCCACCTTCGAAGGAGCTCTCCAATCCACCTCGCGAGCACCCATAGTTTAGGAAATCTTTATATCATAGCGCCAGATTGGGAAAACGATACTTATGAGGTACACGGCACTCCTTATCGCTACTCTCTTTCTGCTAGGGGCATTTGCTTCTGTGTCCGCGGCAGGGGAGAAAGAAACAGAAGTATCTCCATCGGAGAGCGTTCAGATGTCTCCTGCGATATGGGGCAGCGATATAGTATGGGAGGATTACAGAAATTCTCCCGGTGGTGGTTATGCAGGCCCTGGTGCCGGGAATCCAGATATATATCTTTACAACATCAGCACACATTCCGAAAAGGCCATTTGCACCGAGCCCCATGCACAGCAGAATCCAGACATATACAATGGTGTGGTGGTATGGGAGGATTACAGGAATGGAAATGCAGACATATACATCTATGATACAAAGGACCATTCTCAGCAAGCTAACGGAACCCGTCTTACATTCAACTCCGCATCTCAGGTCAATCCCAGAATATTTGGGCATTATGTGGTGTGGATAGACTACAGGAACGGGCTTGATGGTGATATATATGCCTATGATCTGTCCTCCGACTCCAATGGGAATGGTATACCTGACTGGAAGGAAGCAAATTACGGTTCAGCGGAGGCTCAGAAGGCTATAAAACCGATATGCAGGGACATTTATGAGCAGAGGGATGTTGCCATATACGGGAACACAGTTGTATGGAAGGATTACAGGAACGATACGGGGAACGGTGACAGGAACATATTCGGCTACAACCTGTCCACAGGCAGAGAGTTTCAGATAACAACTGAGAGACATAACCAGTTCCAGCCCGCTATATGGGGGAACACAGTTGTATGGGTTGATATGCGAGACGGGGTTGGTTCAATATACGGAAAGGACCTCAAGACTGGAGACACCTTCACTCTTGTCCCCGACGGCCATGCCCAGCGTCAGCCGTCAATATACGAAAAGACTGTTGTCTGGACAGAGAGCACGGGGAACCATTCGGTCATAATGGAATCAAAGATAGGTAGCAAAAAGAGCACGAGGATATCGGGCAACTGGGCACAGATGCAGCCGTGCATATCCCGCTCCGGTACTGCATGGGTAGACGGGCGAGTTGTGAAGGAGGTCAATGGCAGAGGCATACCCTTGTGGAACATATATTTCATTCGTTCACTTGACGCAAACCTCCCTCCTGTTATATCTGATGTCAATGTCGAAGCTCCGGAAAAAGTCGTTTCAGGTGCCAATTTCAATATTACGGTAAATGCACGGGTCTACGACCCGGAGGGAGATAATTTCACAGTGTATCTGGAGGTGCAGGGTCAATCCTATAGGATGTACGATGACGGTATGCACGGAGATGAAAAGGCAGGGGACGGCATATATGGAATCACAATCAACCTTACAGCCAATTCATCGAAGATTCAGCTGAATATAGTGGCTCAGGACATTCTGGGTGCCAGTTCACGCTCTACGCAAACTCTGGACATAAGTACGGGAGAAAATCCCGTGAACGCAGCGATGAATCTTCTGGGGGCAGGGATTGCCATAGTCATCCTGATACTGATCGTGGCTGCTGTATATGTTATAAGAAAAAAGAGCACGGAACTGGATGAAGGACAGGCCGATGGTATAGAAGAAAAGAGCGAAGAGGATGAGCTTTCACGTCGTAAAGGGCCCGAATGATGTCACGAACATCAATGAATCTCTAATTTTATTCTCTCTTATCTTCTTTTCCTTTGTTCATCGCAGCCCTTTTTATGACCCCCGCAAGGGTGTGAAACTCCCATTTCGTAGGCCCTGCCCGGGCTATGAGCCTTCTGAATGTTATACTGGCCCTTTTTCTCTTGAATGGTGGCCAGTCTATGGTTTCAAGCAGCATGTCGAAGTAATCGTACAACCTTTCCCTTTCCTGAGCGCTCGCCGGCGTCGTTGTCCTCACATCCTCCGCCCTGTGCTTGTAGAGCTCGTACATTATGACCGTGGCGGCATGCGAGAGGTTGAGCACGGGATAATCCGGGTTCGAGGGTATAGTAACGAAGATGTCGCATTTCATCAGCTCATCGTTGTAGAGCCCGTAGTCCTCCCTTCCGAGAACTATGCCTATCTTTCCCGGATACTCCATGAAGCGCTCCGCGAACTCCTCAACCGTCATGGGAACCCTGAGAGCCTTCTTCTCGCTACCTGTTGTTCGAGCAGAGGTGGCGACAGAGAGGTCAACATGCGATAGGGCCTCCTCAAAGGAATCCACGATGAGCGCATCATCCAGTATGTCCTGCGCATGCATTGCCCTGGTATATGCCTCGTCACCGATGTTCCTCGGGTTCACGAGTATCAATTCACGGAGCCCGAAATTCGACATTGAACGGGCTATGCTGCCGATGTTACCGCCGGTCTTCGGCTCAACGAGTATGATGGAGTGCTCAGCCATTCCTCTTCTCCAGAGTAACCCCGCGCTGTCCCTGATAGTGTCCGGAGCGCTCCGAGTATTCCATCTCAACCGCATCTGTCAGAAGCTCGAAGACCATCTGTGCGAACCTCTCGCCTATCGGGTATTCCACGCTCTTCTGGGATGCGTTGAATGCAGAGAATGTCAGGGTCCCGTGAAAGCCCGCGTCTATCTTCCCGAAGGCCGCTATTATCCCCTTCCTCGCCCATGATGTGCGTATCCAGAGCTGTGCGGCTATCTCGGGCCCGAACTTCACATATTCTGTGGTGGAAAGGGCGAACCATGTCATCGGAGGTATGACGGCCACACCTTCCTTGACCCTCATCTCCTCACTCGGTATGTATATCTCGGATATGGACAGGTCGTATCCGTTGGGTGTCAGGTTCTTCTCCACGAATGGCTCTATGGACAGCCTGCCTTCTTCCATGAAGCTCTTTATCGTGCGGTCCGAGAGTATCACTGAAGGCCCTCCAGAAGAGATATCATGACCTCTTTCGGCTCTTTTGCCTTGACTATGCCGGATGCAAGAAGGACGCCCTCTGCCCCAAGCTCCAGGGATTTCTCAACATCTCCCTTATTCTTCACGCCTGCACCGCAGAGGACCTTGACATCCGGGTTTATCCTCTTCACAACATCCACCGAGCCGGACACTATCTCGGGCTGGGCACTTGAAACAGATATGTCACCGCCGATAAGTTCGGGAGGCTCTATGGCAACATAGGTGGGAGAAAGGGCAGCTACGGCTCCGGTGACATCCACATTGTTGGTACACACCATTGTCTCGAGGCCCAGTTCATGTGCTCTCTTTATGGAAGCGTCTATGTCCGCAAGTATCATCCTTTTCTCGGAGTGGTTTATCATGGTTCCCATTGCTCCCGCCTCTTTCACCATCTCGGCGGTGATCGAACCCGTGTGGCTCCCGGGCGTGCACGGGTCTAGGTGCTGTGCGAAGACAGGCAGGTCTATTGCCTCAACAACATCCCTCAGGTCAACGAGATTGGGTATAACAATCACCGTATGGTCGAATTCCCTCGCTGCTGCATCTATCTCCTTCGCCAGTCCAATCGCCTTCTTTCCAGTGGCCTCTGCATAGGCCTTGAAACTGACTGCAATAAGCGGTGTCTTTAACATAGGGGTGGATTGAGGTGGGGTAAAAAAAGATTGCTCTCACTGGTTCTTCTTCACGGTGAGCTTGTGATATGTTGTCAGATATCCCGCTATCCTGTTCCTCATCTTCTTTGTCGGGACATCTGTCATCTTTGCAACGAGTTCTTTGTTGGCGTCAAACTCGTCGCTCACCATGTCGGGAAACTTCTTCTGTATTTCGATTGCGACTCTCTTTATGTATGTTGGCCTTATATTGCCCATGTTCAGACCTCAGGCTGCGAAAAAGAAGGTTATTAATAAAGATTTAGGTCATGAGCCGCTCTTCCCTTCAATGCCCGGGAATACGGGGGGCATATCGTCTTCTGGATTCAGGAGCCTTTCATACCACCTTTCTACCCAGTATTTTATCATCTCACTCTCCAGCATCATCTCTCATCACCTCATCAAACTATTTGTAAATGGCAATATATGAAGTTTTCGCTCAAATTTCTTAGTCAAGATAATATTCTTTCACTCTAACAGCATCCATTTCAAGTATTGGGCTTTCGGATATGAGAACACCGGAGACCTGCCTCTCTTTCAAGCAATCCATAAGCCCCATCCAGTTCAAATCCGATTCTCCGAGTGGCAAATGTCTTTTTTCACCTTTGGGTCCGTATTCTATTCCTGACAGGTGCATATGCATCTCGCGGAGCGCATCCTTGCCCAGGCCATCTTCAAGCCGGTCAAGAACACTGCAGAACTCATCATGGCTGTTGCATTTCCCTCCGCTCCGGGCATGCAGGTGGGCGAAATCAATGCAGGGCATCACGCTTTCAAAACCCTGCGATAGCTCTATCAGGTCATCCAGCCCTGAGAACTGGCTCAGCTTTCCGGTTGTCTCGGGCCTTATCCAGACATCCAGCCCTGCATCCTCCACCCTTTTCATCAGTTCTTTCATCGCATTTTCAACCATTTCCATGACCTTTTCCATGGGCCTTCCCTGAAAGAATGCGGCGTGGAATACCACTGAATATCCTCCTGCCGCGTCCAGAACCTCCGCTGACCTAAATATCCTTTCGATGCTTGCCTCCACCTTTTTCTCGTCTGTGCTTGCCAGATTTATGTAATAGGGCGCATGGGCTGTGAGGAGGACTCCCAGAGATTCTGAAACATCTCGGAGGTGGATAGCGCTCTCCACTCTCATTCGAACACCTTGAACGAACTCGAGTTCCATGGCATCGAGGTCCAGTTCGAAAACGCGCTTTATCCCACTCAGGCTCTCATTTCTTTTTGCACTCAGAGGTATTCCGGCAGTGCCGAACTTGATACCTTTCATATTTTCTTTCGGTGATTACCACGCAACCCTTATATAGGTAAGCCATCATACTAGGCCCACTTGGTGAGTTGATGCGCACCGTAAAGAGGAAAGAAAATGATGAGGGCGTTTCTGCCGTGATAGGGACCGTTATGGCTCTGATGGTATTCATGTTTCTATTCGGTATGATACAGAATCAATATGTTCCCATAGCCATGAAGGACAGGGAAGCCAATCACATGGTTGTGGTGGAATCACAGTTCAGTCAGTTGAAATACGGTATAGACTCTCTGATACTCAATAACGGGGTTAATTATTCCATGTATACGCCCATGACCCTCGGTTCCGAGGGTATGCCGGTATTTGCATCACAGACACCGGGATATCTGGGCTTAATGCCAAACCATGAATATTTCAATGTTACTTATACGCTCAATAAGACCACTGATTCCGGCGGAATCGAGACAACTCACATATACAGCAACACTTCAGGCATGCTGCGCCTGTATGTACCTAACAGGTACTATGTACCGCAGATGTACGCATATACATCTGGAGCCATTATACTGTATCAGCAAAATGGCGCAGTTATGAAGGCTGACCCTAATATCCGAATACTCAATGAGAGTGGGGATCTTTCAGTCTTTATGAACACCGTGAGAATAGTCGGTACGGAAATAATCAAAGGCGGTACAGACACCGAGGGCGTACATTCTTCGCTATTATATACATATAAGGCTCAGAGCACAGCTAATACCACTGATTTCCACGATTCTACGCTGAAGATACAGATTGACACCATATTCTGGGATGCGTGGATAGATTGGATTAAATCAACGGCAGCCTCTGCAGGGCTTCGTTACGGTAGTGACTACACATATAGTCGCTCTCCAGATCCCATCAATGGAAATGCGTATCCCAGCGAATATACTGTAACCATAGTCCTGAAGAACGTAAAGATACTGAACCTCTCACGCTCTCTGGTGGATATGCGGCTGGAATCGCAGTGAAAAAAGATATTGAGCATTAAGAAGAGTGTGAAATTACCCGATAATGCTTAAATAGAAAGATAGAGAAAGATGATTCGAGGTGTAGAAATGAAAAACCCCCGCGAAAGGAAAGATTCGGGCGTTTCCGAGGTGATAGGAACGATACTTACCCTTGGCATAACAGTTACACTGTTCTCCACAGTGTTTCTGATGCTTGGCAGGCTTCCTGCACCAACGGGAACGACCTATGCGAATTTTGATATGGACGCGACAAAGATGTCGGATGGAAGTGTATGGATAAACATAACGCACAAGGGAGGAGAAACCTTATATAACAAGAGTACCACGATATATGTCATAGCCGATAACAACACCGTATACTCTTACTCAATATGGGATGGCCTTCACAGTAAAGAATGGAAGCCTGGGATGATATGGAGTTATCATGTGCAGGAAAGCGTTCCGATAGACATGTCCACAGGATATATTTATATATTCGATACAAACAGAAACTCGATAATATGGAGAGAGAACTTTGCAGGCGGGATATCTACACCTCTTCCGCCAATAATCATGAATCGCGGGACCACGCCTTCTCTTCCTTCTACGAGTTCCAAATTTCAGATATATGCGTACATAAAGGACCCGAATGATGATTTCACTCCGGGAGACGGTAAGAGCTCATTGACTGTGGACGTGTCCGGCATAAAGCTGTGTTATTCCTCGAATTCCACACCTGCAAGTCATGTCAGGATGCATCATGATGTGGGATACAGGTATGTGACACCATACCTCAATGCATCGTCTAGGACACCGGTGGGCTCGCATCTTGCGGAAATAAGGGCAAAAGACGACCATAATCAAACTGCAAAAGGGATTGTGAGCTTTGTAATCGGCCACAAATCCACGTCTGACTGTGATATCTACATATCTCAGATAGAATTTTCACCTCAGAGCCCGGTTACGGGGGAGACAACTCAGATAAGGGTCACATTTGCAAATGCAGGGAATTCCTACGGATACTGCATACCATACATATATGATCATTCTCCGACAGGGGTCAGCAACATAACGGATGAAGTCATGTCCGGAAGCAAGGAAACAAGATACGTGCAGGTTGCGGCTCACGGAGAATCGACAAGGACATACACATGGATCAACCCCTCACCGGCTGGAAATCACCAGATAGAGATATACGCCAGCATCCCGGCAAATGCCCCGAACGATTACAATATAACGAACAACACGGCAAGCCAGATGTTGTCTGTAATTCCAAAGATACTTCTGGTGGACGATGACCACAATAAGGATTTCAACACAGCAGCCTACATGATGGATGCGCTCAATGCCACCGGATATACATATGATGTGTACACCGTTGCATATGATACAGATGACGGCCCACAGATAGGCACACTTTCCAAGTATGACGTGGTAATATGGATGACAGGAAAGGATACGGCTTACTCACTTACGAGAACAAAGGATACGGGTGACCTCACAAATCTCGAAGCTTTTCTCAATAATGGAGGTAAATTGTGGCTTATAGGTGAGAATATAATGGAAAACAGATATACACCGACTTTCATGAACGATTATCTGGGTGTAACCAGAGAAGCCAGGGATGTTAGCCTCCCGTCAATGATAAACGGCTCTTCTCCTACGTTGCCTGGAATAGCCAACATAACGCTTGCTCCAACTGGATACAACAATGGAAAATATACGGATTATATATCAACTTCACAGACGACGGCCCATGTTGCTCTGTATGATACGAGCAATCACAAGGCAGTTGCCATCTCAAACGATGATGGCACATACAAGACCATGTTCTTCTCCTTCGAGTTCTCAACAATAAAATATGCCAGCGACAGGGCCGAGATAACATACGAGACCCTCAAATGGCTTTCAGGAATCACGGGGCGTACTGGGAGAGATGTTGCTGTTGGTGGGGTCACCATGGACCCGGAGTACCCACTCTATAAGGACAATGTGAACATAACCATAAGCATAAGAAACAACGGATGGAAGAAGGAATGGGTCCGTGTCCAGTTGCTTGTGGATGGCGCCGATTATGCCATAGAACACGAACTTCCCAATAAGACCATCGAGGTTGGAAAGAACGGTGGTATAAACATAACATGGGGCCACTGGGACGCCACCACTCTGGGAACACACAACCTTGTCGTAAAAGTGGATCCGTATAACGAGATTGCTGAGACCGATGAAACCAACAACATCTATGCAACCTCTTTTATCGTAAGGTTCAGAACATTGATAGTTGATGACGACGATAGCGCCAATAACGGGGGGAGCCAGTCGGATTGGAACAGTACAATAGTGAATTCCTTCAAGCATCTGCTTTCATCTCGCGATTTAGCCAGTAACTATAGCGCAACTTCAGATATATGGGTTGTGCATCACGGCCAAAACGGTCCGAATTATGCCAATATGTCGAGGTACAATGCCGTCATATGGATTACCGGTGCGGATGACACGAATTCATTCACCTATGCCGATATGAAGAACATAACTCTTTATCTTCAGTCCTCAGGTATGTTCTGGGCAATAGGGAGCGGATTCATAAACGACCTTCATGACGGAGTGGCCGGTGCGAGTTCCTCGGATATTTCGAGTTTCCTGAATAAGATTGGTGTGAGCTCATATTCTCAGGATGCTGCCTCCGGCTTCGGTGAGCTCACAGGAACCCTTAACGACCCAATAACCCATGGAATAGATTTCACCATGGACACTTCTTCTACCTTGGGTGCGGATATGCTCACACCGTCGTACAATGCTGATGGTATATTGTTGGGCGATGGCGGGTATGTTGCCGTTAAATGTGAAAACACATACAAATCCATCGTCATGACATTCAATCCGAATGCAACGACCGGGCTTGAGAATTATTATCCGGATGCACATTTCCAGCTTCCTTCCGACATAGCCAATAGAACGACATACGAAATCGTCTATCGCGTGATGCACTGGTTTGGTGAAATAAACACGAATCCCGAGATGATGGTTGGCTCCGACCTTTACATCAACGGGCAGCCCATAGACAGAGCTCACCTTGTTCTGGGAAACTCATACATACTAGAGGCAAGGGTTCACAATATTGGTAGTGAAGATATAATTTACGCAAATGTGCGCTTCTACGACGGAAACTTCATAATAGCATCATCCAGCATAGGTGTGAGAGCAGGGAACGTTTCAACCGTCAGCGTTGTCTGGAAGCCCGCATATGCCGGAGCGCAAAGGCCGATTCGCGTCATAGTGGATTATTATCAGGAAGTGCAGGAAATCCCCAATCCGGATAACATGAGCCAGAACCTCTTCGAGTACAATAATGAGATAGTCCATTATGTTCCTGTCTATTTCTTCTGGGATGACATGGAGAACGGGACAGCTAATTGGTTGCACACCGCCAATGTGGTGAACATCAACGGAGAGAACCCGATAGACTTCCTCGGTGGTGGATATAAAAACATATACACCGATGTCGTTTATCGCTGGAACGAATCCATGTCATACGGGGGTGAGTGGATTGACACCACGTATCACTCATACAATCGTTCATACTGGCTGAAGGAACCGTCACCGACAGGAGCTCCCGTGGATCAGACGAAGAACGAACCGATACCGATAGATGTTGTGTTCGCTCTGGATACATCCGGTTCAATGAATGATCAGGCAGGTGGTAGTTTCTGGAATCCCATATCCAAATGGGACTATGCCAAAGAGGCTGCCGAGAACTTCATAAAGAATCTTACCGATAATGACAGGGCCGCTATCTGGATATTTGATGGCAATGGCCATCCTAAGAAGCTCATACCCACAGATCCTAACGGGCTTTCATATATGACCGCCCAGAACAAGAAGAGCTTCATAGATGCTCTTGAGAATGTAAATCCAAACGGGGGAACGCCATTCTATGACATGCTCGGTGACGCCATTCAGAATTCGCTGGTATATGACAGCGATTGTACGAACAACAATCGGCTGGAGTTTGTGGTATCAATGACCGACGGAGAATCAAACAGCGATACAGAATGGTCTCCACATGCAAAATGGGGTGAGACCACAACAAGCGGCGGAGGCAGCAGCGGCTCGGGAACATACAAGGGGCTTCTGAACGCACCCCCTATGGTCTTTACAATAGGTCTTCTTGATTCCAAGTACCACGATAGCAATTATCCAACGGCTCCGAACTGGGCGCACTATCCGCATCCTGACCCGAACACTGACAGCAAACACATAGAATATGACCTCTGGCACTGTGCCGACTCCTCTCTGACAACCCGGGGGCAGTATGGAAGAGATTACAACAGGAGCAGCCCCGGATATGATGCCTTTGACAGTGACCCGAACGAGGACTTCACGAATCCAGACCCGAACATAGGCCATTACTACTACACGCAGAATGCAAACCAGTTGAATGACATATTCACGGACATAAGGAATATGGTCGTATCGATAGCTACAGGCAACGGACAGGCCGCATCCAATGGAAATGTAACAAGGTCAGGAGGAATCACTTTTAAGGATGCAGGCAGCATTTCCGGCACTCGTTCGACATCGGGAGCGCCAGCAACAGACACAGTCGTCACGGTGTTCAATGCGGATTTTGAGAGCACCACAGGAGATAACGCATGGACGCATGGAGGATCAAATGATGACTGGCAGAGAGGTAATCCTTATTCATACAGCCCACATAGCGGAAGTAATTGCTGGGGGACACAGATAAGCAGTACCGGGTGGCCAGATTATGATCATTACAACAGTAACGAGAATGCATGGCTTAAATCACCACCAATAGATTTGACTTCAGCGACATCTGCCACTCTAAGCTGGTGGAGATTGTACCATATTGAAAAAACTTATGATCATGGTTATGCAGAGATCTCCAAGGATGGAGGAAGCACCTGGACTAAACTGAAGACATATACTGGAGATCATGAATCTTGGACTCAGGATAGTGTTGATATCTCTTCATATGTTGGCAATACAATCTACATCCGTTTCAGATTGGAAAGTGATGGGAGTCAGCAATATCAGGGGCTATATGTGGATGATGTGAAGGTGGACGCCGACGTACCTCCGCCGCCATCAATAACAATAACCTCTCCTTCCAGCGGAGACACATGGCAGGCAGGAATAAGCCATACCATAACATGGACAACAAGCAACCCAAGCGGGGCTGCGATTACCGGTGTGGACCTCTATTACAGCACGGATGGTGGAACTACATGGACAAATATAGTCACCGGCACTACCGATGATGGCTCTTACGACTGGACACCACCCAACAGTGCTGTGACTGACCATGCAAAGATTAAGGCAATAGTGCACGATAGCAATAACGAGAAGGGAACGGATACAAGTCCAGAGTTCAAGATAATACCCGGACCTGCCGCTGTTCTCAAGGTATTCCCTGCTTCCGGTAAGGTTGCCATACCATCTCAATATGTCACGGTGATATTCGACAGCACCATGGCCTCCACGACGCCCACACTTCAGCAGACAAAGGGAACGGATCCGGGTAACTGGCATTTTGAGGGCTGGTTTACCACATATAAGACCCATGATACTGCCATATGGAGCCATGATAACTGGACGGCAGCGCAGTCCGTGACGATGAAGGTCTCAAACTATCATGCGGCTTCCGGGAACACAAATAGCGGTGCTGATTATTCATGGACATTCAAGACGTACACATTCACTTCAACGGGAGGCACCGGACAGACAGAAAAGAACACAAACAAGACAGCTGTCACAGACTCCTTCGACCTTTCGAATGTAAAGGGCGCATACCTGACATTCTGGCACAAGTACAACATAGTTCCCGGTATGAACGGAGCTTTCCTGGAGCTCGGATATAATAAATCCGGTGACTGGCAGTGGATATATATCATACCCGGTCAGGGGGCATATACGGGCAACCTCAACCTTTCAGATACTCACAGAAAGGATTCGGAGGGAACTCCGATAGTATATGGATGGAACGGAGTCAGCGGAAAGGGAACTTTCTCATGGGAGTTCGTAAAGGTTGACCTGATGGGTGTCGTAACCAAGCACGTTCCTCAGCAGTACCGTCATGAGATACGCATAAAGTTCAACTATACACAGTATGGACTTGGAACTGGATATGGCTGGTATATAGATGATGTTAAGGTGGTTGTGACACGTTCAGATAGTGCGGCAGTGACATCGGGCGACTCAGATATATGGCAGGTGGTCAGCACCACGGACAGAAACGGCAATCCTACCCATGCATGGTGGAATGGCGACCCATCCACCGGACTGTTCAAGCCAGGGATAGACAATTCACTGATAAGCCGGCCTATAGACCTGACAAATGCATGGAATGCGACACTAAGTGCATACTTCAAGTTTAATATAAACACGAGTTCCGGCGCTCCACCGGACGGCTTCAGGGTCGAGATATCCACGGACGGAGGAGTTACATGGACAGCGATAAATCTCGGAGTCAGGAGTGCGTGGGGCGTTTCCGGAAGTGATAATTCGGGCACTCAGACGGTAACCGGCGTTAATGCGGGAAACAACTGGGTTGAAGCCGGAAGCCTCACGAGGTTGAACGTTGACCTGACTGCATTCCGCGGCAATGTCATAATGCTTCGCTTCCGTGTTGTAACAACAAGCGCTGACAACTATCAGCACTATGATAAGGATACGGGCTGGGGCGGGTTCTATCTGGACGACGTGGTGATATCCGGTGAATCGCTCTAAGAGAATAATATCACTCGCAATCTTTTTAATCTTTTTTTCCCAGATTTTTTCTATTTCATCGATTCAGGGGGATTCGTCGCAGGCATCCGAGGTATATGGTTATCCGGACTATTCACAGATAGAGAACGCTCTCTTTCAGCTCAACTCAAGCTATTCATCAATATGTGCTCTTCATGCAATAGGGAAGACATATGAGGGACGAACCATATGGGCTCTCAAAATATCTGACAATCCCAATGTGGATGAAGATGATGAGCCGGACATTCTGATAATGGGGGAGCATCATGCGAAGGAACTGATATCTGCTGTGATACCGCTTATGTTCGCCGAATCTCTCGTTCACAATTATTCATCCAATCCTGAAGTGAGGGAATATGTCGATTCCAATGAGGTATGGGTCGTTCCGGTGGTCAATCCCGACGGGTACGAATATGCCGTACAGGGACACCTTGACTGGAGGAAGAACAGGAGGCCGGTGGATGTCAACGGTGACGGAGTACCGGATGGAGTGGGTGTTGACCTTAATAGAAACTATGCTCACCACTGGGGTGAGCAGGGTGTAAGTCATGACCCCCAGAGCGACATATACTGCGGCCCCGCTCCATTTTCAGAGAATGAGACACGTGCTATACGAAATCTTGTACTGTCCCACCATTTCGTATTTTCGGTTTCATTCCACAGTTACGGGCAGATAATCTACTATCCATGGGGCAACAGCATAGATCCTCCGCCAATGGACCGATCCCTTATGGAAGCCATTGCCAAGCAGATGTCCGGTTATAACCTCTACAGGGTTATGGAAGGAAAGGAGACATATTCCACGACAGGTGACAGCGACGACTGGTTATATGCAAACACGAGCTGCCTCCCATTCACCATTGAACTGGGAAAGGAGTTTGTACCACCACCACAGTACATAAACGAAATATTCATGAAAAATGACGGAGCTCTTCTGTATCTGCTCTCTATAAGTCACAATCCCTATCTCGCTCTCTCCACTGATAAGACAAACCTGAGGATAGACTCCTTTGATGTCAATTCCGGAAATGCCTCGATAATTGTGGAGAATCAGGGCAATTACAGCGTGAGCGCTTATGTGAACATAAGTGCAGGAGATGCCCGGAACACGACGAAGATACTGCTTGCTCCTCATGAGAAAGAGGCTCTCAACATGGGTATTTCCTGCCCATCCTGTAGGATATACAATGCATCCATAGCCTCTGTTCACGGTGCCCAGGAGTGGAATATCAGTGATAATTCAGCCGTTTTCTTCGTTTATCCCCCTTCAGAGGATGTACATAACGCTCATTATACGATATATGCTCTCGCCGCATTCGGACTTATTGTGCTCCTGTCCACAGTAGCATACCTATTCAAGAAGCACAAGCTTCATTGATTTCCCATCAGGACACTTAACATCCTTCTTTATCCTACTTATCTTGTATTTTGCACCGTCTTTAAGTGCAAGGGAATGGCACTTATCGTAATACGGGCAGGTCATATCGGGGCATTCCTCGGAATGATATCTTATAACGCTGCCTTCCACAGATATCTTTGCAGGTAATACCGCTTCAACAGGTATCTTTTCGACCTTTACGACCTTTGCCTTCCCTTCGTGTATCTTACATTCGTGCGTTTTGTCTCTGACCTCTTTCACCTCGTACATCTTACCGGCTTCAAGTGTCAGGCAAACGTTCCTCATCTTGCAGTCCCTGCATTCTGGTGCAGGGCCCAGATATACGAATCGCACACCTTTTTTTGCAAGATTCTCTCCTATAAGCGTCAGTATTGCTTCCATTCATTCACCTCCGATTACTCCCGTCTCAATCGCCAGTTCCTCGGCGTCTTTTCTGGTCAGTTTCAGTTTGTGCAGGATGGTATATCTCTCAGGCCTTATCTGGGGGGCCATGAGGAGGGCATCCACAATCTCTTTTTCGGATACACCAATCTCCTTTGCGCTCGTTGGAAGTCCGGCTATCTTCATCCTGTTCCTGAAATCCTCCCAATCACCGCCGTGAAGTTTCATAATCATTATAGAGCCTATTGCACACTGATGGCCGTGGAGCGCAGGTTTTTCAGCAATCCTGTCAAGTGCGTGTGAGAAAAGGTGCTCCGCTCCGCTGGCAGGCCTTGAAGAGCCCGCTATGCTCATGGCGACACCGGAAGCTGTCAGGGCCTTCACCACCATCCATGCGCTCTCCTCGTCCCCGGGATGCATCTTATCCGCATTCCTGAGCATTATCTCTGCGGTAATTGAAGAAAGTGCAATCGCATAGCTGCTGGTTTCCTCCCCTGTTTCTCTGTGTGCCATTTCCCAGTCTAGAACGGCCGTCTTATTGGAGATTATATCACCATAACCCGCAGTGAGCAGTGCATAGGGTGCTTTAGCTATTATCGATGTATCTGCCACCACGAGTACCGGAGGTTCAGCAGATATGGAGCTCTTCTTTCCATCCACCGTTATAGAAGCCGCACCTGAGACTATGCCGTCGTGGGAAGCAGCTGTCGGAATACTTGCGAATGACATTCCGCCTATCTCCGAAGCCGCACATTTTGCAACGTCTATGGACCTTCCGCCCCCTATTCCGGCCAGAAAATCAGCATGTATTTTCTTTGCGTGTTCCATAACAGACCTGACATTTTCCATGTCTGCATCGCTTATTATGTGGGAATGCACAGTATACCCTGCCTTTTTCAGCAGATCCTCCACTTTCTTTCCGGCTATTTCCCTTGTGGTCTCATCCTGCACGATGAGAGCGCTCCCTCCAAGTCCAGCATCCTCGAATATGGACGCGATATCATCCAGCACACCGTGCCCTATTGCCACGGAGCGCGGGAGTTTCATGGTCCTTGACTTGTGGAATTCGCCCTCAGTCATACCTTCACCAATCTGTCTCTTCATATATGCTTTTTCCCCTAGAACCTGTGGGATATATAGTCCAGCACCGACCTGAATATTCCTGCGCCCGGGCCGAAAGCCTCCGGCTCAGGAAGGCCGACCATGTAGTTGTAGTACGCCCTTTCGGGGTGGGGCATCATTCCGAGGACATTGCCATCCGGATTCGTTATGCCGGCTATGTTCTCAACAGCGCCGTTGGGATTCCACGGGTAGGATACATCGTCGCTCTCCGGGTTGTCAGGGTCAACATAGCGGAACACAATCTGGTCGTTCTCGTTCAGCCTCTTCAGTATATCCTTCTCTTTCTTCGCATCCACCATGAACTTTCCCTCTGCGTGTGCAACGGGCATCAACAGGACCTCTCCTTTTTTGTACAGTGAGGTGAACGGAGAATCTCCCTTTTTATCGTGCCTTATGTAGATGTTCCTGCACTCGAACCTGTTGGAGTCATTGGTGGCAAGGACGGCCTCCGGCTGTGCGGATATTCCGTCCAGGGCGGGAAGCATTCCTAGTTCCACAAGTACCTGAAATCCGTTGCATACTCCGAGTATCGGGTATCCTTCCCTGACGAATTCCTTCAGTTCATCCATGAGCCTGCTCTTCATTATCGCGGCGAAAATCGCACCTGCCCGTATGTAATCCCCGGCCGAGAAACCTCCCGGGAACATGAGTATCTGGTAATCGAAGGGAGAGCGCTCCTCACCTTCGACAAGGCCGAGCATCTGCTTTATATGGACATACTCCGGCTTTGCCCCCAGCCTTTCGAACGCATGGTATGATTCATCCTCGCAGTTGGTGCCCTCCATTCTGAGTATGGCGACCCTGATGTCCTCGACCTTCATAGGCGGCAATCGGGTCCACTAATAAACTTTTTTTACATGGGGCATTGGGAAGCGTGGACCGAGTGGAAGCCATTCCCGGAGTATTCCTGCTCAAGGAGAGAGCGCTTTGGATACCTGAGCTCTCTGCGATAGCGATAGCGGATGTGCACCTCGGCTACGAGAGCGGGATGTTCGACGAGCCATTCTACCCGAAGATGCAGTTCAAAGACATCTCAGAGAGGATGGAAAGGCTGATGAAGAGATACGGGCCGAAGCAGGTGATAATCAACGGGGACCTGAAGCACGAGTTCTCCAGGACACCTTATCCCGAGTTCTCAGAGGTCAGGGATTTCCTGGACATACTCGGCGATGCAAAGGTAACGCTCGTCAGAGGAAACCACGATAACTTCATCGTCGGATACCTGAAAAAGAGAGGTGTGGAGGTCACAGATGTCCTTGAGACCGATAGGTTCATCTTCATGCACGGCCACGAGGAAAGGGACAGAAAAGGGAAGATAGCGATAATCGGCCACGAGCACCCTGCAATACTGATAAGGGATGAGATAGGGGGGAGCGCTAAGTTCCCGTGCTTTATAGTAAAGGAGAATGAGGTTGTGATGGCGGCGTTCGGAGATGTTGGGGGTGGAATTTTTAGAGCTGGTGAGAATTCGGACGTGAAAGTGTATGCAGCATCTGAAAGGTCAGTGAACAGGGTTGGATGAGAGATTGTATGGAATATGAGAGTGAATCGAATAAAATATCTTGGAATATTATCAGATGCCCTGTGTTTGAATAGTCTTATATATGTTTGAACTTTCGCCTTTTTTAATCCGATTAAAAAGACAGAAGATGTGAAGCATATGGCAGTAAAAAAGTCTGTTGAATCCAGAATAACCCGGGGGCCCGTCACTACGAACATAGTGAAAATACCATTCATAGTGCTCCAGAGAATGGCCTATATTTTTTACCACCCGAAACCAGCATCCGGAACTAAGAAAATACTTATTTTCACAAATATCCACTATGCAGGGAATCCAAGAGCAGTCTATGAGCGAATTATTAAAAGGAAAGATCTGAGAGATAAATACGATGCTTACTGGATGACCAGCAACATATCAGAATTTTTGAAATTGCGAAAGCAGTGGAAAAATGTTGTTTATAAGCACGGGATTTTCAGTATAAAGGTTTATTCTCGTGCTAGCCTCTGGATTCTGGCACACAGGGGGCCCATGAACCTTCCACACATCCTGAAGAACAGGTATAAAGAAGTGAACAAGATACAGCTTGAACACGGTGTGGGGCCGAAGATAACGAAAGGCGAAGATCGGGAATACGAAGATTACATTGCAACATGCCTTTCTTCCGAGGATATAAAGAAAAGGCATATCGAGCTCTGGAACGCCCCGCCCGAAAGGCTCTATGCTACCGGATTTGCAAGACTTGATCTTTTACTGGGTCATCTAAAAAGGTCTAGAGATGAACTTCTCGAAGAACTGGATTTGCCCCATGAATATTCAAAGATAGTCCTGCACGCACCCACCTTCGACATGGGCCTGTGGCCCTGGGGCGACCCCTATGAAGGTATCGCAAATATGGCCGAGTTTCTGGAATCTCAGAATACCATGCTTCTTATAAGGCCACACCCATATACCATATATGATAGGGGAAGATTAAAATCAATATCTAAGAAGTATAAAAATCTAAGATTCGTTCCTATGGAGAGATATCATGATGTGGAAAAACTTCTTGCCGTAACGGATGTTCTGATAACCGACTGGTCCTCCACATACACGGATTTTCTTGTAACGGGAAGGCCAGTTGTGTTTCTGGATGTAAACCGTAAGTTCTTTCTGAAAGAAAGATGTGACGGCTGTATGCCGGAGGTTCCGCCGGAGATGAGGCCCGGTCTCAAGGTATCTAATGAAAAAGAACTCAGGGGAGCGCTCAAAAAGTCCATATATGATGGATATATTCCAGATAAGGAGTTCTACATGAAATGCCTTGAATTCATACACGGAAATCCGGACGGCCATTATTCGGATAGAGTCATAGAGGTAATTGAGCATGTCCTCAGGTAATAATATGAGATTTAATTTAAAATTAAAAAAGAGGTAGTATCATGAAGGCATTGATAATTGCTGCGGGCTCAGGAACGAGATTTGGGAAAATGACCGAGAACGAGCCAAAGCCACTAATGAAATTGGGAGATGGCTACTTGGTACAATGGGTTATGAAATCTCTGGTTTCTGGAGGTGTTTCTGAGATATTCATTGTTGTTGGTTATCTCGGGAATCAAATCGTCAATAAAATAGGCGATGAATGTTGCGGAGTTCCTGTAAGATTTATTGATAACCGGCAATGGAAAAAAGGCAATCTGATGTCTCTGTATTCAGCTAAAGATGTCATACATGAGAGGGAGTTCTTACTTTCAATGTCAGACCATCTTTTTGACCCGGCAATTGTCCGAGATTTGCTATCTACGGAATCGGACTCAACGGTTTTGCTAGCTGTGGACCGTAAATATCAGCAATCTGATGATGATATGAAGGTTATGGCAAAAGACGGATTTATTGCAGACATAGGTAAAAGCATACAAGGAAACTATGTGGACATCGGTTTGTTCAAAATGAAAAGCAGTATATTTGAGTATGCAGAAAAATCCGTTGAAATGGGAAAATATCAGCTTTTTGAAGCAGTAAAAGCGGCAGCGGAGAATGGAGACTCAAAAATTATGGATATAAACAGAAGATTCTGGATAGAT
The DNA here is from genome assembly GCA_027006785.1 of Thermoplasmata archaeon. Taxonomy (GTDB): domain Archaea; phylum Thermoplasmatota; class Thermoplasmata; order WALJ01; family WALJ01; genus JALTFR01. The sequence goes on along the minus strand of JALTFR010000028.1, from coordinate 801 downwards.
GTAGACACTCCAGAAGAGCTCGACAGTTATTATGTACAAAATTATCCAAAATTCTTAAAAAATAAAAAATGGGATTAAGGCATGTCGTAGTATTCCACACCCAGATGGGTTATCAGTTCTTCACCCATCAGATATCTCAGGAAATTCTTCAGCTTTGCATGCTGTATGAACAGGTCGTTCTCGGGATACAGCCCGGGAGCCACCATTGGGCTCTTGAAGTAGAAGGACAGCCATTCCTGTATGCCCTTCAGTTTGGCCCTCTGTGCCAGGTCCATGAACAGTACCAGATCGAGAACCACCGGTGCTGCCAGAATACTGTCCCTGCAGAGGAAGTTGATTTTTATCTGCATTGGGTATCCGAGCCATCCGAAGATGTCTATGTTATCCCAGCTCTCTTTGTTGTCTCCTCGAGGAGGATAGTAGTTTATCCTGACCTTGTGGTATATGTCTCCATAAAGCTCTGGATACTGTTCTGGTTGCAAAATGGTGTGTAGTACCGATAGTTTGCTAGTCTCTTTGCTCTTAAATGATTCCGGATCATCAAGGACCTCACCATCCCTATTTCCGAGTATGTTGGTGGAAAACCACCCATTTATACCGAGCATCCTGGTTTTGAATCCCGGAGCAATAATCGTTTTCATCAGAGTTTGCCCGGTCTTGAAATCTTTGCCTGCGATCGGCATATTCATCTTATCTGCCAGTTCATAGATTGCCGGGAAATCCACGGTCAGGCCGGGAGCGCCGTTTATGAACGGTACGCCCGACTTAAGAGCGGCATAGGCATAAATCATACTGGGAGAT
>JALTFR010000027.1 GCA_027006785.1 Thermoplasmata archaeon | reverse complement strand
TATTAATGCTTTATATGGCATACATATGAGGTTCTTGTTTCCCGTCTCCTTGTAGAGGGTACTGTTGGTAGGAACAAGTGCCATCTTCCGTATAACATTTGCACCCATTATCACCTTTCCAAAAACGGGGTCCGACTCATCCAGCCTTGGACTTTTCGGACCATACCCCGTAAGGTCAGTTCCATTACAGATATAGAACTGAGAATATATCTTTTTATTGCTGAATGTGCTGTTCTTATACCATGAAACCATCAAATCTTTATGTATGAGGTTTATTCCACTAACATCCGTTCTTCCATATTCCGTTATCGATATCGGCGAATTGAAACTGCTGTTAACACAGTCGGAAACCTCATTTCTGCTGGCAGAGGAAGATGCGTTTAGACAGTCATAAATGGAAGAAGAATACAGTCCTGTCATTATAAGCGAACCATGTGTCGGCACCATTTTCCCTTCCTCATTCATATGAAGCGGGTGACAGATCTTATGAAAAACCATACCGTTGTAGAAATCGGACATGGCATAATGGATGAAGTGATCCGTAAGCTCTGGAACAAGATTTTGATATAGCTCTATGCTGAAGTTGCCCATATTCGTATGAACCTCTGCTATGGGATTGTCGGGTTGGGGCTTTGGCGGTGGTGCTGGCGTATAAAACGCATATACTCCCAGCATTACTACCAGAGCTGCCATAATTCCTGCTATAACAACCTCTTTTCTAATCATGAACGGTGATTTGAAGCCCGTATTAATAGTTTTTTAGTATTGGAGTTCAGAACGGCGAGTTAACATTAATTAGGGGCATACTGTTGTGGAATCAGCGATATGGTGTGAACATGGTAGAGAAAACAGAATCGAAAACGCACAGGACGGTGTTTATCGGACTCATGCTAATCGGATTTCTGATTATGATGGAGTCTTTTATTTTTATATATATAACTGTAAAAAGATGGTTCACGCACATATCAATATTGGTTTTTATCCTAACCTTCATAATTGGTTTATTAATGTTCATTGAATCTCTGCACTATAAAAACAAATTTGGAATAAAGGAAAAAGATGGCGAAATGGCTCCGTATTTGAAGAAGATAAATAGATATATGCCACTGAACAACCCCCTTATTTCCGGAATACTGGGGATTATGATAATCACATTTTCACTGACACATTACCTGTTTGGACTTGGTTCGGAGAGGATGGGAGAAGGTGATCTTACACTGTTCATGTTCGGCGGATTTCTCATAATATATCCATATATCCCACAATCGTATTCTATTGAGAGGGATTTCATCCTTACATTTCTCGGTTTTCTTGCAGTTTTCATGGCGGTCCTTCCATTTCTTTTTGATGCAGGAGATGAGAGTTTCAAATACTATTTCCTCACTTATCCTGTACATAAGCTTCTTCTGATAATCGGCATTGAAAACACCCTTATTCCACCTTCCAGAATCACATTCGTATATGATGGAAAGCTTAATGTTGTAATCATAGCCAGAGCGTGCTCAGGAATTGATTCTTTCAGCATATTTTCCGCCTCCTTTATCGCATTTGTTCTGGTTGTGTATAGAAAAATAGATTTGCAGGCAATCATCTTCATGACGCTTGGAATCCTGCTGGCATATGTTGGTAACGTCATTCGAATGACGATAGTCATCGCATCTGGATACTATTATGGACCGCAGACAATGAGTTTCGTCCACGCCAACATCGGATATCTGATATTCTTCGTCTGGATGGGGCTGTTCTGGTTTCTCCTTTACAAATACCTTATGAAAAACAAAGATACAATAGAAGAGCAACCCCAGAAAGAATAAAGCAATACTCTTCTCGGAGAAAAAGAGATATTTGAATGACTGAGAACTGGTTTTTAGTAAAAATCTATAAAAAATAGGAAAAATGGTTTAAGGGTTTCAGTCCTTCTTTCTGTATACGAACTCTGCCAGAAGGAACATGCCTATGACAGCCACCACAGGTATCAGAACGGTTGTGAACTCAGGTGTGGTAACTATCGGGCCAGCCGATCCGCTGGAAACATATGTCGTGTATGAACCGAGTCCTCCACCATATCCTGCATGGTTGCTACCGAAATCGAAGTTCATTCTCACCATCACATAATAGTGAGACTCCTTCTGAAGCCCGGTAACATTCAGGTATGCGTGCCCTGTGTCTATCGTGTTCGGATTTGTGGGGGCTCCCTGCTCATATGCCGGCAGAGGGCTATCAGGACCTGCTATGACATTGGTTGCATTTCCAACAAAGTACCAGCCGTCATACGAGCCGCTTCCATTCAAATAGTTGCTGTCATCAGAGCTGCGTATGAAGACTGCGTAAGACTTCCATGTATCGAAAGTTCCTCTGTGTTCAACAACCTTGCCGGTATCATTCCAGTCCGTGTACTTCGGAAGAGAGATCGATATGTTTATCCATGTGTCACCGACTGTCGTTGTTGTTGCATTGAAGTTCGGGATTGGCTCGTATCTGCCGTACCAAGAATATTGATCCGGAGCTATGTTTGCATTGCTGGGTATGTTTGCATAGAATGTGGCATAGGTGTAGTTCACACCATTTCCGGAACCCATGTTGTTCTGCGGGCTTGATCCGTCCTTAGCACCTATTCCGTTCGCAGGCATTTCACTTACCACTACCACTGTATCTCCTGCAGTCGGTGCACTGGGCTTCCATCCGTACGTGGTACTGGTTGCATCCCATCTGTATTCACTCCAGTAGTTTCCATCATTATAGTAGTCTCCATCGTTCACCTCTCCTCCTGCATTGTATGCATGTGTTATGGAGCCGCTGCTGGCATCCAAGCCTGTTATGTTTGCGTGATAGTCTTTATTGCTGTCAAAGTACAGGAGATCCGGATGTCCGTAGACGTTCAGGTTACCGCCCTGCATGTTATCAGCAACTCCTGCCTTCACCTTAACAGGCATCATACCTATCGCACCTATCAGCATAAGTGCGACAAGTGCCATTGCTATTATCTTTCCTTTCATATTTTTCACCTCATTTCTTTTTTACAGGAAAAGAGGGCATAAAGCCCTCTGGCCAGACTGACCATAGTATCTCCGGTATTTAAGTTTATTGTGTCACCTCCGGAGTTATTATCTGCAGGTTCATGGTGAAATCCTGCTTTATCTCTATTGCAACTCCGTCACCAGGGTGTATAACAAAGTCAGTCCCTGTCCATCCGTTACGGCCAGTGTAGTACCACTGAGAGCCATAACCTCCGTTGGAGGCATCCCAGTTAGCAACTGTAGCGATATAGTTGCTCGGAGATCCCTTTCCGCTTCCTGTTCCGCCCTCTATGGCGGCCACTACATCAGCGGCGGTTATCTGTCCGTCTCCGTTGTAGTCCTTTACAGTATATGGCACAGAGATCCAGTTCTTGATGTGTGAGCTGTCTGTGTATGTAAGACTGTATGATGCGTTCTTGTCCGTGGCATTAACTACCCATGTGAAGTCCTGCTTTATCTCCACCGCTATAGCATCACCTGGAGAAATGCTGAAGTCAGTCCCTGTCCATCCGTTACGGCCAGTGTAGTACCACTGAGAGCCATAACCTCCGTTGGAGGCATCCCAGTTAGCAACTGTAGCGATATAGTTGCTCGGAGATCCCTTTCCGCTTCCTGTTCCGCCCTCTATGGCAGCCACTACATCAGCGGCGGTTATCTGTCCGTCTCCGTTATAATCATTTCCGGAATACGGGAAGGACTGCCAGTTCTTGATGTGTGAGCTGTCTGTGTATGTGAACTGAACCTTCACGATGAAGACCATGCTTGAGTTTCCGCCCTCATTGGTGCCGTCGGTTGCCCGGACTATGTAATAGTGATTGTCGGAATCGCTCACAGCATTGGCGTCCGTGTAGTTCAGAGCATTCACGTTTGCGAGGAGCGTCCAGTTGTTCCACGGTGTCAGAGGATTGGTCGTGCTGTATACGTTGTATCCTCCAGGCGGGCTTCCTGCATCGTCCCAGTGAAGTATCGCATCGTTTCCGCTCTTCTCAACCCAGAGGTTATACACAGGCTGGGGGTTCCATGTCTGCGGATAGTCTGCATTTACTTCGGAGAAGTCACTTGAGCAGTTATCTGTATCTGTCGGGCTGCTTACAGTTCCAGCCCTTATGAGTGCCTTGTCCTGTGCGGATATTGCCACTGCATTGGGCATTATCGTGTTGGAAGGCTCGGTGTTTATGCTTCCATATTCAAGCCTGTCTATTACGACAGCGTTTCCGCCTGCAATGTTTCCATTCGGGTCGGTCCAGACGAGTTCGAAGTCACCACCAGCGTTATAGAGGTAGTTTCCACCGAGATCAACATACCATGCGGACCATGTTCCAGCGGCATTGGACTTGTACTCTGCAACTCCGCTAAGGCTTATGCCTGTCCAGTTATCTGTCTTTATGGAGTAGTCAGAGGGATCCCATGAATCGGGGGCCGCTATCCAGACAAAATCGTTTCCACTGGAGGGGTCAGCCACAACTTCCCATATCTTTGCCATAAATGGCTGTCCGCTGGATGCGAAGTTCAGGTCTGCGAGCTCGTCATTCCCTGCAGAGAACGTGTCAACATCATTGGCGATATACCAGTTGCTTCCATCGTACATCCAGTATACGACGAGTTCGTTGTTATCCGCACCATCCTTCTCGTTCGTAACATCCGGGTCGTTTCCCGGAACGTTCAGCTTATAGCTTCCATCACCATAGTATGTGTTGTTCGTGGCATATTTGACTCCGTCTGCCCACGCAGAGACCTCTATGCCATCCCCGACAGCGGAGCTGTCGAGCTTGGCGGTTCCCTGGCGAGTGAGCGGCTGCGGAGGTGCAGCAATCACCGCTATACTTGTAAATACCATCATAACGGTGAAGGCTACTGCCAGTACAGCAACTATTTTTTCGTTCTTCATATTTGTATCCTCCTTGCTTTAAGTAAGCAACACAGAAAAGGAAGTTTAATCAGTATAAATAGTTTGTGGCACAATGGTTGAATCTCAGGAGGGGTGCACAAAAAGCTTGATAAGACTGAAAAGAATGCTATCCATACATAGGAGATATCGTCTTTGGGCCTTTGGCACGCTTGTCCGCAGCCTCTTTCTGCTGCTGGAATCGCCTTATGCTCTCTTCTATAATTTCAGCTTCCTTGTAAAGTGGGTCAGTATCTATCTTAAGATGTAAAATGCTGGTATCAAGAGCCTCTATTATCCTCGCTGCCGCCTTTGCATCAGGATACGATTCATGAGCCTCTGCCAGTATTGAGATTACATCGAAAACCCTTTTCTTTCCTTCATTGAGAAGCACGCCTGCAACACCTGAAATCACTCCTTCGTCAAAGGGCTTTATATCTTCATAAGGCTCGAAGTAAAGCCTCGCATGTATGGTGCTCCCAACCGCATATACATCCAGCTTATCCTGATTTTGAGACGGGGGGACGACCATGTCCTCGACCGCAAGGCCTTCGGGCGAAACGACAAGGGAGGCCATCTGAGACTGTGCCCAGTTCAGCATGGAGGTGGCTATTGGCTTTATCATATCGGAAGACGGCTGGAACTCTGATACAAAAATGGCAATCTTCAGAGGGTCCTCTCCATCGCGCTCTATCTTTCCTCCGTAAACCCTTACCGGGTTGTTTGGCTCCCGATTACGTATGAGGGATATCGTGGGAAAATAAGGAGAATCCATTATGCCTATCTGCTCAAGCTGCATTATGTTCACAAGATAATTCGATACTATGGAACCCACGAGGCCGATACTTGGAAAGCCATCTATTATCACGCCATTCCTGAGGTCTATCTTCATAAGTTCGTTTATCTCAACATCTCGGGTCTGAAAGCTCATGGGAGATGATTGCCACCCACGTATTTAAGAGTTAGGAAAAGTTTTATGAACACAGGCTCAATGAGGGGGGCGTGCAGAGCCATGGAAATGTCTCACGTGAACTCTTAGAGGAGCAATCACGCCTCCTTAAGACCTACATGGATAAAGGAGAATATGTGAATGCCCTGGAAGTGGCGGAACAACTGATAGAGATGGAAGAGAAAGAGAGCTACTGGATAACCGTGGGATATCTTTTCACGCAGATGGGAGAATACGAGCGCTCCCTGGTCGCATACCAGAATGTTCTTCGCCTGAACCCGGGCAACGGAAAGGTCTGGTTCAACATAGGATACTCTTTTCTGGTTCTTGGAGATGTAAGAAGAGCGATGAAGGCATTCAACAAAGCAATCAGGCTTGCGCCCGATGAGAATTTCAGAAAAAAAGCCGAAAAAGGAAAGGATTTGTGCCTGAAGATGCTGAAATCCTAGCTCCAGAACTCGTCATCTTTCTCTATTTTAAGGCGCACTCCAATCTGTCGCTCGAATATCTTTCCTTCTATCAGAAGGCGGTCTATTTCGTCCTTCACCTTCTCCTCATCAAGACCCTCTTTATCGGCTGCAGATAGGAGGTCGGCCCATAGTATATCTCCGTTATTCTCCACAGAGAGTATGAGCTGTCTGACCTGTTCGGTAAGACTCTCTCCGTCACCTTCCAGCATGGACTCCAGATCCTTCTGGGATATCACATATCTGAGAACATCCCCCAGCATCTCGGCATACGCATTGAGATTTGCCTCTCCGTAATGCTTAACGGCCTGAATGACACCCTGGGCAAGCCTCGGATATATTCCTATGTCTCTCAACATCTTCTCCGAGGGCTCTGCCATCTCCATGGCCTCCCTCATTGCTTCCATGCGCTCCCATGTTGCCTTTGAGGTCTCCACAAGCCACCGGTCTCGTGTCTCTCTATCAACCTGTATAACGGATTCGGGCCGAATATACTTCTTCAGGACGCCGTCCTCTGGCTGATATACGTGTGCCTTACCAATCACGGCAAGGAATGAGGGAGTCTCCGCCCTGAGAAGCGCAAAACCCACTTCCGGATTGTATTGACCTGTAGTAAGATAGAAATGCCCTGTCTGGTCAGCAAGAGTTGCGCGCACGGATGGTTCATCCTCAGTACCATAGTTCGTAACATCTATAAGGGTCCCGACAATGAAGACTCTGTTTACTCTTGCACCGAGGGGTGTTATGACGTAAAGCGGGCTGTGCTCCTCATCTGAAGCGACATGAAGCGAAGATTCCCTGTACTCCTGGGCGAATACCCTCCACGCAGGCTCTCTCTTTATCATCTCAGACACCCCACTCCTCTATCAGCTCTTCAGCAATTTCCACCGGGCTCTGCTCTATAGGCGTCATCTCAGTAACTATCATGGTGCTGGACATCTCATCCGACACGACATTTCCGCGTATGAGAAAGTCCTTTGCCAGAACCAGCTCCTCTATCTGCCTGAATACGACAGAACGGTCCATACTGTCCTTGGCCTCTTTCACACACTGCTCGACGCTCTTTTCTAGTATTGCGGCTGTCACTTCCTTACCTGCAACAAGATTGAGGGCTCCGCTTCCGTCATCCATCACTGCCTTTATTCGAAGGTCAGGTACACCATCCACCTTTCCGTGCTTCTTGCAGACCCCGTCCTGCAATACCCATCTGCATATCGGGCATCTGAAGATGAGGCCGCTGCCGGGTTTGACCTGTATTATGGTGGCACGTATGAGGGCATCGTTGGCCCCTCCCCTTTCCTCAACCTGCCATATTCTCATGGGTGTTCCCCTGTCGAGCTCATCCATATCCGGGAAATCGGCATCTATCTTCTCGACATCCATCCCGTCATCGAGGTTTATCTGAGGAGTGTTCCTCCATGCTCTTACATATGCCCCGCTAACCTTTATCAGGTCACCCGGTATGAGATTGAAATCTTTCCATGCAGTGAAAGGCACCTTTGCGCTCTCGTCTGCCAGTATCCCAGAATATATGGTCTTCTCCTCGCCTCTGGCATTTATCTTCCTCTCTTCAACGGAGAGAACCCTGGCGGTGAAAGCGATTCTCCTCCCCGGAAGAGCACTAACAAGTTTCACCTCTTCTGCCGGGCCTCTTGAACCTACACTATCCGGTATCTCAAAATCGAGTTCAACCTTTCTTATGGTGCTGTACTTCGTTATCCGTATCTGAGCTTCTCCGTTCCACTCTCCCACATAAGCGCCATCTATCTCTATATCATCGCCTTTCTGTATCTCCTCAAGGCCCTCGTTTTCCCATGCATTGAATGGAGCGGTGCCAGTATCATCCTTCAGAATCCCGTAATATCTCGTGTTTTCAACCCCATCTCTGGAGGAAACTGCACGGTTGATGCTTATAACCCTCCCTCTCACCTTTATTCTCTCATCTGGAACCAGTCCGTTCAGTTTGACCTCATGGCTGGTGGGCGTGGGCTCAGGCGTTATGCCGTAGTCCTCGAGAACCTTCGCCTCGGACCTTCTTTCACCTAGCCCGAAGGTAATGAGATAGTTCAGGTAAGCCTTCCTTATCTCGCTTTCATCCACATGCTTTCCGTTCTTCTCCAGCGCTCTTCTTATTCTCTCCACATGGAGCGCAACCTTTTCTTCGTCCATTCTTTCACCTCTTGAAGCTATGCTTCGCTATCGCATCGTATTCTTCCTTATATAGTTTCAGAAGGGGTGGGTGAATGTGTGAAAGTGTCAGTCCAGTTTCCTCTCCACCGCGAGCAGCCTCTTTGAGAGCGAGAGCTCCCCCCTTGTCTTCTCTATGAGTCCGCGGGCGATGTCCTGCTTCTGCCTTATGTTGACTATTGCCGAGGGATATTCAAGGTTCATTATGGCCTCGTATATCTCCTCCATCTGAGACAGGCGAAGGCTCGCTTCCTCTCCCTTTCCCTCTTTCATCAGGTCAAGGGCAGAGCGCCTGAGCTCTCCGATGACATCCGCCAGACCAAGAAGATAGGAGGTGGCATCTATTCTCAATTCGTGGGGAGATGGTATCTTCCCGTCGTCGAACACCGAGTATAGTATCAGGGCCTCCGTCAGTTCCTGAAATGCCTCGCTCACATAGCCTGCGTGTGCGAGTTCCCAATGGTCCCTCAAAGTGGATACGAGGGCCATCTGTTCCTGGCGGAGCGCTCTCAACTCATCTATGACCTCCTCGCCCCTGTGCATGCTGAATATGGCGTTCTTCGCCCTCCTCCTTATCTCGCGGGATGCCTTTATCGCTATCTCCCGGACGGCGTCCTTCTCGTCCAGTTCTGATTTCACCTCTTCCACTGCTTCCTTCAGTCCTTTCATCCTTTCACCACTCCGAGGGGCTTGAGCTTGACGACGACCTTTGCCAGCCCTGCCCCGTTCACTGCGCCCACAACATCGTCTATGTTCTTATAGGCATCGGGCGCCTCCTCGAGTATCACATGTTTCGTTGCTGCCCTGAGGTATATTCCCTTCTTCTCCAGTTCCCCCTTTATTCCATCCACTGAGAACTCCCTCTTCGCCTGATGCCTGCTCATAACCCTTCCTGCTCCGTGACAGGACGAGCCGAACGCCTCCTTCATTGACCTTTCGGTTCCAACCAGCATGTACGAAGCGGTTCCCATGTCGCCGGGTATCAGGACAGGCTGGCCAACATCCCTGTATGCCCGCGGTATCTCCGGCCTTCCAGCCGCGAATGAGCGGGTGGCACCCTTGCGGTGGACATAGACCTTTCTCCTCTTTCCCTCTATTATATGTTCTTCATACTTGGCGATGTTGTGCGCCACATCGTAGACCAGCCTCATTCCCATGTCCTCGGCATCCTCTTTCAGTACATTCTGGAAGGACTCACGGACCCAGTGCATTATCATCTGGCGGTTCGCCCATGCGAAGTTGGCCCCTGCCGCCATTGCCCTGAAGTAGTCCTGGCCTTCCTTTGAATTGACCGGAGCGCACGCCAGCTGCTTGTCCGGAAGCTCTATGTCATACTTCTTCACAGCGCTCTCCATAACCCTGAGATGGTCTGTGGCTATCTGGTGCCCCGCACCCCTTGATCCCGTGTGTATCATCACCGTTATCTGCCCTTTGCCAGTTATCCCGAAGGCCTTTGCGATGTCCGGCTCGTATATCTCCTCCACCCTCTGTATCTCAAGGAAGTGGTTGCCTGCGCCGAGGGTCCCGAGCTGAGGCGCTCCCCGGGATTTCGCCTTCTGACTGACCATATCGGCATCAGCGCTCTTCATCCTCCCGTTCTCCTCCGTGTGCTCCAGGTCCTCTTTCCAGCCATATCCGTTCTCCACCGCCCACTCGGCCCCTTCCTCGAAGACCCTCTCAATCTCCTTCCTGCTGAGCCTCAACTTCCCCTCGGAGCCCACGCCGGACGGGACATTCCTGAACATCTCGTCCACCAGTGGCCTTATGGAATCCTTGATGTCATCGTAGAAGAGGTCCGTCCTTAGAACGCGCACGCCGCAGTTTATGTCATATCCGACCCCGCCAGGTGAGATCATGCCCTCTTCACCATCGAATGCTGCCACTCCGCCTATCGGAAAGCCGTAGCCCCAGTGTATGTCCGGCATCGCCATGGCAGACCCTACGAGGCCCGGAAGCGTGGACACATTGGCCAGCTGCTCAGGTGCATTGTCCCTCTTTATCTGTTCAATCATGGATTCCGAGGCATAGATATATGCGGGAGCCTTCATTCTCAGGTTCCCTTCTATCCCGTGATAATCGGACGGTATTTCATATTTGAACGGTGCAACATTTTTTATTGGACCTGTCCAGCTCATATTTGTTGCATATTCTGAAGATGTTTATATAGTCTTGCACCTTCCTTCTTCTTACCCTGTTAGAAAAAAAAGGGGTGGGAGGGGAGAACATAGTATCACCTAATCCGATGCTGTATTTAAAGATTGCGTTTGGGTGCAATGGTTTGATTGTGGGAATATGTGCAGATATGTGCTTAATGTCACTCCGGAGCTTCCCATTCGACTTTCCTCCCGATAAGCTTCACAAACTCATCCTCACTCTCGGTGGGGCCCCTCGCTATCAATATATCTCCGGTCTTTAGTGTAAAATCGCCATCCGGCCCGTATATCCAGCGCTTTCCCCGCTTAACAGCTATGACCCACATACCGACCTCGGCAGGTAGGCGGAGCTCCATCAGTTTTTTTCCGGCAGTTGGAGAGTGTTCCGATACAACGGCAGATGTTATTATAGTGTCAGAATCCCTGAGGCTTTGCTGGAATATTGGGTGCATATCCATGTCTCTCAGGACGATATCTGATATCTCCCTTGCAGAATCCGCTATTACTTCCAGAGCGGTTGCGAGCTTCACATAGACGAGGGCCTTCTCTATATCTCCGTCCTCCGCTGCATCCTCTATGGCCATCCTCTGCAGTTCAGTGTGCTCCCTGTCAACCTCATCCTCGAGATTGTAGACCTCGCGGGCAATCACTCTATTGTCATAGAGAAGTGATGAATATGCAAGGTCCAGCATAAGACTGGCTTTCTCCTTCAAATCCAGGAATTTCTCGTCTATATCCTTCATTTCCTCACCCCCAGATATTCCTTGAGTTGCTTTATTGCATTCTCCGCGCCGCTTATAACAAGGCCGTCCCCGCCCCTCACAGTAAAATCATCCTCCGGGTCATATATCCATCTTTTTCCCCTCTTAATGGCTATTACCCGCAGACCTGAAGATCCCTTTTCATAAAGGCTTTCGAGACTTTCCCTCTGCCTTCCCTTCGGAACCCAGACGAATGCGATTATTTCGTCCCCTTCCTTCAGAATTGAGAAAAGTACGGGACGGTGCTCCAGAGGTGTTTCCAGAAGCGCCACTATATCCGCGGCCGCATTTGAGATATGCTCGGTGGCATTGGCCACCTGAAGGACCGCCGCAAGCTTCTCTGCGTCCTCCGGGTCCCTTGCAGCCATCATCGCCGTCATCTGAAGCTGATACTTCAACTCATCCATCTCAACCTCGAGAAGACGCACCTCGTCAGCTATCTCTCTGCTGTTGAAAAGGAGAGCTGCATATGCAAGATCCACTATCAACTCAGATGTGTCCTTCATATCGGTCAGTATCTCTCTGACGGTCTTCGGTCTGTATTCCACTTCCTCAAATTCCTTCTTCTTCCAGAGTTTCATATGCCCACCGTCTTTATTGCCAGCAATAATGCAACTATGCCCATGAAATCACCAACCGTGCTGACTATCGGAATGGTGAAGTCGTCAGGACTCTTTCCTTTCATGAAAGCGAATATGGATGCTATCACGGCAGCCGGAAGCACACAGCTAAGTACAATGAATGAGGCTATTAATGTTATGGAAAACCACGCCCATATATTCATTCCTATAGCTATGCCTATCAGCGGCAGTGTTATGAATAGAAATGCGGAGGAGATAAGCTTTGAAGAGACGCCCAATATGCCTGTCATAAGTATATTGTCCATAACCTCTCTGTCATTTATGCTCGGCTCTATGATACCGAGATGAAGGCCCGATGCAAGCCTTGAACCTATTATGCTGCCCGCATTACCGCCTATGGCATTTATCATCGGGACAAGGGCCAGAAGCGCTGGAAGAGCGTAGAACACATCACTCATGCTCTGAAGAACGCTACCTCCGCCAATCTCTATAAACATCATAAGTGCGATGAGAGGGGAGCTTTCCCGTATTATGCTCTTCCAGTCGTCATATCTCATACGAACACCACCCAGAGCCATATGAAAGCGCTCATTATTAGGATGCTCAGCAGGTCACCGATTGTCGAAAGGAAAGGTACGACCACATTGTCGGGGTCTATGCTGTGTCTGAATGAAAATGCCACGGATAGCACGGCAACGCTTGCAAGTATTGAACTGGAAACGATGGATGTCAGTATGGTTACCGTTATAACGCCTGTTACACTGGGCATCGTTCCTGAAAGATATGTCATTATCACTCCGAGCATTGCGGCGAAGGCAGAGAAAGATATGCTGAGTATTATGGCTGCCTTTATCCCGTCCTTTGAACTTGAGAAGGGATGCTTCGGGTCGAAGATACCGAGGTGGGCCAGACTTCCCAGCCTCGATGCGAAGGATCCGCTTATATTTCCTCTCAGGCTTATTAGGGCAGGGACGACTGCGAGCATACCGGGAAGTTTTTCAGCACCGGAACCTGAGAGAAATATGCCGCCTATGGCCTCCACTATCCCCAGTATCACGAGAGCTGGAAATGCTTCACTGACCATGGCCTTCCTGTCCATCAGCGCCGCCTCCTTGCAGGTACCAGATACATGATAATAAGCCAGACTATCGTCACGATTATAACTGCGGTTATCAGCGGTGTGAGCGGGTCAAGATCCACGAGTATGCCTATCTCGATTGTAATGGAGCGTGTCTTTCCATCGTCTATCTCCACATGCACTCCCTGTCTTCCGCCTTCGTTTATGTGGTAATTCTCAGCGCAGGGGCTTATCCTTACATTGCCCATGAGCATGCCAGCAGGTATAAGAATCGTGTAATTTGTGATGAAACCGGGAGTGGAATAGAGATTGAAATTCATATCCTGATAGATGACATGGCGGAGAAGAGCGCTCGCACCCAGAAGAGCAGAGACTGGCATGGATGCGCTCGCATTTATCTCCATACGCACCTCGCTGCCGGTGTCTTCCCATCCGCTGTGGGAGAAAGTGATGTTCTGGAACTCGGCCATCATCAGTTCCTTTGCATCCTGAACTGTCGATTCTATGCTGGAGCTCCAGAGAGAGCGGTCAACATAGCCACAATCTATCATGGCGTTTATGAGATGTATGCTGGCCTTATCCAGATATATGCTCCTGTTAAGGGGCTTATCGCCAGGATATGTTATGCTGTAAATCCTTGAGCTCAGAGATATATTCAGATAGATGCGCTGGTTGGAACCTGTTGTGTCTATGCGATATATATCAATGAGCACTTCCGTCAGGTTCTTTTTCATCTTCACATCCGAAGAAACGGATATCTGCTGCCGACTTCCATCCCATATGAATGAGCTGCGGTCATTTATAGTGTAACCCGCAGGGGGTAGTATCTCTATACTGGAAGGCATGGACTGCGGCAGATCGAATACGAATACCGCACCTGATTCTCCGAGAAGCATGTATATTTGCTGTTTACAGGAACTATTGGCCATTGAAGCGCTCCCGTTCATCTCAACGATGACAGGCCCTGAATCCCCGGGAAGTATCGTCGTGCTCAGGTTTCCCTCTGCATGGAACGCATCCAGCATTTCGTTGAAGAATGAGTCGGCCATGTCGTTCAGGGCATCCTCCGTTGCACTGTCACCTGAAAGAAGCGCCTCCCTTATCTCGTCGGCGCTCACATTCCTTCCATCTATGATGGCATAGTCAACGCTTATGTCCACATCCATGACGATGTGCGATGCGTCCGTGAAAACAATGCTTCCGGATGCGCTCTGCCCCGTGCCCTCTGCGTGAACGGGTATTGCGGTAAGGAGCAGCAATGCCACCAAGAGCAATATCGGGGAGCGCCTCACGGTTTGGTATCCGTGTTGATTATTTAAGTTATCGCCGCCTCAGAAGTACCACGGATGCCACCGCTATGGCCACGATGAAAAGGCCGGCGACTGCGATGGGCGTGTAGTCGTACCCCTCATGCTGCTCCTCTTCAGGTGGAGGCGGTGGGGGAGGGCTCTCGCCCACGACGACCATGTTGAGGTTCTTGCTTGCGGCCGCGGTATCGCTTCCTGCTATCCGATATACAGCGCTTATCGTGATGCTGTAGTATTTCGTGGAACCTTCGGGAGCATGTGAGAGCACGCTGTACCTGAATGTTCCGTTATCATACCCGGAATATTCCACCGATGCCCCTTCGGGAACGGTGCCTATGTCGAGGACCACCCCTGTGCCGTTCTCATCCGGAGGGCCGAGCACATCCCCCATTCCCGTGCTTATCCTAATATCAAGCGCGTACGGGATGTCACTGTGAACCGTGAGCATATCCGCAGGAACGCTCTCCATGTTGAGCACGACCTCAACAGGTGGAAGTACGGTCATGTAACGATAGGTTCTGATGTAATCAACGCCTTCCACAACAAGGGTTGCGCTCACCTTCACCTCGGTTACGCTCTCCATTTCAGGAGCGTGGTATGTCAGTTCCGCCATTCCCTGCATGTCCGTCATGACCTCCTTCGGAGAGAAATCCCCATCATCCACATAGAACCTTACCGTGGCCCGCGGTACCGGGTCTCCGGTGTTCCTATCGCTAACATATGCCGTGAATGTGGCATCTTTCCCTCCGTTCACGCTCTTCGGAACAGAGAGGTCCAGTTCATAATCCACATCCTCCCTGTACCTCAGGTTCATCACGGATTCTCTGTTGAATACGCTTCCGTACCTGGGAACCCATCCGGTGAGATGATTGTTGTATACTTCAAGGACATCTTTGTAGTAGAGCACGCTGTAAGGGACATCCTCCGCTATCGCATCCTGCAGTTGATAACCGATATCTCTTCTCTTCTCCATGTTCATCTCAGAGTTGAACTCCTCGCACAGCCTGTCGAAGCTCTCGTTGTGGTACCCCACATAGTTGTTCCCGTCACCGTCCGTGTATGAGGAAAAGAGATCGCAGGGAGCGCTGGCCGAATCCGTCGGATCTGCTATTGACCAGCCGAGCATGTACATGTCGAACTCATGGTTCTCAATCATCTCCACCATGGTTCCGAAATTAGTAGGTAGCTCTTTGAGGTTTATTCCAACCGCCCGTGCATCAGTCTCGATAAGGAGAGTGCTTTGATGTGTGCATACGGGTTCATATGGAGGAGTGAATAGGGTTATCTCGTCATCTCCCCTGTAGGGCAGTTCCCTCCATCCGTCACCGTCCGTGTCGTTCCATCCCTGCTCGTCCAGTATCCTCTCCGCTTCCTCACGGTCATACTCATATGTCTTTACCTCAGGATTGTACCAGTATGAGTTCATTGGCGAGACCACGGATGTTCCCACGCTTCCGAACCCCTGAAGGAACCTGGAAACCATGTACTGCTTGTTTATTATGTGCGCCATCGCCACCCTGAATGGCTTGCCCACATCGGTGTAATTGCCGTTGTATGTGGGAATCCCGTCCATGACATCGTTCGGGTCATACCCTGCATATCCGAACTCCGGCTTCCTCATGTTGAACGCCACATAGAAGAACCCGAGGTCGGAGTTCCTCACAAGTGTGAGATGCGAGTCCTTATTTATCGTGTCTATGAAAGCCGGGTCTATCGCCCATGCGATGTAGTCAACCTTGTCGGAGGAAAGGGCCATGATTGCGGCATCGGTGGTTCCATAGACCTTGAAGAAGATGGCATCTATGTACGGCTTCTGCTCCCCTGTTATCGGGTCGTATTCTGGCCTGAAATAGTCCCTGAATGTATCTATCCTGGATATCTCATGTTGGTGATCCCAGAAGTCGAACTTGAACGGCCCGAAGCTGATGAGTGCCTCTGGGTCGCTCCATGTGAGTATGTCCTCGATGTGCTCCTTCCATATCCTCTCCGGAACTATGGGGTTCTTCAGGGTATCATATGTGAAGTCCGCATATGGCGCCATCAACCTGAAATGCATGGTGAGCGGGTCCTTCGACTCCGCGAGTATCACGGGAAGGTCTGGATATTCGGACTGATAGGAAACATTCACACCCAGTATCACTCCGTCGGTGGTGTTGCGCTCTATGTCCCTGCCGTACATCGTGGTCCCATCCGGGTTCAGCGCTGTGAGGCATCGGAGGGACTGACGGTATCTCGGGGATTTCGCCTCCATTCTCATTGAGAATATCACATCGTGGGCCATGACATACCTGTCCTCCCCTGTCTGGTTCTCCCAATCGTGCCACTTTATTCCCTCCCTCAACTTAACCGTCCAGTTCAGGAAGTCATCGTTGTTGTCGTTGTCCGCATATGGCTCCGTAGCCCATGTTGAATTCGGCCCGTGGTGGAACCACTCGGCCGCCCACGGCTCTATATGGTCGTTATTGGATGAGTTCCGCCATGTCAATCCGTCGAATACCCAACCGATGACATCCCATGTCCAGACATCGTTCGCAGACAGATAGTTCAGAGTCTTTATGTCCTCCTGTATGGCCACTCTGAGTATCAGTTCATTGTCAGCCCTTGTATCTTGCCCCGCCTCCCCCTGCACCGGAAATGCTGAGATGAGCATGAGCACCACGATGGAAAATGCAATCGCCCTCGCATACATATGTGCTTATTCTTTTTTCACTATAAGTAATTTCCTACATCGAAAGCAACCCTATCAGTTCGCTCAACTTCATCCCCTCGTCCCAGTTCAGGATGTAACCACCTCTGGATGTGATGTGCACCCTGGGTATCTTCTCATAGAGCAGGCCCGCCACACCCACTATCCCCTCGACATCAAGGGCAAAGACACGCCATGCATCCCCTCTATATCCCTTCAGCCTGAACGCATACAGCGGTATCACCCCTGCCCTCTGGCACTCCGCCTTCATCCTCTCCGCCTGCTCCTGAGCCTTTCCGCTGCTGTGGCTGAATGTTATCTTCTTCGAGGACGATGATTTCACCTCTATCGGAAGCGAGAGGTCCGAACGGATGGCCACGAGGTCAACGCCGAAGGAACCGGCGGCGCGCACCACCATGAACGGCTTTCTCTCTATGGAAAGGTAGTTCTCCCGTTCCTCAGGGCTGCATCCCTTTACGACCCTGTCCAGCGTCTTTCTGTCTCCTTGAAGGATTCCCTTCAGTTCCCTTTCGAAGTTGCTTCCGGCCACGGGCGTGTATGTGCCCGGGCTTAAAAAGTTTTAAACCATGAACCTATGCACCTGCATGGACGAGATGAGATTCCTTGTTGTCGGCGGTGGAGCGAGAGAGCACGCGATAGCCAAGGCCCTGAAAAGGGGAGGGGCGAGGATATACACGGTGATGAAGAACCGGAACCCCGGAATCGCCCGCATATCCGAGGAGGCCATAATTCTTCAGGAAACGGACATAAGCGCTGTGGTTGAATGGGCAAAGGGAAGGGTTGATTACGCGTTCATAGGCCCCGAGGCACCGCTGGAGGTCGGTCTGGCCGATGCGCTGGAGGAGGCAGGAATACCCACCATAGGCCCGAAGAAAGCTGCCGCCAGAATAGAGACATCCAAGGAGTACATGCGCTCCCTGATGGAAAGGAACGGCATACCCGGGCAGGTGAAATATGCTGTCGTTGAAACCAGAGAGGATGCTGAGAAGGCCCTGGAAGAGATGCCTGACCATGTGATAAAGCCCATAGGCCTCACTGGAGGAAAGGGCGCGAAGGTATCCGGAGAGCACCTGAACTCCATCGAGGAAGCGATGGCATATATTGATACTATAATAGAGGGCTACGGAGGTGGCAGGGCGATAATCGAGGAAAAACTGGAGGGAGAGGAGTTCACATTGCAGGCATTCGTGGACGGAAAGCACCTCGCACCCATGCCGCTGGTGCAGGACCACAAGAGAGCATACGAGGGAGACGAGGGCCCGAACACGGGAGGAATGGGCTCGTATTCCATGCAGGACCACAGGCTTCCGTTCATAAGGGAAAGCGAGTACGAGGAGGCGCTCTCCATAATGAAGAAGGTCGTTGGGGCAATGGAGAAGGAGGGCAACCCCTACAGAGGCATACTCTACGGCCAGTTCATGCTCACGAAGGACGGCCCGAAGATAATAGAGTTCAACGCTCGTTTCGGTGACCCCGAGGCCATGAATGTGCTCAGCCTTCTGAAGACCCCGCTTCCAGAGGTGGCCGCTACAATGGTCGAAGGGAATCTCGGAGATGTCGAGTTCAGGAGAAAGGCCACGGTCGTGAAATATGTGGTCCCTGAAGGGTATGGCGTAAAATCGAAGGTGGATGTGAAGGTGGATGTGGATGAGAGCGCCATAAATCGCGAGGGCGCCGAGGTCTTCTACGCATCCGTTAACGAGAGGGACGGTGCCATATACACAACCACATCGAGGACCCTTGCCGTGCTCGGAATGGCTGATACGCTGGAGGAAGCCGAGGCCCTGGCTGAAAGGGCGCTCTCCTGTGTCAGCGGCGAGGTCTTCAGCCGCCACGACATTGGAAAGAAGGAGACTGTGGAGCGCAAGGTGGCGCACATGGAATCCCTGCGGGGGAATTGAGATAGACCCTGTTGAGATAGCGAAGAGGCTCATAAGGACAAGGAGCATAAGCGGATACGAGTCAAGGCTGGCCGGAGAGATAGAGGAGATGCTCAAACCCCTTCATGTGGAGCACCAACGGGTCGGAGACCTCGGATTCAACATAATCGCCGAGCACCGCGGAAAGAAGGATGCGCCTACCGTAATACTGAACGGCCACATGGACACTGTGGATGTGGTTGAGGGATGGACGAAGGATCCCTTCTCCGCTGATATCGAGGATGGAAGGCTGTACGGCCTCGGTTCAGCCGACATGAAGGGAGGGCTTGCAGCCCTGATATATGCATTTAAAAAGGCAGTTTCAGAGAACAGCCCGCTGAACATCATCTTCACCGCTGTCGTTCGCGAGGAACTTGACTCCGAAGGTGCATTCGCGCTCCTCAATGAGATAGATGGGGATGTGGCATTCATGGCGGAGCCAACGAACGAGATGCCCATGCTGGGCGCAAGGGGAAGATATGTGCTGGACATAGTTTTCAAAGGTGAGAGCGGGCACGGTGCAAGGCCGGAGAGCGGGACGAATGCGATACTGTGCGCATCCCGCTTCATCTCAGAAATGCAATTCCATTTCAAAGAACACCCGAAGATGGGGGCCGGTTCGGCCTGTGTGCTGAAGATAGAGGGCGGCTCTGACTTCCTCTCTGTGCCGGATACCTGCAAAGTTGTTCTGGACAGGCATGTGGTTCCCGGAGAGGACAGGGACAGTGTGATGCAGGAGCTCCTTGAAATGCTGGAGAATGCGGATATGGACTGCGATGCCGAAGTATCCTGGCATTCCAGAAGCACACCGTTCCTAGAGCCCTACGAGTGGGACATAGAGAACGACATGGTCAGGGATTTTGCGTCGCTCTACATAGAGCGTTACGGGGAACTGAAGCCGATATACGGGCAGTCTGTCGGGGATTTCAACGCCTTCGGCAAAAGGATGCCCACGGTGGTCTATGGCCCAAAGGGGGCTAACTGGCATGCCACAGACGAGTATGTGATGGTGGATTCGGTGAAAAATGTGGCCGAGTTCTACGCTGACCTTCTCAGAAAGATGGGGGAGAGGGTATGAAGGAGAGCACCCTTGATATCCTGTGCTGCCCTGTGTGCAAAGGGGATCTGAAGCTCAGAGATGCCAAAAAGAAGGGAGAGGACATCGTCTCCGGCATTCTCGTATGTGATAAATGCGGTAAGGAATATCGTATAAAGGACGGGATACCCGATCTCGTACCCTAATGACCTGCCAGATATATCAGCATGTTCGCTTCCTCGGTGCTGAACCTTCCGCTGGCCTTCAGTGCTTGGGTGTTCCCTTCCTTTATCAGTTTAAGAAGCGACGGGTTCCCGCTGGTCATCCTGTGTATCCTCTTGAGGTTCTCGCCCTTTTCTATGCCTAGGAACATGCCCGTATCTTCGTATGACAGCCCGCTCAGGTGATACTCCGCAACGGTCCCGTTTTCCACATCCTTCGGCCCGTAGAACCTGCAATAGTATGGCGTGTCGGCCTGTGCGGTGAATACCATCTTTATTCCGGATGAACCGGATATTGCCTTCAGAAGCGAGATGAAGAACTCCACGAGTTCCTCCCTGACCTCTCCGTATCCGTCGAAGACAAGGACAGAATGCGTGTCCTTCAACCTTGAAGCTATCGCCGATATTATCTCATCCTGGGGAGCGCCTCCGAACATCAGCGGTTCCAGCCCCATTCGGTCCAGGGATGTGAGGAACGAGGATATCGGGCGAAGTATCTCCTCCAAGGTTGTCCTGCGGTTTATGGTTATCCATAGCATGTTTATCTCCTTGCTGAATCCTTTCATCACCGTAGAAAGAAGGGTGCTCTTTCCATAGCCTGCGGTTCCGTATAGGACCACCGCCTTTGAATCCCCTCTTATCAGGTCCGATAGCTCCTTCAACTCCTTCTCCCTTCCGATGAACGGGTCCGTTGACGGTGGGTGGTGGATCAGGAATATTCCGACGCGGGCCGGCTTCATGGCTGAGAGGTCCAGTACTCCTTCGCTCTCCATCGTGTCCATTATCTGAAGTATGGTGGCGCCGGTCATCTCCTTTATCTCACTGTATGTCCTTTCAGCCCGCTCTCCCCCGATTATGACCGGAAATCTCATCTCCTCCAGCCCTGCCATTATCTCCTCTGCCCTTTCCATTCCATCGGATGTCAGGAAATAGACCTTCACCTTCTTCTGCATACCCTGGACATGTGCTTTCCTGAACTCTACAAGGCCTTTTTCGGAGAGCGCGGACAGAAGGCGGGAGATATGGGTTAACTTGACGCCAATTGCATCGGCTATCCCTTTCTGCGTGATTTCGAAGGGGACTGCCATATCGTTCACATAGCTGTGATATGGCAGGAGGTGCACGAGTATCCTATCTTCCGAAGACAACGCCCTATAATTCTGTGTCATATTCCTTCATTCCTCTCTATCTATTTCTTTTTTTCAGAGATTTTTCCTTTTTTTGACGATTGATTATTCGTCAAATGACGAAGAAAGGGCAGGAAAATTATATATACTGAGAAACGAGAGTTATAAATGCAGGTTAAAGCCTGCAGGAGATGACAAAACATGAAGAAGTATGTAAGAAAGGAAGAAGAGGGCGTGAGCCCGGTTATCGCTACCATCCTGATGGTGGCCATAACAGTGGTTCTCGCGGCCACACTCTACCTGATGGTAGGGAACATGGGTACCGGCGGCAATACACCGGTGGCAGGAAGTCTGTCGTATGTTAACACCGTATCAGACCCTGGAAACGGAAATGCGACATTCCAGCTTGTTCTGAACACACCCAATGAGGCAAAAATGGGCGACGTGACGATATCTGTTCTGGATAGCTCCGGTAACCCGGCACCAGCAACAGTTACCTCTGGTGTAATCCACATAACCTCTGACCACACACACCTGAAGAGCGGTGACCGTATCTATATAACAGATTCTGGCGGCGCAAACCTCCACGGTTATCAGGTAATAATAAGCATAGCAGGCTATAGCGGAACCATAACCGGCACAGTGCCCTCATAATCCCTTTTCCTTTTTTGTTTTTTTAATATTTTAATGTTACTTGAGCATTTTAGTGTGGATAAATTTTAAATATTAGAAAATGATGGTGAAAAAGGTGCTTGTATGAAACAATACCTGTTAAAAAAAGAAGAGGGCGTGAGCCCGGTTATCGCTACCATCCTGATGGTGGCCATAACAGTGGTTCTCGCGGCCACACTCTACCTGATGGTGGGAAATATGAACGAAAGCAGCAACAGTAACCTGCTAGCAGCCAATCTATCATACAGCGAGGATTTCTCCAACCCGGCTAACGGAACCGCTACATTTGTACTCACGATGAGCACGCCCCAGCGTGCCAACATAGGTGATTTAAGCATAACTCTGCTTGACAACAACGGAAATATCATCAACGATGCGAGCACAAATGTCACGCATGTTGTGAGTGATGGAGATCATATAGAGGGTGGAGATCACATAGTGATAAACTACCAAGGACATGACATACACGGGTATCAGGTGATAATCTCGATAAGTGGATACACAGGTACCGCCACAGGAACCGTTCCATCATAAACTCTTTTAATTTTATTTTTGATGGCTTCCGCTATCTCCAGACAGTTCTTTCAGAAAATAAACAGTGAAAGACTGCCAGTCATACGCAATCTGTTTAACGGTCGAGCCGACCGCAGGCGTGGTCCGAGCATTAGTAGCCGACGGACTGAACACCTCGCCGAAGCTCGGTGCTTACATCCCGGCCCTATTAAGCCCGTCTTTTACGGGCGCTCTCAGGCCTCTCTTTTTGGGGTGAGTTTCGAGCTTAGATGCTTTCAGCTCTTATCTCTTACGGCGTAGCTGCTCAGCAATGCCCTGCCGGACAACTGATACACCAGAGGCCGCGATCCCCCGTTCCTCTCGTACTAGAGGGTCCTTCCCCTCAGAGGCCGTACACCTCCTCCGAAGAGCAACACAACTGTCTCACGACGTTGTAAACCCAGCTCACGATCCCTTTTAATGGGCGAACAACCCCACCCTTGGTGGCTGCTGCACCACCAGGATAGAGAGAGCCGACAGCGAAGTAGCAAACCGCCAGGTCGATGTGAACTCTTGCTGGCGACAACACAGTTATCCCCGAGGTAACTTTTCTGTTATCATTGGCCCCTATAAATAAGGCACA
>JALTFR010000026.1 GCA_027006785.1 Thermoplasmata archaeon | reverse complement strand
ATATCTATCGTTAACTTTTTTCTTAAACGATAAACAATTATTTTATTATTTTTTATTGTTACAAGGTAGGGAACAGCCATATAACTCATCACACCTATCAAAGGAATATCAAATATAATCAGAACTGCAAGATATTCTTGCCAGAAATTTCCAAAGGGGAATGAAAAATAATATGGCGTAGAAGCTATGAACAGAGCATATGGTAGCACAATAAACCCAACAGCAATAGGGACACCTACGGTCATAATAAAGAAGAAAGGGTTGAGTTTTACCTTCATCTCAGACACCACCTCCTGCGAACGCCTCTACCACATATCCCATATCTCCTTTTATAGTAAAATATAATGATACACCTATAAGACCATATATAAGACCTATCGCTATTGTTCTTCCTAGCATAAAATCTTTCAAGCTTCCTATAATCCCTGTCAATGCTTCCAGCACCACCAGTCCCATTGCAGTTGTAAGAGCAAAAACTGCAGTTCCTATACTAAAGATAAGTGGTAAAATCACACAAGCATAGTATATCTGCTTATCTGTACACTTTATCCAACCGTTTTGCGATATATGATTTTCTAACAGTCCTCGGGTGCCACTTTGTGTGGCAGAAGTCCCCGTTTCGTTTGCTACAATATCAAAAAACTGTTTTCCTATATCTTCAATCCTGTCTTTTATGCTGTCAAACAGGGAATCTATGGCTTCTCGGACTAAAGAAATTATCGCCTCTTTTATCCACTCCACGATAGATGCGATGACATCCACGACCTTTTCCACCGCTGTTTTTACCTCCTGAAGTGCTGTCTCGAATGCTCCGATGAGCTTCTTTCCGAAGTCGATGAGGGCCTTTCCGAGCTCTTCCACGAATTCCCGGAAGGTCTTTACAAGTGCGGAAATCCCACCGACTATGACTCTGTCGAATACCCGGTTGGCACCGTCCCGGAGGAAATAGTCGCTCCCACCTTCGAGCATGTATGAACTCTGAAATAGAAAGCCCTCCCATGCGGGCGAATATCTTTTTTCCACTGTTATCAGGACATCACCGTGAAAGAATGTATGGGCAGATATATGAATTTTTGCCTTAATAAGTAGAGTTTAATTCAGATTCTCAAAGATTCCCTTTCCTTATCTCCTGTGGATTTTTGCCGGCCCTATTCATCACCCGAAGAAGTCCTCTTCCTCTTCCCTCACCTTCTCAGGGCTGTCCGCCGAGGCATAGGCATCCAGAGGCTCCCTGTTCAGTATAAGGAACTGCTCGCCCCATCCGAACTTCGACATAAGGAACTCCGCCTGCTCCCTGAAACCGACGATGTAAAGGGCTCCTGCAATGGCCTCAACCGTGCTCAGCCGGTACGGTTTCCCGTAGTTTATCGGGTTCGCCGCAAGGAGCATAGGAAGCCTTCTGGATTCCAGTTTTTTAACCTGAAAATGCCCTTTTTCCTCGCGGTTCCACGAGGAATCCACCGCAGAGATGCCACGCGAGAGAGCGGTTCCCCTGTCACCTTTCCAGAGAACATCATCCACGAACGGGTTCAGGAATATGGAACCTGAAGGCAGTTTGTAGGGGCTCTTAACTTCCTTCGCGAGGCCGAGGCGAGCCAGTTTCCTGCCCGTGGATTTCCTCGGGTCGTCCTCGCCTGCCTGAAAGATGGCGATGCGCACCTCAGAAATCGAAGATGGTCTTCTGCCCATCCTTCCTTTCCTCCGGCTCATCCAGAGCTATCCTTCCGTACTGCCCGCCGCCGCCGGGTATCAGGTGTATCCTTCCGGTCCTGAAGCGCTCCACGGCATCACCCACCTCGGGGCTCGCAGCCCTCTTCACCTCATCAAGAGGCGCATCCACCAGGACATTCACCTCGTTCCCGAACCTGCCTATAAGCGATTCCCATTCCCTCTGCACCTTCTTTGTCATGGGCGACGATGTTCCGAAGGCCATTGAGATTATCTCCGCCAGAGGTATCAACCGGATGTACGGCGGCCTGTGCTCAGGATGCCTCGGTTCCGAAAGGTCCGCCAGCTCGTTCACCCTGTCCTTAACGCCCTTCTTTATCCTGCCTCCGCAGAACGGGCATTTCCACCTGTGCCCCTTCGCCTCTTCAAGGCTGAAATGCTGGTAACATGAGGAGCAGGCGGTCTCGTTGTACTTCCCTTCCTCGGGAGGCATGCCCACATTCAGCACAGCCCTCCTGCCTTTCTGGCGCAGTATCGCAAGCCTCAGTTCCTCGAAGGTCGCATCATCCATCTCAAATCGGTTGAACTCGCGGGCGAGTCTGAAAGGGTACGGTGAATGTGCATCCGAGTTCGTCAGGAAGGTCAGGCGGTGCAGTTCGGATATTCGGTCCCCGTAATCCGAATCAGCGCTCAGCCCCAGCTCAAGGAAGGAAATGTGATCTGCCATGTCCCCGTAGCATTCCTTCAAAGAATCATGGGCCTTGTACATCGAGGTCCAGGGGGTGAATGCATGTGCGGGGCCTATGAGCGCTCCGACATCCCTCGCTATCTCCGCTATGTCCCAGCCCTCCATGAAGATATGAGGCCTTCCGTCCTCGTCTATGTTGTTGCTCCTGAACTTCAGACGCTCGTACATATCCTCCACAGCGCTCGCCGACGGGAATATCAGGACATGGTGCACCCTGTGCGTGTCCTCAACCTCCGTGCTGAGAACGAACCTCATCCCATTCAGTTCGAAGGTGCCCTCGTCCACCTTTTCCATTCCCTTTATCTCGGATAGCCACTTCGGGTTTAGGCAGTCGCCGGTCCCCAGCAGCTGTATCCCCTTCTTCTTTGAGTGCAAAGACAGTGCTTCCAGCGTCATGCTGTCGCTCACACCGCTGGAAAAGCGGCTGTGTATGTGAAGGTCAGCGTTGATCTGCATCATATTTCCTCAGAAACCGTGCAATCCAACGAGGTATTTCTCAAATTCGCTCCACTTCGGCGCTCTGAACTGCCTGACCTTTATGCCAGCCTCGTTCAGTATCTCCTCGGCCAGTTCGTCGTGGTAGTACTCGTCGTAGATTATCTCCTTTATCCCTGCGTTTATCAGTATCTTCGCGCACACGCTGCAAGGGTGGTTTGTCACATAGATGCTCGCGCCATCTATGCTCGTTCCGAAGACCGCGGCCTGTATCACAGCGTTCTGCTCGGCATGCAGCCCCCTGCAGAGCTCGTGCCTCTCTCCGGATGGAACATTCAACTGCTCCCTGAGGCATCCGGTCACATCGCAGTGTGCCATGCCCCTTGGCGGGCCGTTGTACCCCGTGCTTAGCACCCTCTTGTCCTTGACTATCACGGCGCCTACTTTTCTTCTTATGCATGTGGAACGGGATGCCACAAGAACAGCCATCATCATGAAGTACTCGTCTATATCGGGCCTGACTATCTTATCTGCAACAGCCATACAGCAGGATATGCCTATGATTTAAAACCCTTTCCGAGGGCACATTTAATAAACTATGGAAAAATGCTGCAGCGTGGACGAGATAATACTTCTGTCTGCGGATGAACTTTCTCTTGCATATGCAGAGGTGAAAGGCGCCGCTGCGGGCGAAGACGCTGTCATAAAGGAGATTCACGGCAGGATTGCAGTGGTTTCGGGGAGTTCTCCGGGAAATGTTTTCTCAAGGATGGGCTATGCCAGAATGCACTCGTCATTCGTCGCTTCCGGAAGCATGGAAGAGCTCAAAAAGCAGATATCCTCCTTTGAACTCCCTGAAGGAAGTTTTGCAGTTCGTTCATGTAGGTATTCAGAATTTCCGGGAAAAGGCATGGATGTGGAGAGAAGCATAGGGGACATAGTCGGAAGGCAGAGGAAGATAGATCTGAAAAATCCAGATAATGTTCTGGACATCTACCTCGGGGAAAGGCTGTACGCAGGAATACATCTTGAGGATAAGAGGGGCATTTCTGGAAGAGAGCCTACAAAACGCCCTTTTTTCTCGCCTGTGACACTTCATCCGAGAATGGCCAGAGCGCTCTTCAATCTTACCGGAATAAAACGGAGGCAGAGGCTTCTGGACCCATTCTGCGGAACCGGAGCAATCCTTCTGGAGGCCTCATTGTGCGGTATGGATGCATACGGAACGGATTCCGACCCGGAGATGATAGAAGGAGCAGGAAGGAACCTCGCATATTATGGTGTAGGGGCCAAACTTGAGGTAAGAGATATAGATGACATAGGGCACATACGGGCCGATGCGGTGAGTACTGATCCGCCATACGGGCGCTCTTCGACAACCAACAGAGAATCTGTGGAAAGCCTTTACCGCCGTGCCTTCTCATCAGTGGCAGACATACTGGATTCCGGAAAGAGGATGTCCGTCATACTTCCCTCCGAGAGATACATAGGTCTGGCGGAGGATTTCAGGCTCATTGATATGCACGCTGTCAGGGTGCACCGTTCACTGACAAGACATTTCTATCTGCTGGAGCGCTCCTGAACCACGCTAACGGACAGGTATGTGGATTCTACGGAACCGCTTTCGGATGTGAGTACCGCCACTACAGCGTAGTTTCCGTTGCTTGTATTGGACGGAACGCTCACCGAGAAGTTCAGAGAGTCACTCCCATAAGTTTCTAGGACAAGATGCATGGAACTCATATTCGCCCCGTTTATGTATGTCTCCCAGCCTTCCGGTGTCAGCACCGAAAACGTCAGGTTAAGTGTGGTGTTTGAGAGACTGACAATGTTCGCCCTGTATTCAAGTGTGCTGTTCGGGGATGTCGATGTGCTCTGAGGAAGAACCATCATCGAGAATGAGCTATTTCCCGGTATGAGTATCTTCATGGAGATGGAATCCTGAATGCCTGCGAAAGATGCAGTTATTGCAGCGCGGTAAAGAAAGGAAGTGGCATTCTCGGGCACATCGAGCACAAGTGAATAGTTCCTTCCTTCTCCCGGATTAAGCATCTCATTGAAGGCTATCCCTCTGGAGTTGCTCGTGTTGTAATCGAATACGCTCGCATTCCATCCTCTAGGAGTGGATACGAATATGCTGATATTCTCGGCACCTTCGCCCGTGTTGTACACGCTGAAACTGACATCTATTTCAGAACCTGCTTCAACGGTAAAATTGAGAGTGCTGTTGCCTCCGTCCAGGGTTGACAGAGATATACCGGGCGACGGGCTGTAAACATCGAGAGGAACCGCCACAAAGGATATGGCAAGCATGACCGCTGCGAATACGGCCAGCCCCTTCCTTCCGCTGTCAAGCGGGCTTATGTCATTCAGCGGAGGGCCATGCTTTGCTCCGAGAAAGAATATCAGGCTTCCGAATATTATCCAGCCCCAGTATCCGGTGAAAATCCCTATAAGGAACAGGATTGCCAGAGATGCATAGCTGAGGTAAAGGGCCTTCTTCGCTCCGAGAGCCGCCCTCGCTATGTGACCGCCATCCAGTTGCCCCGCGGGAAACAGGTTTATGGCGGTTACAATGAATCCTACCCAGCCCGCGAAGGCCATGGGGTGCATGAACTCTCCTGCAGGTATGAAAAGTGCCAGAAACCTGTATATAAGTGGAACCTGTATTATCATGTATGTGCTTCCAGCGTACATTGTGGTATCGGCAGGTGCCTGTATGCTTCCCAGGAGCATCCCGATTATAGTGACCGGAATGGCAACTATGAATCCGGCTATTGGTCCGGCGATCCCTATGTCTATCAGACTTTTCTTATCCGGTATCGGCTCTCTCAGGCTTATGAATGCTCCCATGGTTCCGAGAGGAGGCATGAAGGGTATGAAGAAGGGGAGCGAAGCACGCACGTGTCTTCTCCTCGCCATCACATAATGCCCCATTTCATGGGTTCCCAGTATCAGCAGGAGTGGAAATGCAAAATATAGTATGCCGTTTGTGATATTGCTCAAAGAGTACAGCTCAGTGCTTCCGGTATATGAGGCCCAGTGTATTATCCCTGCAAAAGCAGTGCTCAGTACTGTGAGGATAAGCATGAGGACATTGATCGTAACATTCCAACCCTTTCTTTTCTGAAAAGGCATCACATAAAGGAGATACTCACCTTTGGAGCGCTTTATCATGGGTATGTATCCGTTCTCTCTCAGTTTGAGCCTCAGTTCCTCGAAATCCCTCTCAAGTGTGCTTTCGTTAACCTCGCAGAAGAATACTACCGAGTCTGCCTCTATCATGGTGGAATAGATGGAAAAATAACCCGATACTATCGCGCGCAGTGAATCGATTACTTCTTCGGAGAGATACTGAAATCGGGGCAGGCTCATATCCTTTCAACTCCTTCAGTCTTTATAATGATTTTCAATCCATTTCGCAGCGTCAAGAACGTCTTCGGCCACATACTCCGCCCTGCTTTCTGTGCCTTTCTGCCCTATTCTCACAGGGATTATTCCTGCGGAGAGTGCTCCTTCTACATCCCTTTTCTCGGAATCACCTATGTGAAAGACAGTCCCTTCCTTTCCCGACTTACTCAGTGCGGCTTCAAATATTTTCGGGTTGGGTTTTCCATACCCAACCTCTTCTGATGAGGTTATACTATCAAAATACTGTTTGATTCCCAGCGCATCCAGCATGCTGTGAAGGTAGCCTGTATCTGCATCGGATATCACCCCGAGGTGTTCGGCTATGGAGCGCATCATTTCAATGCCTTCTTTTGCATTCTTAGAAAGCCTGGCTTTTTCCACCTGCGCCTCAACATATATCTCCTCGACCCATGCAAGCTCCTCATCGCTCATCTTTATGCGCATATCTCTCAGAATAAGGAATACCGCATCGGCTGTTATGAACCTGAAAGGTATGTAATGCACATCTCTTTTCTCGGCATCCGGCCTTCTTATCTCATCTATGCGCTCCCATATCTCTTCTGCGCTTCCGGGAATGGAATATCGTTCTTTCACCCTTCTTGCAATCTCTATCATCCCTTCCCTGTCGCTTTCGGGGTCGGTTATGGTGCCAACAAGGTCCAGAAAGATCACTCTTTTCGTTTTATCAACTCTCCGAGTTTTTCCATTATGTCTTTCAAATCCGGGTCTTCTTCGACTTTGAGGAGTGTAAGGGCTATGTTGGTGTTTATGAAAGTTCTCTGGTCTATGTGCATGTCAGTGTTCTGAATTGCTTTCCAGTCTTCCGAGGTTATGTTGTCCAGTTTTTTAAAGAAACTGTACATTTCTCTTGAGACGACTCTTTTGCTCTCTATGGAATACCCCATGGTCTCAAGGACATCCATGACCTTTTTTACGGCCTCTCTCTTGTAGTAGACTATTGGAGAGGGGTGTTCGTCGTCCACCTCCGGAACTATGATATAGCTCTTTGCGACTCTTCCATACACCACTTCTGGTATATGATGGACCTTTCTCTCCCCGACTGGCATGACAAGCCCATGTGCCTCCAGTTTTTTCACGTGGCGATAGATGGTGGATTGATCCTTTTCTATAAGCTCGGAGAGCTGGGATATGCTCAGGTCATTTATTCTGAGGAGAGCCAGTATCTTTCTTCTTGTGGATTCCGTGATTATTTTTATGACTTCGGGGTCGCTTATGACAACTGTGTCCTTCTTCTCCATAGATATACACCTCTGGTGCAGTTATTGTAACATCATATTTGTACTTTTGCACAACAGTACATAAATATGTCTATCACGCATAAGAGCATAAATGAGAGCATTCCTGTGATAAGAATTATCAGAGCAGACGGGTTGTCCAAAATCTTTATATATGAAAAATGAAAAAGGTGGGCTATGCAGATATCCGATTCTGATTTCTCAAAGATGGTAATGCATGCTGAAAGAGCTCTTGTGACCGTTCTTGAGGTTAAGGAAAATGAGAAGGTAAGCGTTGTCACTGATGAGGAATCCCGAGATGTTGCCACTGCCTTCAATGAGGCATGCAGGCGTCTGGGCCTCTCTTCCGAACTGCTCTATCTCGGAAGCAGGAAAAAGAAAGGGCATTTTAAGGAATTGCCACCTGAGATTGAGGAGCGCCTGGACCATTCCGACATCTACATCAACACATTCAGATCCTATGCCGAGGAAACACCATTCAGGATAAGGCTCCTTGAGCTTGAGATGGAACGTGGAGCTCGCATAGCACATGCTCCGGGAATAGACAGTTCAATGCTTCTCGAAGGCCCTTTAACAGCCGATTTTGAGGAGATGTACAAAACGGCCGAGAGCCTTATGGACATCATGAACCCTGCGGTGGAGGCACATATAAGAACAGAAGCAGGCACTGATCTCACACTCAACCTCGAAGGGCGCGTATTCCAGACCGACATCAAAATCGGAGAGAAAGGCATGGGAAACCTTCCTGCCGGAGAGATATGGGCCGCACCCATCGAGGACAGGGGAAGCGGTGTTGTTGTTGTGGATGGGACCATAGGCGATTT
>JALTFR010000025.1 GCA_027006785.1 Thermoplasmata archaeon | reverse complement strand
TCGACCATCTGCAGTGCCCTTTCTATTGCCGCATCCGGCCTGTCATATCTGCCACCATCGGAAAACGAGTCAGGAGTTACGTTCAATATACCCATGACGGCAAAAGGTAGCTCTATCTCCTTATCACCTGCTCTGAAACTATATTTGCTTTTTTTCTGGTTATCCACAACATCACGAACTTCCTCGGATATCTTCTTACCATTGAAGGGTTGAAACTCCATTTTTGATGCAAATATCTCAAGTTGCCTTTCAGTAAGAAGGAGGAGCGCATCCGTCTTATCCGCACTCAGTCCAACAACACCCCACGATACTGCACAGTCCCCGCCAACTGCCAGAGCCTCCTGCTTCATTATTATGGCATCTCTCAGCGGCACATCCCTGAGAAAAATCGGATAGATGCGACCTTTCTTTGACATCAACTCTATTCCTTCCGGAGATGCCCCGACATCACTCATTGATGCCTCTATGTCCTCTCTGAGATGTGCGTTGAATCTCATTCTTCCAGTCTCCTTATTATCTCATCCCCTTTTTGCCGGCCTATCCTGCCGCTATCAACCATAATCTCCACAAGCTCCTTCATGGCCTCCATAGCATCATCCGGGTGCTCGTCCTCCGAGATTATCTGTTTTATCTCGGTATATGATTCTTCAACACCCGATGCTAGGCTGTCTATGAGCTCCACCAGTTCTTCGTTAAGTATTTCAACGACCTCTTCGCCGCTCATGGCCATCCATGGGAGGGGTGTAAAAAAGCCTTTTGCGGGAAAGTTATATATACTGCATCATCTATTCACCCATGGTGGTAATTTGCCCGATGAATATGTAGTAATAAATGGTCAGAGGTACAAGAAACCCACAGGAGGCATATGCGGATATTGTGGCTCAGATATGCTGGAGTTCTACGATGACGGTACGGGAATATGTCTGAACTGCGGGAGGACATTCTCCTGGCTGAAACCCTTGAAAGAGCCCATACGGCCACAGGCTAGAAAAACACCTCCACAGCCCGGAACACAGCGAGCCAGAGCTGCTGCCCCTGTTGCCGCTGCATCTGTTAGCTCAGCTCCAGCAAGGGCCCCTGCGCCAGTAACACAACAGCCAGTACAACAACCAGTTACACAGAGCATACAAAGTATGGCTCGAAAGCCAGTAAAAAAAGGTGTATTGAGCTCCAGAGGCATAAGTATACTCGGCCTTCTGGCCGCCATATTCATAGGTATCGGTGCGATAATGCTGATAGCGGTACTTCCCATGGGAAGCTGGCCTCCTGACGACTTCGACAGCGACACTCTCGGAAATATAATGAAAGGCGCGCTCATGGTCTGGGCTACAGGGACCATGCTATTTCTTATGGCCGGATTCGCCTCAGCAGGCACAGATGACCTGGACCCGAATGTCAGAAGGACGTTGATAGGGGCGTCGGTTGCCCTTGCAATACTGTCATTCTCCCTGTGGATGGGCATGAGACTGGCCAATGGGTTCTAAAACCAGGGATTCCTTCCGAAACCCCTTTCACCTTCAAAATTTCCATTTTTTATGACGATGCCTCCTCTAACATAGACATCCTGAGGGAATACAGCATCCATTCCCTCAAACGGTGTCCATCCAGCCTTTGAATGCAGTTCATCCGCCCTTATCTCCCTGATGTCCTTCATGTCCACAACTATGAGGTCCGCGTCCTTTCCCTCCTCAATGCTTCCCTTCTGCGGGCAGAACCTCCTGGCAGGGGCTTCAATCAGAACCTCTACGGCCCTCTCAAATGTTATCAACCCTTTCTTCACCGATGCGAGTATGAGAGGCAGGGCTGTTTCCACCCCCGGAATCCCGGAAGGAGAGGTTTCGAATTCCTCCTTTTCAGCGATAGTATGCGGTGCATGGTCCGAGGATACCATGTCTATCCTGCCGTCCCGGAGCGCTCCCCACAGGGCATCCCTATCCCTCTTCGTTCTCACAGGCGGGTTCACCTTCGCATATGCGAGGTTCTCAAGGTCCGAATCCATGGTAAGGAAGAGATGCGATGGCGTTACCTCTGCGGTCTGCCCGCTCTTTTTCTTCAATGCCTCCACCCCTGCCTCTGATGTTATGTGCGCGATGTGAAGGTCCTTTCCGGTCCAGATAAGCCTTTCAACGGCCTTTTCTTCGGCTTCGGAAGGCCTGTTCCTCATATGCTCCTTCAAATCTCCGGCAGGGCCTTCTTTCACCATCCTTGAATCTTCGGCATGGAACACCGTTACCTGCGGGTAATCCGCCATGATGTTCAGAAGGTAGTTGAGGGCGACATCATCCAGTTCATTGACAACTCCGCCTGTGGTGGGGGCCATGAATATCTTGAGTGCGGGCGCTCTCTTCAATGCCTTCTCGTCCAGGACATTGTTACTCATTCCCACATAGAGCCCATAGTCCACCACGGCCTTTCTGGATGCCACATGCTCCTTCTCCTCAAGGTGTGAGTAGCGGTAAACGAACGGGTCTGTGTTAGGCATGTCCAGAACACAGGAAACACCGCCAAAAGCGGCTGAAAGCGTGCCTGTGAAGAAGTCCTCCTTCTGTGTGAATCCGGGGTCCCGGAGATGCACATGCGGGTCGGTTCTGGCAGGCAGGATTATTTTGGAGCCATAATCGAGCGCTCCCGGTATCTGCTTTTTGACCGCCACTATCTTCCCGTCCTTTATTCCTATGGCTCCGTCAACCAGTTCTCCGCCGATATAGAGCCTTCCCGAGAGCGCAAGGTCGTATTCCACGGATGTCCATCGGTGAAGGGTAAAAAAGCTTTTTGAGAGGACAAATAAACTTATATGATGAAATGATGGCGGAACGATGGTGCTCGACAACCTCGGGAAGTCCATAAGGAACACCCTGAAGAAGATAGCGAAGGCCAATACGGTGGATGAGAAGCTCGTGAAGGAGATAGTCAGGGACCTTCAGAGAGCGCTCATCAGCGCTGATGTGAATGTCAAGCTCGCTCTGGAGATGAGCAAGAAGGTGGAGAAGAGGGCCCTTGAAGAGGAGCCACCGCCGGGGAAGAGCGCCAGAGAACATGTAATCCGCATAATCTACGAGGAACTCGTTGCAATACTGGGTGAAAAGAGGGAGATTCCCCTGAAGAAGCACCGCATACTCATGGTCGGCCTCTACGGTCAGGGTAAGACCACAACATCCGGAAAGCTGGCCAATTACTTCCAGAAAAGAGGGCTCAGCGTCGGGCTGATAGCCGGGGATGTCCACAGGCCCGCAGCGTATGACCAGTTGAAGCAGATAGGCGAGCAGGTCGGGGTTCCGGTCTATGGCAGGCCGGGGGAGAAGAAAGCTCCCAAAATAGTCAGAGAAGGGCTTGAGGAGTTCAAACACACTGACGTGGTGATAATAGACACATCCGGAAGGCATTCTCTGGAAGACGATTTGATTAAGGAAATAAAGCTGGTTGGAAAGGTCGCCGATGCGGATGAGGTATTTCTCGTCCTGGATGCGGCGGTGGGCCAGCAGGCAGGCCCTCAGGCAAAGGCATTCCACGATGCCGTTGGGGTCACGGGTGTCATAATAACGAAACTGGACGGTTCCGCAAAGGGTGGAGGCGCTCTCTCCGCAGTGGCCGAGACAGGCGCTCCCATAGTCTTCATAGGTACCGGAGAGCACATGGAGGACCTTGAGAAGTTCGACCCGGATAGGTTCATCTCAAGGCTTCTGGGAATGGGGGACATAAAGGGCCTGATGGAGACCGCCGGAGAGGCAATGGATGAGGACAAGGCCGAGGAACTGGCAAGGCGTATGATGTCCGGGAAGTTCAACCTCATAGACATGTACGACCAGATGGAGGCCATGACGAAGATGGGGCCATTGAAGAAGGTCTTTTCAATGCTCGGGCTGGTGGATGCCCTGTCGGACGAGGAGGTCGAGAACCTTCAGATGCAACTAAGGAACTTTCACATAATCATGGACTCGATGACAAGGGAGGAACTTGAGAACCCGAAGATAATCAAGTCCTCGAGGATAAAGAGAATAGCGAGGGGCAGCGGGAAGAGCCCCGAGGATGTCAGAGCCCTATTGAAGCACTACAACCGTTCCAAGAAGGCGATAAAGGGATTCTCCGGCAACAGGAAGATGCAGAGGAAACTGATGAAGCAGCTGGAAAGCGGCGGGCTGGACCTGTGATAACATGAGAGACTTCTTCGACCCTGATGGAATAATGGTAATAGGCGCATCGTCGAACCCCGAGAAGATAGGCTATGTCGTTCTCGAATCCCTGAAGAACTCATACATGGGGAGAATATGTCCGATAAACCCGAAAGGTGGGGAAATACTTGGACTGAAGGTCTATGAGAGCATAGAGGATGCCCCTCAGTGCGACATGGCCGTGATAGTGCTTCCTGCCAGCAAGGTGCCCGATGCTGTGGAGCGCTTCGGAAGGCACGGCGGAAAGGCCGCGGTGGTCATATCCGGAGGGTTCAAGGAACTGGGTGGAAAAGGAGCGGAGTATGAGGACGAGATGGTCAGAAAAGCGAGGGAATACGGTGTCCGTATAATCGGGCCGAACTGCATAGGGGTTCTTGACACGACAACAGGTGTGGATACCTTCTTCCAGCCGAGATATGCCATGCTCAGGCCTGAAAAGGGCTCTGTGAGCGTAGTCACCCAGTCCGGAGCGGTGGGAATAATAGCCCTGGAATCCCTTGCGAAGTCCGGTGTGGGAATAGACAAGTTCATCAGCTACGGGAACAAGGCGGATGTGAACGAGATAGATGCCCTGAGGTACCTGATGGACGACGATGCCACGAAGGTCATCGGGATGTACATAGAGGGTCTAGACAGGGGAAGGGAGTTCCTTGATGTGCTGAGAGATGTCTCAAAGAAGAAACCTGTTGTGGTGATAAAGGCCGGAATGACCGCTCACGGCGCAAGGGCCGCCAAGAGCCACACCGGTTCCCTGGCCTCGGACGGAAGGGTGTTCATAGGGGCCCTGAGGCAGCATGGAGCGATAGTTGCGGATGACCTTGAGAACTTCCTTGACCTCCTGAACTTCCTGTCGCTGCAAAAGCTTCCAGAGGGCGGAAGGACGATAATGGTCACCAACGGTGCGGGCCCATGCGTGCTGACGGCCGACTGGATAGGCAGGTCGCCGGTGGTGAGGCTCGGGCATTTATCGTATGAAACGAGGAAGAGGATAGAGGAAAGGCTGCCCGACTTCGTGAATGTGGACAATCCTGTTGACCTCACAGGGAGCGCAACTCCGGAATGGTATGACAAGGCCCTTGATGAGATAGAGAAGGACGAGAGCATAGATGTGATCATTGCAGCGCTCACCCTTCAGGATGAAGGGCTTTCGGGTTCATGGGAGGAATTGCTGAATATACTGCCCGGAAGGAAGAAACCCCTTCTTGCACTGGCCAGCGGAGGGGCGTTCACAGAGAAGGTCTCACTCGAGCTTCAGAAGGCAGGGATACCTGTGATACCGTTCCCCCGAAGGGTTGTGGCCACCATAGAGAAAGCGGTGGAATACAGAAGGTGGCTTGAGAAGCAAAGTATTTAGAATGCGAGGGTTATGCACCCGTATGAGCATCAGGAACTTTGACATAAAGGAGATCGAGGCGAGGAGGTTCACCGGCCCGGGGGAGCGCTTTTCTCAGATAAATGTGAACTTCAATGTGAGCATAACGAACATTGAACCTGCCAGCGAGCGTGCGGTGAATGTCTATTTCAGGTTCACAATAAACTACGCAGGAATAGGGCTGATGAGGATGGAAGGTGCTGTCCTGTATGAGGGCAATGTTCTTGAGATAACCGAGAGATGGGGAAACAAACACAATATGCCGGAGCAGATGGCAAATGAGGTTCACGGTGCGGTGATAAACAACTGTGTTGTCGAGGCATTCATACTTGCCAGAGACCTTCATATGCCGCCGCCTCTTCCAATACCTAAACCGAATTTCACAAAGAAAGAGGAGAGCAAATCCAGCGGTGTAGAAGTGATGTGATGATAGACCGACCCGACTACGTTGCAGAGAAGGCAGTTATGGCTGCGCTCCTCGAGGCCTCCGCGAGAAAACCCGGAAATGTCAGCCCCTATCACTCAAGCGGAAAAACATCCTTTGAGCATTTCGTAGCATCTTCTGCGGCCATAGGCCCAGTCATGCGCAGGATAGCCATTGGAGAGTATTTGCTCGGACAGGGAATATTCCACGCAGTCAATCGTTCCATGAGCGTGCAGAGGGGCGGAAACGTTCATCTGGGAGTCATCCTTCTGTTTGGACCCATAGCTCGAGCAGCGGGGAGTGCCGAATATATTGATCTCCCATCTCTCAGAAAAGAGATTGGAGAAGTACTGCGCTCTGCAACCTACGAGGATGCGGTCTATACGTACAATGCTATGAAACATGCCGATGCCTCTGGAATACCTGAAGGGGCCACGGACGAATCCGCACTGAAAGAGATAATAGACGGGCATGTTCCTCTTCTTGAATGGATGAAAAAAGGGGCAGACAAGAGCGCTGTGGCCCACGAATATGCAAGCGACTACAATCTCTCCTTCGAGGTGGCACTTCCAGCCATGAAAAGCGTTCTGGACAGCGGTACTGACATCCTTACCGCCATAATCCACTCATATATTGTGCTACTCTCGAAGTACCCAGATACACATATAGCTGCCATATACGGCCAAAAAGAAGCCGAAGAACTGAGTTCATTCGTTCAGAAAACGCTTGAAGGAGGAGGAAACCCCGAAAAACTTGGTAAAATAAGCAAATTCATCGAGGAAAAAGGCTATAATCCCGGGGCGAGCGCCGATATAGTGGCCTCGGCACTCTTCATAGGGCTTCTTTCAGGAGATATAACACTCTAAAGCAATGCTCTAAATTCTCTAAAAGTACATATCATCATCTTCCACTTCAACTGACCCATCTTCATGGCCTCCCGGTGGGATGGAACTGTTTTGGTACTGTGAATCTTTTTCCATGATTGCAGCCACAATGCTTGCTGCGGAAAGGATATCTGCCAGAAGAAGCATCCATGGAACATAGATTATTGGAGAGACTTGCCGAGTGTGGGCCTTTATCGTCTGTATATCCTTTTTACTGTCATTGCAGAAATCCTGAGGTGGTATTCCCTGACTTGCATCCATTTCATAGTACATGACAGCATATTTATGAATCGAATGGTGCGGATGCTCCGGGTCCTCCTGCGGAGAATCGTAGCCTATTCCAACAAGGCATATGGTATGCCCGAACTCGTGAAGAAGTACCGTGCGCTCCATATACTCGGCCTGATAGGCACTCTGAGAATATTCCTCTATCTCCTGTTTGAATATGGCAATGGAAGAAAAGCCGTATTCAAGACCTGCGATATCAGTCTGTTCTCCTTCTCCTTCTTCAATACCGCCAGTATCGCTGAAAATACCATTGAGATAAAGGATGTAAAGTACTGCAGTGTTTCCGTGCTTGTAATCGCTGCGGTATCTGTCTTCCAGTGTATGCAGGTCCTGCAGAGTATATATGGGACTGTTGAGTGGTATCTCATCCGATGCATTACCATCTACCCGTACGTATTTCTTATCGGTATATGTGTATATCTTATGAATTAGAAAATCAAGAGCACTGTGACTCGGTGCGTATCCCTGAACCCAGTCCACCTCTATTTCCAGCCTGCTGTATGGCTCATCACTCAGGTAGTCAAGTGCATAGTCCAGAGGCGAAGAATACACGTATTTCCTCTCCTCCACCTCATTTCCAACCACAACAAGAGAAAAATAGGCACCTGCCAGAGCGAGAGTAAGAACGATGGATATGAGGGCGGACTTTTTACCCATTCAAGACCCTCTCGAGGAAATAACGGTGAAGTCTGGTGTCGGAAGTAAGTTCCGGATGGAAGGCCAGTGCCATGTGCTTTCCCTGAACCGCTGCAACTCCCTTTCCCTCGAACTCGGATATTATCCTGCAGTCGCCCCATGTCCTCAGTATTGCAGGGGCTCGGATGAACACGGCGTTAACAGTTCCTATGCCTTCGACATCCAGTTCTGTCTCGAAGCTCTCCCTCTGCCTTCCGAATGCGTTGCGGTCAACCTCCATGTCCATTATGCCCAGCAATTCGGTACCGGTCTTG
This sequence comes from Thermoplasmata archaeon, assembly GCA_027006785.1. Taxonomy (GTDB): domain Archaea; phylum Thermoplasmatota; class Thermoplasmata; order WALJ01; family WALJ01; genus JALTFR01. Next base: position 15,694 of record JALTFR010000025.1, on the reverse strand, counting down.
TAGACCTCGTCGTCCCCTTCCTTTGCAAGGAGTATGCAGCCCGCACAGGTGCCCATGATTCCCACACCTTCAGAGGCCATCTCTCTGAGCGCCTCATGCATTCCGCTTCCTTTCAGCCTCTTTGATATTGTGGTGCTCTCTCCGCCGGGAAGTATGACGGCATCCGCACCTTGAAGATGCTCCTTTCTCCTTGCCCAGACCACTTCACCGGATATTCCGAGTTCCTCCATGGCCTGCTCTGTCATGCGGATGTGCTCGTAGACATCACCCTGTATTCCTATGACAGCTACCTTCATGCCCCTTCCTTCGCAGCCTTGTTGGCGAGCTTCTTGCGCTCTTTAGCCGTATATCCTGTGGCTTCCTCAAGGAATCTGTTGTAGACCCTGACTGTGTCCAGAGCCAGTTCATCGGAGGCAGAGGCATCCGTATCCGTCTCGACCCAGAGCTTCTTTCCGTCGTACCTGGCCCTTATGCTCTTCATGGCACCGTAGTGCGCCAGCACTGCGTCTCCTTCGTCCTTCACGCCCTCGAAATACCTTTCCATTATGTTCTTCAGACCTTCTTCGGCCAGTTTCTTCTTGACAGTCCTTTTTACCGGATAATCTCTCATGTTCATACCTCCAGTTTCTCCTTCAGAGCGGATTCTATGTCCTCGCGGGATGTCGTACCTGCGAGAGCACCCACCATCTCCCCATCCTTGAAGAAGAGGATGGTAGGTACGCTCATGACTCCGTGTTCCACTGCTATCGAAACATGCTCGTCAGTATTAAGCTTTGCGAAGAAGATCGTGCCGTACTTCCCGGCCAGTTCCTCCATTATGGGATGGACCTTTCTGCAGGGAGCGCAGTGGGTGTTCCAGCAGTCCACCACGACCTTTCGATTGGAGCTCAGGGCCTCGGGGAATGAGCGCTCGTCAAGGTCCGGAAGACCGGAAGGCGAATCATTCTTTTTCTTCCTTCCGAAAATACCCATTCAGAGCACCTCCCTGTCACTGTAACATGTAAGGGAGAGTTTGATGGTCGTAAAGCATTCCTCTGCGAACACGAGCATGGGATTGAGAAAAATGGAGATAATAAAAAGTTTGGGGAGAGTTTCACATCCTGCTCACTTTCACAAATCCTCGTCCTCACCTTCCGGTGCAATATCTGCAGCATTGGGCTCCATATCCTCAAAAGATGCTGCTTCTTCGGGTATATTCCCGGAAAGCTCGTCATCATCCTCTGCGACACCTCTCTTTCTCCTGAAAAGCAAAGCCGCTATAACAAAAGCGACGATAAGCAGCAGCCCGAGAATGACATACATGAAAGAACCGGGGGAAACAGGCATTGAGTGAGAACTGCTTTCCGGAAGAGTCATGGGTGGGAGCTCCTTCGTATGCCCCGGAACAACCGTAACATTGATGCTCATATTATTATATCCGTCTCTGGACACCGTAAGTACATGTTCTCCCATACTGAGCTGAATCGTGAAGTTGCCGTTTGAATCCGTCAGAGTGCTCTCACCGCTGTCGGATGTGACCTTCGCATCTTCTACCGGGTTTCCGTTCCTGTCCAGAACCTTTCCTGATATCAATCCCTTATCTGTTGTCGAAAATGACCAGCTGTAGTCCGTCATATTGTTTCCGGCCGCATCCCGCACTCCGCTGACTGTCACCGTATATGTGAGCCCGTAGTCGAGAGATGAGGGTGTAAATAGAACCACCGTATCGTTCAGCCATTTTATGTTTCCTGAGACTGATGTGCTTCCATTCATAAGCCGTATTTTCAGAGTATCTCTTACTATGGGCTCGGAAAACCTCAGATAGATGGTACTGTTCACGGGAAGTGAACTACCGACAGGGAGATGCTCCTCGATTGACGGCGGGGTGCCATCAACAAAGAAAGAGACACTGCTTGTATTTCCATGACCTGCCCCGTCCAGAGCCATGAGCTGTACGGTATGCTCTCCGTCGCTAAGACCTATGAAATTATAACTTGTGTTCATACCGACATCCACCCAGTCACCCCCGTCCAGACTCAATGCGTACTGCCTGATGCCGGAGCCCGTATCTTCTCCGTGCCATATTATTTCCACATTGGCCCTGTGCAGACTTCCGTTAAGAGGTGAATCTATGGATACTTCTGGAGGCTCCGTGTCCGTAAGGAAATTAACCTCTGAAATCCTCCTGTTTCCAGCTCTGTCCTCCGCCATGACCTGTACGGTATGCTCTCCGTCCTCGATTCCATGCAGGGTATACGTTGTGTTCATACCTGCAGATGACCATGCACCTGAATCTGTTCGCACGTAATAGCCGGATATTCCGCTTTCATTATCTGAGCCCTGCCATTTTATATTCAGGTCTGATGATGGCGATATGTATGGCTCTTCTGGATATGTTATACGCACATCTGGCTTTACGGTGTCCACTCCAAAACTTACGTTTGTCGTGGAATTCCAGCCTGCATTATCAAATGCCCGTGCATATACTGTGTGACTGCCATCTTCTAGTCCCGAGAACATGTGGCTCGTGTTGCTTCCGACATTCAGCCATGAACCCGAGTCGAGCCTGATTTCATAATGGTCTATTCCGGAGCCAGTATCGTTCCCTTCCCAGAGCATCTCAATCTCTGTTCTGTTGGTATATGAGCCGTTCTGCGGAGAGCTTATTATTATCTCAGGTGCAAGTGTGTCAACTGTGAAGTTCACAGAGGCCTTTGCAGTGTTTCCTGCCTTATCCACTGCCATCACATACACCGTATGCGCTCCATCGGAAAGAGAGGAAAATGCATACTGTGTGGATGTTCCTACATTCAGCCATGAACCCGAGTCGAGCCTGATTTCATAATGGTCTATTCCGGAGCCAGTATCGTTCCCGCTCCACGTGATAGTAACATCTCCCGAAGACAGCACACTTGCCTCGGACGGAGAACTTATGGAGACGGATGGAGGAATAGCGTCACCCATACAGTACAGTCCGCCATCGCCACCTATGAAGAGAACTCCATCCCCGATTGCAGGTGAAGAACGGAGACTGTATACCACAGTATAGTTCCAGAGCTCATTGCCGGAAGAGTCGAGAGCATATATCCTCGGTGTTGAGCCGCTTGTTCCGAAATAGATATTTCCGGAGGCATCCACGGCAACTGAACCTTCTATCGCACCATCTGCATGGAAGGTCCACTGCGGACCGTTATCGTAATCCACAGCATAAAGTGTACCGTTGTCGGTGGTTATGTAAATCTCATTTCCCCTGCTGGAGATTCCGAGAATCTTTCCGTCCAAGGTATGGCCACCGAGAGGTGTTCCATTGCTCGCTATGGCGCTCACATTACCGTCGTCAAAGCCTATGATGATTATGTCATCGGTGCCGTTCCATAACACCAAGGGAGGCGTGCTCACATTTGCTGCCCCCGGATGTGTCCATGTCCATTTGAGGACTCCATCGCTTGGGGAGAGCGCGTAGGTGACATTGGTGCTGTTGGAGAAATATATCGTGCCGTCGGTTCCTATGGCAGGAGATGTGAGGGGAGTCACGCTTCCTGTGTTGTAGACCCATCTTCTGGTACCATCATCGTTCATTGCAGTGAATACACCGCCATCGCTACCCACATATATCGTGCCATCTGTGCCTATCACGGGAGAGGATTTGACATCACCAACGTTGTATCTCCACTTCTCAGTGCCGTTCGGATAAAGAGCATAGAGATATATGCCAGAGCCGAAATAGATTGTTCCATCCTGAGCTATTGCCGGAGTTGAGGTGATATTATGCGCCGTGGTAAAGTTCCATTTCTGTGTTCCATCAGGATTGAGGGCATAGAGCCTGTGGTCCATGGAACCCACATATATTGTTCCATCGTGGCCGATAGATACGGAAGCATATACAGAATCCGAGGTAGGGAATGCCCAGTACGATGTGTTGGTTATTGGGCCTTTCACATCCGTGCTCCCAGTGTGCTTCATATCGTGTCCGAACATGGGCCATGAGCTGTTTGCCAGATATGTCGGTGTTGAGCCATGAGGGAACATCAGAGGGTAGTGGTCTATGCTGCCTCCGGTTGTGACTATATATGGAGTGTCGCCGAAACCGTCGCTTCCGGGCATGTCCTGATTCGGGCCTGAGAAATAATCCACACCGTTGTAGAAGGAGTATTCGTAGGCGTAGTAATTCCCTCCGCCCGGATATGTCAGGTTGAAAATGTCGTTATATGGGGAGTATGCAGGATAGGCCAGATTCCTTATGAAGTTGTTGTGGTATATCCTGCTGGGTATGTATGGAGTATATCCTGAATAGCGAGATATATATACGCCGTAGGTGTTGTTCACAAAATCGTTGGAGTGCACATCCGCACCGTAACATGAACTCAGATAAAGTCCATGATAGAACCCTGTTACTGTGTTTCCCATCATCTCCGTACCGTTTAGAGCCGAGAGAAAGATCCCTTCGTAGCTCCTGCCTCCTGTCTTATGGATGTGATTTTTCTCTATCAGAACATGAGAGTTCGTGTTAAGGTTGGCGCCAACAAAGATGCCGTCTCCGCTGGTAACATTGATGTTGTTTCCGCTTATCCTTGCCCTGTCAATCGAATATCTTGCAGTTATGCCTCTATAGACATTTGAGAATGTGCAGCTATCTATTAGGGCATCCGGACTGTATGATATATCTATGGCGTAATAGGAAGTATGCAAATCTGAGAAAGCACACCCCCTAACAGTCAGATTGTCGCTGTAATATCCCATAATGGCATTAACTGAGAGGTTGCCCACGGAGGAGTTCTCCACGGATAATCTTGAAGAACGTACAGAAACGACTCCGAACTTGGATTCTCTCTGAATATGCACTCCATCTGCAGAGATGTCCGAAGACCAGATTATCTCCATTCCGACGGTGGAGTCATGGATGCTCTGCGCTCCCACACTTATGTTCGTGGAATCAGCTATTATGACCTGGCCTGCGGAATTCGGAGGTACGGATGTTCCGTTCTGGTTGTAGAGATAATAAACCGGCAGACCGTTCACCGTGTTGGAAAGAGAGATGTCGTTGTCCAGAGAATATGTGCTATAATAGTAGACAAAGAATCCGTTGTTGGTGAGGGTGTTATTCTGGAATGTGTTTGAATTGCTCATATAATCGATGTAAACCCCAACACGTGAATTCGATATCTCATTGTCGTGGATACTGCCATATCTGGTGTAGGCCACATATAGTGCGGAGCCCATGGTGCTTGAAATACCGGTATCGTACTCGCTGGAGTTGCTTATCGTGTTTCCATATATCTCACAGTAGTTGCTCAGCCAGCTCCATATACCATACATATGGTTGTTCAGAACGGTGTTGTTCCTTATAATCCCATGATGTGACTGATATATCTGCGCACCAACCGTACCATCGGAAAGGTTCTGTTCCTCTATGGTGAAATAATCACAGTGGTTGAGGATGATTTCTCCCATTCCCGGTGGCACAATGAGGTTGGCCGTATCATATGCATAGAAGACGGGGTTTCCGTTGACAGTGTTGTTGTACATTCTGATATTCACATCCCACGAAGTCATTAAGATTCCTGTATTGAACATGGTGTTATCTCTCACAAGAGAGTTCTGGGCACCGACCAATATGCCAACATAGCTTCCTGTTATCGTGTTGTTGGATACGCGTGTTATAGTGTTATAATTATATCCTATATCTATTGAAACGAGATGACAGTCACTGAAGGTGTTGTTCTCCACCGTGTAATTCCTCACAGCCATTATATCTATACCATGTTGATATATATTCCATATGGTGCTGTTGGATATGCTGAGGTTCTCCGAGTTTCTCGCCACGATTCCATGGTACCTCGTATCGTTGGATATCCTGCTGTTATCTATGATGATGTTCTTACCATACTCAATATATATGACATACAGTGTGCTGTTGCCTGCTGAGGTATTTTTTATGGTCAGGTTCTCGTCATACTGTGAGGATATAACATAGTATGCCTCCATTCCGTCGAATGTAGAACCATATATCTCCGTGTTTCTGGTATTGGACAGATGAAGAGCGTCATTACGGTTGATCACCATGTCCTTATCCATATAGGTATGATTGGTATATTGAATGGTTATGCCGTATCTCCCGTTTCCAACCGCAGTATTGTTTATGACCACGGTGTTGTTCGACCGGTATATCGTGATTCCGTCATGGCCGCTGTTGTAATTGGCTGTGTTGTTCATTATCCGGTTGTGTTCACACCAGTAATTCAGATATATCCCTTTATAGGTGTTACTGCTTGCATTGTTGTTCTCAATAATGTTATAACTGGAATGCTCTATTTTTATTCCATCTCGATTGTTGGACAGAGTGTTGCCCTTTATCCTGTTGTTATAGCAATCCTTAAAAAAGATTATTCCTGAATTTCCGTTGTTATCTGCGGTATTGTTTCTTATCGTGTTGAAGTATCCGGTATCTATCCTTATGCCATCCTTGGAATTGGATGTGACTGTGTTATTGATTATCAGGCTGTTGTTGGCCCTGTATATTACAATACCATATCCGTTATTGCTCACCGAATTGTTGTATATCGTGTTTCCATATGACCATCCCAGAAGATATATGCCGTTGTTCGCCGCATTCGTGGATGTTACATTCGTTATCATCCCATGCGTCACATTATATAGAACGATGTTGGAATCGGGAAAATATGGCTCTGACCCAACTCCATTCGCGTTCTGAACCGTGCAGTTACGTATTATGAAGTAGGCCGTGGTGTTTCCGATATATAGGCCGTATCCCACACCGCTCCCATCTATGGTCCAGTTGTCGAATATGTATGGGTCTAAAATCGTTCCACTCCCGCTTATTACTCCGTGGGCTGTGTTGAAGTCCGCATTGCTATTTATTCTCGTCGGAGAAAGAGCGGTGGAAGGGCTTATCGGAGAAACGGAGTGCACCGTTGAATTCTCCGTGTATGCTGCACTTCCCACCAGTATGCTCATACTCCCTGCTAACATCATCATGATGATAAACACTGCTGCAATCTTTCTCATATACTTCACCTTCTGTCACACAAAACTTCATCTAATAAATAAGTTATCATTTTCTTTGATGGAAATAAACATCCAAAACCTACATAAAGAGGATTGTTTTCAGTCAGCCGATGGCAGAACAGAACATGGACCCTGCGCTCGCCAGATACGAGTTCAAGAAAGCTCTCGAAGAGTTGAGGCAGTACAACGGGAGAGCCACGGAACTGATATCCCTCTACATACCCCCTGGAAAGCAGATATCCGATGTTGTGGCATACCTGAGGGACGAGTACTCTCAGAGCTCCAACATAAAGTCCAAGAGCACCATGAAAAATGTCACATCCGCCATCGAGTCCATAATGAGCAGGCTGAAATCCTTTAAAAAGCCCCCTGAAAATGGGGTGGTCTTCTTCGTGGGCCATGTGGCCAAAGGAGCGGACCAGACGGATATGATCGCCAAGATTCTCGTTCCTCCCGAACCCATAAGCACATTCCTTTACCGATGTGATTCACGATTCTATCTGGAACCACTTGAGGACATGCTGGTGGACAGGAAGTCCTACGGGCTCATAGTTGTGGACCGCAGTGAGGCCACGATAGGGCTTTTGAAAGGAAAGCAGATAAAGGTGATAAAACACATAGATTCCCTCGTTCCGAGCAAGCATCATCAGGGAGGGCAGTCATCGGTGCGTTTTGAGAGGCTCATAGAGATTGCAGCGCATGAATACTTCACAAAGGTCGGAAACATTGCCAATGAGGCCTTTCTTGCGGAACCGGAACTTGAAGGTATCCTGATAGGTGGCCCGGGTTCCACAAAGGAGTTCTTCGCAAAGAAGGACTATCTCCACCACGAACTTAAGAAAAAGATAATTGACCTCTTCGACACAGGATATACCAACGAATACGGGCTCAAAGAGCTGGTTGAGAAGGCACAGGACGCTCTGCAGAACCTTGAGATGATAAAGGAGAAAAGGCTGATAGAGCGCCTTATGAAAGAGATTAAGAAACCGGATGGCGGACTGGCGGTCTACGGGCTGAAGGATGTCATCCACGCCCTTCTCATCGGTGCAGTGGAGATGCTACTTATCTCAGAGGGCCTTGAGATGGAGGAAGTGAGGTTCAAATGCAATGACTGCGGGTACGAGGGTGAGAAGGCCATTAAGTCAGGACAGGAACTCAAATGCCCGAAATGCGGCTCGGAGAACCTTGAAATACTGGATAAGAAGGATATAATAGAATATCTCTATGAACTAGCAGGCTCAATGGGAACGAACATAACCCTGATATCGCGCGAATCCGAGGAGGGGGAACTGCTTTACAGGGCCTTCGGAGGGATTGCGGGAATACTCAGATTCAGGACGACCTGAGGGTCACTTCTTTTCGGTAGCTCTCTTCTTTGATGGCTTGCCGGCCTTCTTTTTGCCTTTTCCCTTCTTGGCTGTGCTATTCTTTGAACCGCTCTTCTTCTCTGCAGAGCCGTCCTTTTTCTCCTTTTCCTTCTTCTCCTTTCCGGGACAGACAGGGTTCACGCATATCTTCCAGGGCTTCCTTCCCTTGCTTATGACCGTCACAATCGGCGCTCCGCAATATGGACAGGTCTCTCCTGTGAACTCAAGCTTTCCCCTCTGGGGCAGAGGGTATGTGTTCCCGCATGCCGGATAGTTGGAACAGCCAAGGAACCTCTTTCCCCTGCGTGAATACCTGAGGATGAGGTCTCCACCGCATAGCGGGCATTTTCCAACGACGCCCCTGCCTTCATTTGTCTTGCAGGTCGGGTTTATGCACATCTCCTCCCTTCCGGTGCTTCGTATTATCCTTATGACCGGAGCGCCGCAGACCTCACACTGCTTTCCCGTTGGCTCTATCGTCCCTGACTGGGGAAGTGGATATGTGACCTTGCATTCTGGATAGTTTGAACATCCTGCGAACCTTCCGTTCCTGCCCCTTCGTATGCGTATGTCACCGCCGCATGACGGACATTTTCCCAGAACATTCTCCTCATCCGATGCCTTGGATATGGCGCCACCTATTGATGCCCTCTCGCTCTTTATCTGCTTCGTGACCTGCTCCAGCATGTCCCTGGATTCCTTCACAACATCGTCGAATGATTTATCGCCTTCCGCTATTCCCTCCATGTCCTTCTCAAGCGTGGCGGTCATCTCAGGCTCGGTTATGGTGGTGGCGTGCTCCACAAGGCTGTTCACCAGACTTACCGCGGTCTTGGTGGGCCTTATGCTCTTTCCCGTGATGTACTTTCTATCGTATAGCTTCTGGATTATCTCGTGCCTCGTGGATTTGGTTCCCAGTCCCAGCCTTTCCATCTCCTTGAGAAGCGATGCCTGTGTGTAGCGTGGCGGAGGCTCTGTCTGGTCCTCCTTGAGCTCGATCCCCTCAACATTGACATCTGTTCCTTCTTCAAGTTCCGGAATCGCCTTTCCCTTGAACTTGATGTATGGATAATACTTGTACCATCCTTCCTTGATAAGAGACTCGCCGTGCGCAAGGAATTTCTCACCGTTGATGTCCATTTCCGCATCCTGCACCCTTATCTCTGCCGATGGTGCCACGGTGGCTATGAACCTTCTGACGACCAGTTCATAGAGCTTCCATTTATCTCCTTTGAGTTTCTGCTTCGTGGCCGCACGAACAGGATATACAGGCGGGTGGTCGGTTGTCTCCACCTTTCCCCGTGTCGGGCTTATCTTAGGCTGTGAGAGTATCTCCTCGACCTCGTCCTTGAAAGGAGATTCCAGAAGGTTCTCCAGCGTACCTTTTATGCTCATTCCCCTCGGATACACGGTGTTGTCGGTCCTCGGATAACTGATGTATCCCTCTGTGTAAAGTTCCTCTGCGATTGCCATGGCACGGGAAGCGCTCAACCCCAGCTTCGTTGCCTCTGTGAGAAGCGTGGTCGTGTTGAACGGTATCGGCGGCCTTCCTTTCCTCTCCTTCTCGGTGTAGGAAAGGACCTTCACCTTCTCAGCACCGTCCACCTTCTTCATTATGGCGTCCTTCTGAGCCTCGTCCTTTATCATCCCTGCCTCGTGCTCTGCCCTGAACTTCCTCTTCTTTTTCAGGTGGGCGTATATCTTCCAGTATGTCTCGGGAACAAAGCTCTCGATCTCGTGCTCCCTCTTGACTATCATCGCGAGGGTCGGGCTCTGCACCCTTCCCACAGAGAGGAAATCCCTGCCCAGCCTTCCCGAGGCCATGGATATCAGGCGGGTCAGCACTGCACCCCATGCAAGGTCTATGTACTGCCTTGATTCGGCGGAGCGCGCAAGGTTCGTGTCGAGGTCCGTCAGGTTCTGGAATGCCTTCTCTATCTCGGACTTGATGAGAGCGCTGAACCTCGCCCTTTTCACCTTTATGGACGGGTTCACCTGCTTTATCAGTTCAACCGCTTCCATTCCTATGAGCTCTCCCTCCCTGTCGAAGTCGGTTGCGATTATCACGGTGTCACATTCCTTTGCCAGCCTCTTCAGTATGTTCCCTATGGCGCGGGCATGGACCTCCTTTACGGGCTCGACCCATATCAGTTCCTCCGGGTCCACCTTCTTCCACTGGTTGTACTCCTTTCCATAGTCAAGGGAAACGATGTGACCTGCGAGGCCAAGAACATAGTACTTCTCACCATCCTTCTCGAACTCGTGGACGCTCACCCTTCCTTCCCTCTTTGACTTCGATTTGCCGTCGGAGAGCGCATAAGCGATGCGCCTTGCCGCATTTGCCTTCTCCCCTATTATGAGGGTGCTCATGTTCGCTCCGATTGATGTGTTTTATTTATAGATTCGCCAGAGGAAACAGCGAGATTTTCCACAGCATTACTGTAGAAATGTCCTGGAACTGCCCCGTTTCGAGCCGAGATATCCGACGATAGGAGGATATAAGGCTCGAGCGCTGAGCCGATTGTATAGAGCGCTCGAGCCGGGATTCGAACCCGGGTCCGGGGCTCCGCAGGCCCCTAGGATATCCAAGCTACCCCACTCGAGCAGAAAGGGGAGTTGAAGGAAAAGGGTGGGGTATAAAAAGGATTTGGGTTCAGAACCTCTCCACGAAATCCCTCACTATGGCCTTGGTCCTCTCCTGGTTCTTTCTGGCATTGGAGAGTATCTGCTGGAAATCGGGGACCTCCCCACCGATCCCATGGGCGTAGTTGTCCACCGAGCATATGGCGGCGAACTCCATCTCCATCTCCTTCGCCAGCGTGGCCTCGCTTCCAACGGTCATTCCGACGATATCCGCGAACTGGGAGAGCATCCTTATCTCAGCCTTCGTCTCCAGCCTAGGTCCGAGAGTCTGCACATATGTTCCGCCGTAATGCACCGGGATGCCAAGGCGCTCCGCACTTTCCTTCAATCCCTTCCTTATGACCTCGCTCATGGAGGGAGTGATGTGACTTACCTCTGTATCGAAGAATGTGTCCACCCTGAAAGGGCTGATGTAGTCGTCGGGTATGACCACCGCTGGCGGCTTTATTTCCTCTTTCAGGCTTCCGACAGAGCCTATTGATATCAGGGCCTCGACACCGAGGCTGTGGAGCGCATATATGTTGGCCCTGTGGTCTATCATGTGCGGAGGTATCGTATGCTCCGGTCCGTGCCTTCTGATGAAAGCGGCCGGGTTCCCGCCGATGTCCACAAGTTGAACCTTTGAGGACGGATGGCCGTACGGAGTCCTGAGCTCCATCTCCTCGATGACGTCCGCACCTAGGTCGTATGCTCCCGAACCGCTGATTATTCCAACTCTGGCCCTCATTCTCCCACCACCTTTACGATGATCTCCCTTCTTCTCGGCTTGTTGTCCAGTTCTATGAAGACTATCTGCTGCCATGTGCCCAGCACCGGCCTTCCTCCATCCACGAGTATGCAGAGGCTGGGTTTAAGGAATGAAGCACGGACATGGGAATGCCCGTTACCGTCGTGCCATCTCTCGTGGTGCTGGTATCTTATGCCCTCTGGAAATAGCCTTTCGAGCGCCGCCGGTATGTCTTCGATAAGTCCGGGCTCGTACTCCATAGTCGTTATTGCTCCCGTTGAACCCGGAATGAAGATGTTCGCTATGCCATCCTGTATCCCGCTTTTACGGACTATGGCCTCAACATCCTCCGTTATGTCTTGTATCTCAACGCCTCCTTTCGTCTCCAGAGCTATTCTTCCTGTGCTCACTGCCATGGACATGCATGCGCATGGGATTAAAAAGCTTTGACCCCTGCCAAGATATAAATATTCAAGGGGGATGCACCACCATGAAGGCCGTTATCATGGCAGGAGGGCTGGGCACAAGGCTCAGGCCCCTCACCAACAGCGTACCGAAGCATGTTCTTCCTGTTGCAGGAAGGCCGATGATAGAATATGTCATAAGGTCAATGGTCGGCGGAGGCTTTGAGGACATCATACTGACCACGGGCTACATCTATGACAGAATTGTGGATGTGGTCGGGGATGCCACACAGTACGGTGCAAGGGCGTTCTATTCCATAGAATCGAAGAGGCTCGGGACCGCAGGCTCTGTTAAGAGGGTGGAATCACTTCTGGATGACACCTTCGTGGTTGGGAGCGGGGATGTGCTTGCGGATGTTGATATAAAGGAGCTCTACGATTTCCATAAAAGGAAGGGGGCCGTTGCCACGATGGCCCTGACCAGCGTGGATAAGCCCACAGAGTACGGAATAGTGGGTCTGGACGAGGATTCAAGGATAGTTAAGTTCAAGGAGAAACCGAAGGAGGAAGAGGTCTTCTCGAACCTGATAAATGCGGGCATCTACATCCTTGAACCCGAGGCGCTCCGCCATGTGCCTCCCGAGACCATGTTCGACTTCTCGAAGAACCTCTTTCCCATACTTCTGGAAGAGGGCGTTCTCTACGGCAAGAAGATATCCGGGCTCTGGAGGGATGTGGGAAGGCCGCTTGACCTGATAGGAGCGAACAGGGATATGGTCGAGAGGATGGGCGGACAGATAATAGAGGGAAGCATGGAAGGAAGGGCAGAAGGCAATGTCTTCGTCGGAGAGGGCGCTGTCGTTGAGAACGGTGCTGTGCTCAGGAATTCATTCGTGTATCCAGGTGCTGTCGTGAGGAACGGAGCGCTCCTCGAGAACTCACTTGTGCTTGACGGCTCCGTCATAGAGGAAGGGGGCAGGATAATCAACAGCATAGTCCCATGGAAGAACATCGTCTTTCCGGGAACAGAGGTGAGGGACACCGTCCTTGAGGGAAGGAGCGTGGGAGAATGAGATTGTTTGGTACAAACGGCGTGCGAGGGATATCCAACGATGACATGGACTCCGATTTCGCGCTCCGGCTTGGAAAGGCCATCGGGACATGGCTTGAGAAGGGCTCCCAGGTTGCTCTGGCAAGGGACCCCAGGACATCGGGAGATATGCTGGCCGGCGCTGTCATATCTGGAATTCTCTCAACAGGCGTTGATGTGGTGGATGTGGGCATGGTACCCACACCAGCGATGCAGTACTATGTTAAGAAAAAGGGAATGGACGCAGGTGTAATGATAACAGCATCCCATAACCCGCCGCAGTTCAACGGGATAAAGGTAGTTGCCTCCGATGGGACCGAGCTTCCGAGGAGCGAGGAGGAGAAGATAGAAGGGCATTACTTCCAGCAGGACTTCAGGAAGGTTAGATGGGAGGATGTTGGAAGATTGAGACAGGGGGAGAGCGCAGAGCTATATGTGGAAGGGATAATCTCCGCTGTGGATGCGGATGCCATAAGGAAAAGGAGCTTCACAGTGGTCCTTGACTGCGCCAACGGCGCCTCCACATCCACGTCGCCCATGCTCCTTAAAAGGCTCGGCTGCAGGGTGATAAGCCTCAATGCGCAGCCCGATGGATTGTTTCCGGGGCACGACTCCGAACCCTCTCCCGAGAACCTGAGAGCGCTGGTGGATGCAGTGAAGAACACCGGTGCTGATATCGGGATAGCGCATGACGGGGATGCGGACCGGGTGGTCTTCGTGGATGGAAAGGGTAACTACCTCTACGGAGACCGCTCACTGGCGATAATGGCGAAATACATGGTTGAGAGCGGGAAGGCGAGTGTGGTGGTCACACCTGTGAGCTCCTCCACCGCGGTTGAGGATGTCGTGAAAGCTGCCGGCGGAGAGGTTGTATATACAAGGGTCGGAGCGCCCATCGTGGCCAGAAAGATGATAGATATCGGCTCCATGTTCGGTGGAGAGGAGAACGGTGGGCTCATATTCGGAGAGCATCAGTTCTGCAGGGACGGTGCCATGGGCGCTGCGAAGATGCTGGAGGTCATTGCCAGAACAGGAAAGAGCCTGTCCGAACTTGAGTCCGAGATACCGAGATATGCGCTCTACAAAACCAAAACAAAGTGCCCGAACGAACTGAAGGAGAAGGCCCTTGAGGAACTGGCGAAGATGTACGCAGGAAAGGGAAGGATAGACAGGACCGATGGGCTGAAGGTCTATATCGAAGATGGCTGGGTACTGATAAGGCCGTCCGGAACAGAGCCGATATACCGCATATTCGCCGAGTCGAAGGACATTGAAAAAGCGAGAGAACTGGCTGAAACAGGTAAAAGGAACATAGAGAAAATAGTTGAAAGGGTTTAAGGGGTTTTACTCCTCTTCTTCATCATCGAGGTCGTCGTAGGCACTTAACTCTTCATCCAAGTCTTCGCCCACTTCATCTTCCTCATTTTCGCTCTCTTCTTCCTCTTCTGATTCATCCTCGTCTTCCTCGTAGTCATATGCATGGTCCTCGAGAGTATTTGCACCGAAAAGAGCCTGTCTTACTGCAAGGAATATGAGTATAAAGCCTATTATCGTCAGGGTTGATCCACTGGCAAGCCCTGCGGTTCCTGCAGTAGATGCTGGATCGTCAGCAGCAAAACCAAATACAACTCCAAGTGGGCCTGTGAAGAGCAAGAGTGCCAGTCCGATCCAGAAGAAAGGCTTGTTCTGAACGAGAACCGGTTCCATCTGTGGCTCAGGAACTTCTTCATCCTCGTCAGTCTCATCATCTTCCTGACTCTCCTTCTTTTCCTTGAGATACTGCTGATACTTCTCTTCACCCCTCTGTTGATTCATGTAGATAAAGATTAGGATGAAAGCTATTATTGTAATAACTATTCCGATAACTCCTGTAATCTGATCTAGATAGCCGTATGATTCTGCGCTGTTTACGGTGACTCCGTCCTTATATACGTAAACCGTTGTGAGAATGCCAAGCTTGTTATGAACAAAAGAACCCAGCGCCACAATCTGACTGCCGATTATGAGCGAGATGAGACCTGCCCAGAAGAGTTTTCTATTGGCTTTCTGAGGCTCCACTTCTTCAAACTCATCCTCTTCCTCGTCCTCTTCGTCCATCTCATACTCCTCTTCATCCCCTTCCTCCTCTGATGCAAGAGCTACAGCAGTCGTATCTTCCTCTTCATCATCGAAAACTGCCCCGCACTCAGGACATACCTTAGCGTCAGCAGGAATGATTGCACCGCAGACTGGACATTCGGCTATTTCTTCAACCTCTTCATCTGTGATAGTATCACCTCACCCCACTATGTCGGTTCTGGTTTATATTCTTTTCTATAACCTCTGAAATCTGAATATTCTTTGCTGTTATCACCACAGGGATGAAGATTTCTGTCTGAAATTCAGAAAAAGACTGCTTTAATACTGTAATTGATGTTTCTTCATTTTTTATTATTTTTATATTTTTAATTATTAATGC
>JALTFR010000024.1 GCA_027006785.1 Thermoplasmata archaeon | reverse complement strand
GTATGTCGCTATTTAAAGTTTTCCGACATTTCTGTCAGACAAACATGAAGATAATTATCCATAATAAAAGATTAACTCTCAGAAAACCCTAAAATAATGTCGCATTTTTTCTGAACCCGACATTTTTAAACCTCTGTATTTAACTGTTGCGTCGTAAAATTGGTAATTTTCCGACATCCTCTTTTCGGGCATGCGGATGAGTTTAGTGAATGCTCATATGAATAAAAATCGAAATCCTGTTTTCTCATAAAATGTGATTTTTAAAGAAAAGAGTCTAGGGGTTGCAGTGAAATTTTCCGTAACTATTGAAAAACTCTGTGTCAGCCGTTCTGATGACAGCAATTTAGTAAATACTTTCTGTTTATCCACAAATGGAATAACGATATTAAGTTTTTAAATTGCTATTTAGTGCTCAATATAGAAAAATCCTTTTACCGCATGGACATCACAGGCCAGTGAACGGAGTCGAGAAGTACTATCGCCTGGTATCCGACCTCATCGAGTACCATGAGTTCTACGAGAGGGTGCAAGAGAAGATTCACTGGTCCGAAGGGCTCATCGAAGAGGATACCGCCGCAAGGCTCGTGGCTGCAGAACTGGGTAGAAAGGAGATGAGGATAAAGGAGATAGGATCGCTGTTGAACGGGGAGAGCGCTCTCATCGAGGGCAGGATTGAGAACATTGGAAGCGTAAAGGAGTTCACCACAAGGTCAGGCAAGAAAGGAAAGGTGCAGAACATTGTGATATCTGATGACACGGGCTCATGCAGGATGGTGCTGTGGAACAGAGATACGTCGATAGCGAAGAAGATGAGGCTGGGCATGGGGATAAGAGTTGTGAACGGAAAGGTGAAGGTCTCAAATTACGGTACAGAAGTATCTGTGGGAAAATTCTCTTCCGTATGGCTTGAATTGGAAGGGGAGTTCTTTCAGGTTAAGTGATAATAAAAAATAGAGTTTTGTTATTCGTAATATTAAAAAACATAATTCCTTAACATAATTTCTTAACAACTGTTTTATTCATAAAATCCCTCTCTTTCCGAAAGTCTTATATGCTTCATTTCACTTAGAGGGATGGTGATAGAATGGCAGTAGGATTTGTACTTATCAGCACCAGCCCGTCCAAGGAACATGAGGTATACGAGGTACTGAAGCATGTGCCGGAAATCGTGGAACTCTACCCCCTATTCGGAGAGTTTGACATGCTCGCAAAGATAGAGGCCAAGGATTTCAACGAGCTCGGAATGATAGTCGTGGACAAGATAAGGGCCGTTCCGGGTGTCGAAGACACCAAAACTCTCACAGGCATTAAGTTCTGAGGTGCTATCATGGACTATCTCGCGGCGAACTTCATCAATATCTTTCTTCTGGTATTCGGTATACTGCTGGTGCTGGCAGGCATCTTCACGGTCTATTTCGGGGCAGGGAAGAGCAGGAAACTGGGCGCCGGAATACTTCTGGGAGGATTCATCACACTGGGCCTGATGTACTGGCTTTTCATATCAGGCTACACAGATCCTCTGGGAGGTTTTGGCAACCTCTGGGACTACATCAAAGGACCTCTGGTCACACTCCTCGCAGGACTCGCCGGTGCCATAGTGGCCGTGGTGGTCTTCATCGGCGTTATAACCAAGGCGTGAAGACATGGTCATCATAGTGCGATACGGCGAACTTGCCCTCAAATCCCATTCCATCCGGCGTTTTTTCACGAAACAGTTGGTATCCAACATTCAGGATGCGCTCTTCTCATATGGAACAGAGGGAATGATAGAGGAAGAACGAGGAAGGATATATGTTCAGACATCGGACAGAAGGGCTATTGATGTCATAAAGAATGTTTTCGGCGTGGTGTCTGTCAGCTGGGCGGAGGAGACAGATGCGAATATAGATAGCATCGCATCACTGGCCGTGCAGCTCTTCGGGTGCAAAAAGGGCACCTTTGCTGTCCGTGCCAGAAGGACAGGCAACCACCCATATACGAGCCAGGAACTCGCCGCATATGTGGGTGAGAAGATACTGGAGAAATGCCCTGATCTGAAGGTGAACCTGAAAAAACCCGAGAACGAGGTGCATATTGAGGTCAGAAACTCCCGTGCATTTGTCTTTCTTGATAAGATGAAGGGTGTCGGTGGAATGCCGCTGGGCACTCAAGGAGATGTCAGAGGGCATCTTCGCGATGAAAGGGACCTTCTGGCGCTCTGGATGATGATGAAAAGGGGATGCAGGGTCTATCTCGATTCAAACGACATCAATGAGGAACTGCTGGAAACAGCGATGAAATGGGGCGCTTCCACCCGCTCAAAGAGGAGATATCTCGCAGAGGTCACGGGGCATTATGAGGAATGCCTCAGAAAGCAGGATATACCCGTATTCTGCCCGCTTGTCGGCCTGACCGAAGATGAAATAGAGGAAAGGCTCAGGGTCATTTCCTGAAAATACCGCGTTTTTTCTCCTTACCTTCCAGTTCCATTATAAGTTCCTTTTCACGTTTGCTGAGTTTCTTCGGAACCTCAATATTTACTTTTACCAGCATGTCGCCCCTCTTTCCGCTCCTGAGGTCTGGCATGCCCAGTCCTTTCATCCTCAGCATTGTGCAGGGTTGTGTTCCAGCAGGTATTTTGAGGCTCGCGTGCTTTCCATCTATCGTGGGAACCTCAATCTCTCCGCCGAGGGCTGCCGTGCCGAAGCTTATTCCCTCCTCATGTATCAGGTTCAGACCATCCACCTTGAAATCCGGGTGCGGCCTAACATGTATCTCCACATAGAGATCTCCGCTCGGCGCTCCGTTCTGGCCGGCTTCGCCCATTCCTGCCATCCTGAGTCTCAGCCCGTCGTAGGCACCTGCCGGTATCTTCACCGTGACCTTTTCAACACCGTGCACCCGACCCGTGCCGTTGCATACAGGACAGGGCTCCTCGGCTATCTGCCCTCTGCCGTGACAGGTAGGACACACGCTGGTCGAGACCATGCGAAAGCCCATGGCTGAATGCACCCTCTGGACCTGACCTGTTCCGTGACAGGTCGGGCATGTCCTCACCTTTCCATCCTTGGCACCGGTTCCGTTGCAGGCCTCGCATTTCCTGTACCTCGGTACCTCTATCTCCTTCTCTGTTCCTGAGGCTGCCTCTTTAAGCGATATCTCCAGTTCATAGAGGAGGTCGCTGCCCCGACGGGGGGCGCTCCGCCTTCTTCTGCCGCCACCTCCGAAGAACATGTCGAATATATCGCCGAATCCGAAGCCTCCGAAGATGTCCCCGAAGTCAGCGCCCCTGAAGATGTCCTCCTGCGAGTACCTGCCGTCTATTCCCGCATGGCCGTACTGGTCGTACAGCCTCCTTTTCTCATCGTCGGAAAGGACCGCATAGGCCTCGGAGATCTCCTTGAACCTCTCCTCGGCCTCCTCGCGGTTGTCAGGGTTCATGTCGGGATGCCATTTCTTCGCAAGCCTGCGGTAGGCCTTCTTTATCTCATCCTTGCTGGCATCCCGGCTGACCCCGAGGACCTCGTAGTAGTCCCTCTTCTCCATTTACTTCTCCTCATTGACCTTGTATTCCGCGTCCACGACATCCTCGTTCCCGCTGCTTCCGTCTCCGGGCGGCGGTGACTGAGCCTGTCCGGCCTGCTGCTGTGCTGCCTGCTGCTGGTATATCCTGGTGGACACCTCGTGGAATACCTTGGTCAGCTCCTCAGTGGCCTTTTTGATGTCCTCTGCGCCTTTGCCCTCGTCGTTCATGACCTCGCGGAGCTTCTTCATCTTCTCTTCAAGGTCCTTCTTCTCGCTGTCACTGAGCTTATCGCCCAGCTCTTTGATGGTCTTCTCCGTGGTGTAGAGCAGTGCGTCCGCCTGGTTGAAGGCCTCTATGCGCTCCTTCCTCTTCTTATCCTCCTCAGCGTACTGCTCCGCCTCCCTTATCTTTTTCTGGATCTCATCTTCGCTCAGGTGCGTGGATGCTGTTATCGTTATCTTCTGCTCCTTTCCCGTGCCCTTGTCTTTCGCCTTCACCTCAAGGATGCCGTCGGCGTTTATCTTGAATGTGACCTCTATCTGGGGTATTCCGCGGGGCGCAGGCGGGATCCCGTCCAGTATGAACCTTCCGAGGGATACATTGTCCCTGGCCATGGGCCTCTCGCCCTGGAGGACATGGACCTCCACCTGCGTCTGGTTGTCAGCTGCGGTGGAGAATATCTCGGTCTTCTCCGCAGGTATGGTGGTGTTCCTCGGTATCATCGGGGTCATCACTCCGCCGAGGGTCTCTATTCCAAGGGTGAGTGGCGTAACATCCAGAAGAAGTATGTCCTTGACCTCTCCTGAGAGAACACCACCCTGTATAGCGGCGCCCATGGCGACGCATTCATCCGGGTTGATGTTCTTGTAAGGCTCCTTTCCGAAGTAATCCGTGACAAGCTTCTGAACCATGGGCATCCTTGTTGAGCCTCCGACGAGTATCACCTTGTCTATGTCTCCCTTCTTCAGGCCAGCGTCCTTGAGCGCTCTCTCGATGGAGGGCACCGTCCTCTCAAGAAGGTCCTTGGTCATCTCCTCGAACTTGCCCCTTGTCAGGCTCACATTCAGGTGCTTCGGTCCTGAGGAATCCGCTGTTATGTACGGAAGGCTGATGGTGGTCTGCATGACGCCGGACAGCTCTTTCTTCGCCTTCTCTGCCGCCTCCTTGAGCCTCTGCATGGCCATCGGGTCGTTCCTCAGGTCCATTCCATTCTCCTTCTTGAACTCCTCAACGAGGAAGTCTATTATCCTCTGGTCCCAGTCGTCTCCCCCAAGGTGTGTGTCTCCGCTTGTGGAGAGAACCTCGAACACGCCATCACCGACCTCGAGTATGGACACATCGAAGGTCCCTCCTCCGAGGTCGTAGACAAGTATCTTCTCTCCTTCCGCTTTATCGAGGCCATATGCGAGGGATGACGCTGTCGGCTCGTTTATTATCCTCCTGACATTGAGGCCCGCTATCTTTCCTGCGTTCTTTGTGGCCTGCCTCTGATTGTCGTTGAAATAGGCGGGAACCGTTATCACGGCATCCGTTATCTCCTCGCCGAGATATGCCTCAGCATCCTTCTTCAGTTTCCTGAGTATGAACGCCGATATCTCCTCAGGGCTGTACTTCTTTCCGTCTATCTCAACCCTGTAATCCGTTCCCATCTTTCTCTTGATTGATGCGATGGTGCGCTCGTGATTCACCACTGCCTGTCTCTTCGCAGGCTCGCCCACCAGTATCTCTCCATCCTTCGTGAAGGCCACCACCGACGGTGTGGTCCTTCCTCCTTCAGCGTTCGGAATGACAGTCGCCTGCCCTCCTTCCATGACCGCCATGCATGAGTTGGTGGTCCCCAGATCTATTCCTATTATCTTTCCCATTTCCATACCTCCTCAGTTCTTACCTACCTTTACCTTTGAATGCCTTATAACTCTGTCGTGCAGCATATATCCTCTCTGGAACTCCTCTATGACCATTCCTTCCTCTCCTTTGCCTGTGGCTATGGCCTCGTGGAGATTGTGGTCAAAGGGCTTTCCAAGGGCCTCTATAGGCTCAACGCCGAACTCGGCCAGAACAGTTTCCAGCTGTGCTTTAATCATCTCCAGACCTGTCCTGAACTCGCCCTTCTCGTGGGCTATGGCCCTTTCAAGTGTGTCCACAACATCGAGGACCCTGACGATCAGCTTTTCGCAGCCGTATTTCTCCCTCTCCTCGTTCTCCCTGTTCACTCTCTTCCGGTAGTTGTCGAAGTCGGCCTGAAGTCTCATCGCCAGTTCTTTGAGTTCCTCCTTCTCCTTTCTGGCGGCCTCTATCTGGGAGCGGAGCTCCTCGTTCTCCGCTTCCAGCTCCTTCTTGGTCTTCTTCTTCCTTTTAGGCTGTTCCTTCTTCTCCGTCAGGGCCTCGTCGCTCATTCGTTCACCTCACTCTATGTCTATTCTCTTTCCCTCTGGCGGACTCTTCCTGAGCTTCTTCAGGGTTATATCGAGAATCCCGTTGTTGTATGTCGCCTTCACATCCTCAGGATCAACCTCTTCGTTAAGAGGGATATCCTTGTAGTACTTCCTTGAAGCGTTGTCCACCTTTATGACCGCCCTGTCCTTCGTAACCCTCAGGTCTATGTCCTCCTTGCTGACACCGGGCAGTTCCACGGTTATAGTTATCTTGTCCTCGCTCTCCATCACATCCGTCAGAGGCTCCCTCGAGAACCCGCTGGATTCGCTCTCCATCCTTTTCATAGGCTGAGTGTTCCCGAACTCCTGGATGACAGGCTTTCCGTCAGGGCCGACCTTCATGCTGAAGCCATAGACCATGGGCTCTCCCATGTCTCCGGTCATGGCCCTTTCCATCATGATGTCCATCATCCTTCTCATCCTCTCGAACTCCCTATCCATATCCATGTCGAACAGGGAATCGAAGTCGTCAAAGTCATCGAACGGCCAGTTTCTTCTTGGCATGATTTATCACCTCAATAGAAGGGTATGTTTGTTCTTCTATATAAAGTTTTCTCTCACATATGGCCTAGTGATACTTAAGATAGATTAGCACGAAGAATATTATGGCCCCGACCATCCAGAGAATCCACCCTATCCTGTATGAGATGCCCATAAAAAGCCCGAGTTTGGCCTTCTTCTCCCTTTCTTCCCTGTATTTCATGGACAGGGCTTTTCTCACCATGATATCACCGGAGTGCCGCGGGCCGGGCTCGAACCGGCGACTTCCAGATCTTCAGTCTGGCACTCTCCCAACTGAGTTACCGCGGCTTGAAGTGTGCATTTCGGTGCCATATTTGAATTTTACCATTACATGGAGAGAATGAACCCGATGAGCAAAGGTACCATCATGCTTAGCACCATACCGTTGTAGAGCGCTCCCAACACATATTCCTCTCCTGAGAATCGTGTTATCATGGGCATAGTGGTATCCATCGCAGTGGCTCCACCCATTGCCATCGGAACAAGAGGGCCTTTCTTTCCCTTCAAAAGCGGTATGAGGCTGAAGCTAAGTATCTCTCTGCCGATGTTGGAAAGGAAGGCGAGAGCGCCCCATGCTGGAGATACCACCGAGAGCATCGGGCCTGCCAGAGAGTACCAGCCGAGGCCTGCTGCCACTGCCAGTGATATCTTGAGAGGCACGCCTGTCAGAACTCCGGCGATGATCCCGCCGAAGAGGGCACCGCTGATGGAGAACAATGGAAGGAGGAGCACATCCCTCTTCAGGACCTTCAGCGCTCTTCTCAGGGTCTCTGTGCTGGCGCCCACCGAAATCCCGATGACGAATATCAGGATGTATAGAAATGCCTGGCCGTAAAGCGAGTATGAATCCGAATATGATGGAAAAACGGCGCCGAGCAGTATTCCGCCGGTGAGGGCCAGAAGCACATACTTAATCAGAGGCCCACCTCCACCAGAGATATGCGAAGGATGCGGACCCGAAAAGAGTGGATATGAGGAAAACAAGGGACTGCAGACCTATTGATAGAGCGCTCTCCCTTATGGCTTCGCTACTTCCGATGGACGCGCCCATGAAGAATATCATCAGGATAACGCTGACATTGAGAGAAGAGTCGCCTTTGAACTCCCTTTCCCTGTTCTTGAGAAGTAGGCCGAGCAGTATGCCGATGGAGAATACCAGCAGGAGATATATCACGGCTCGGTATGCATAACTGTTTAAATGTTCTTTCTTCTTCCCATACCGCGGCCCATGCCCCTTCCCATCCCTCTTCCGCCTCTCTTCATTCCGCGGAGCGCAGGGTTCTCGCTGTTCGGCCGTATGGAATCGGTTGGGCATTTTTCAATGCATTTATGGCAGTTTATGCACTTCTCCTGAACGATGTATGCCTTGTCACCTTGCATCACTATGGCGCCGTCCACAGGGCAGACACTCATGCACAGTTTACATCCGACGCAGGACTCCTGCTTTACCCAGGGCATTACTTACCTATATTCTTCATGACATTGTCCACGATGTCCATGAACGCCTTTGCGCTCTCCGAATCCTCTATGTCACCAAGGAAAGGTATGCCAGCATCGCCGTCCTCCACTATCTTCGGTTCAAGCGGAACTTTTCCGAGGAATGGGACTTCAAGCTCCTCTGCTGCTTTCTCTCCTCCGCCTTCCTTGAAGACGTATATCTTTTTGCCGCAATAGGGACATATAAGCCCACTCATGTTCTCAACTATTCCTATAACAGGGAGCTTGAGCTGTTTGGAGAAGTTCACAGCCTTTCTCGAATCTAGAAGCGCAACCTCCTGGGGAGTAGTTACAATGATCGAGCCGTCTATTCCGGGTATCTTCTGAGCTATGGTGAGCGCTTCATCCCCTGTTCCGGGAGGCATGTCTATTATCAGGTATTCCAGCTCGCCCCAATCCACATCCCTTACGAACTGCTCTATTGCACCCGACACAAGCGGCCCTCTCCATATGACCGGGGCATCCGGATCTATCAGGAAGGCCATGGACATGACCTTTATCCCGTAATCGTCTCCCAGAGGCATGTATATGGGTATTATCTGGTTCTCAACAACATCCGGGCGCACGCCATCCATTCCCAGCATCTTGGGAACATTGGGGCCGTGGATATCAGCATCAAGTATTCCCACATTCTTTTTGGTCCGATGTGAAAGGGCAAAAGCGAGGTTAACAGCCACGGTTGTCTTTCCTACCCCACCTTTTCCGCTCATGACCACTATCTTGTGCTTTATCGTGCTGAGTTTCTTTACCATCTTCATCTGGTCGCTCACAGCCTTGAACTGAAGGTTTTCCTTTTCGTCTGCCATAGTATCACAACTGCATCGAAAACATCGGGCATAAAAAGGATTTTGCCGAAATATGTGTCATCAGGACAGCATTTCCCTCACTGTTCGGCCGTATTCCTCCGCCTTTGAAGCATCTATCCTTCCCTGTGCGAAATCCGGCCTTCCGCCACCCTTGCCACCAACTCTGGCCGCGCTCTCCCTCATCAGTTTCCCGCAGTCCATGTCAACGCCTTTTCCGCGGGATATCATCACTGTGCCGTCCCTTCCGATTAGGACGCCGAGCATGCCGTCCTTCTTCGCTATTTCCATTGAAAGGGCCTTCATCTCATCCCGTCCTTTGTCGGTGATGAGGACCGCTATCTTTGTGCCGTTCTTATTGAATGCGGAGCGCTCCACCTCCAGCATCTCTGCCATCGCAGCGTACTTGGAAAGCACTTCCACCTTCTTCTTCAGTTCCTTCCACTCATCGAAGAACTTGCGGGTCACATTGGGCAGGTCCTTCGGAAGAACAGAGAACACGGAGGCGCTCTCCTTCAACTGCCTTTCCATCTCCTGAACCCTGTCTATCGCATGTATTCCAGCGCTGTATATCAGCCTCTCGACGCCATCCTGCACGCTCTCCCTTCTGATGAGCTTTATAGAGCCTATCTCAAGGGTGTTGTCAACATGGGTGCCTGCGCAGGCCTCTATGTCTATGCCCTCGACCTGAACGACCCTGAGAGTTTTTGTGAAAGGTACTCCGCCCTGATATAACTGGAAACCATATCTTTTCTCAGCCTCGTTCCTCGGAAGCACCTCCTTCGTGACCTTTCTCCCTTCAAGGACTATCTCATTTGCCCTGCGCTCTATCCTTCTCAAATCTTCGTCGCTTATTGAACGGTAATGGGTTATGTCCACCCTTGCGCTCTCCGGGTATTTCTGCGCTCCCCACTGCCAGACATGACCTCCGAATATCTCGCGGGCCGCTGCAACGACTATGTGCGTTGCTGTATGATGCCTCATGAGAGAGTATCTGCGCTCCCAGTCAATCTTCCCGTGAACCTCTGCTCCTTCGGGCAGGTCTCCGTCGGTGAAATGCACTATGACGCCATCGTATTTCTGCACATCCCTGACCCTGTACTCCTTTCCGTCGCATACCAGAACCCCGTGGTCTGCGGGCTGCCCCCCTCCTTCCGGATAGAACAGGGTTCTGTCAAGTACGGTCTCACCGTTCTTAGAATACAGTACCTTCGCATCGAAGTCCTTCGCATGCTCGTCATCATAATAGAGCGGGTATGTTGCAGGCAGGCCGTAGCTCTTCTTCTCCTTCTTCTTTCCCCTTTTCTCCTCCTCGTGCCTCTCTGCAACAAGAGATGAGAAGTTCTCGGGTATCTCCACCTTTATTCCGTGGGAATCTGCTATGCGCTTCACCGTCGAGGGATGAAGCCCGTGGGAGTCATACATCTCTATCAATGTCTCGGTGTCTATCTCCTTCACTCCCTTCTTTATCAGGTTCTTTATGATGTTCTCCCCCTTCTTCTGCGTCTCCCGGTACCTCTCGGTTTCAAGTTCCAGAACATCCTTCAGGTAGGAATCGGGCATCGGGCCCATTATGTCGCTGAATATGTGCCTCTGCTTTATCACCAGTTCATGCAACGGAACATCCAACCCGGCTTCCTCCATTATGCGGAGCGCTCTCCTTATGAGCAACCTCAGAAGATAGCCCGCTTTTACATTGGATGGCACCGCACCGTCGGTTAGCATGAGCGCTATGGTCTTCGCATGGTCCGCAAGGGCATAGGCCCGCTCCAGAGGTTCGATTATCTCCTTATATTCATCAAGGCTGACATCTATTCCCCTCTCCCTCATGCGTTCCACTATCTTCTCCCTCTGCTCGTCCAGCCTTCCGAGGTCAAGGTCCATGAGGCCTCCCATTATGGAATGAGCTTCCAGTATCCTGCGGTACCTCTCATCGTCAAGCCTGTGCTCTATGCCAAGTTTCTCGAATATCCACGGGAGGAATTCAGGAAATACGGTCTCATAGATGGTCGGAGTTCCCTTGGATATCCATGCCAGCCTTTCAAGGCCGTAGCCGGTATCAACCACCCTTATCGGCATCGGTGCATACCTCTTTCCCTTGAACTCGAAGTCCCCGTTATCGTCCTCCTTCATTGACATGAAGACCAGGGTTGCAACTTCCAGCCCTCCGACCATCACCTCCACGCTCGGACCTGCATTGCCGCCGCCGGCCCACGGGTGCTCCTTGTAGGTTATGGAATTACCGTCTATGCCAAGCTCTTCCGTCAGGAACTCATGGCAGAGCGCCACGGTCTCCTCCTTCCAGTAGACCTCTTTATCAGGATAGTTGAAGGCATGGTGCCCGAGCATCTCGAATGAGGACAGGTGTTTGCCTGTGCGGCCCACTGAATCGAGGTCAGTGAGCCTTATGGATGGCTGTGAAACAACGAGGGGGTTCGCAGGCGGGTCAACAAGCCCGGAGGTAACATGGGGCTGAAAATCATATATCGAAGCGTTGACGAGGAATACATCCTCCCTCCACCTTGCGATGACAGGGTACCTTCCGATAATGGTGTGTCCGTGCCTTTCGAAGAAGTTCAGGAATGCGGAGCGCATCTCGTTCACGCTGTATTCCCTCTTTACCGGGCTGTTCCCTATGAATGAGTATTCCACACAGGGCGTGTCCCCGCACCTCTCCTGCTCCCTGTTCTTTGTCCAGAAATAATTGCCGCAGGATGGGCACTGCTTCCTGACGAACCCATTCTCCTCGAAGAACTTCAGCCTGTATTCCTCTTCCATTGCGCTCTGCATGAGTGCGGGATGGAAAAATATCTTATAAAAGTTGGGGAAGAATGATGCCGCCCGCCCAATCCGGCACCTGAATCAAGCCTAGGATGACCAGCACAATGGCTATGAGAATCGCCAGGACAATCAGAAAGATTATGAGCTTTATCAGTCCTGTCAGCAGTTTGGGTATTATCACCAGAAATACCAGAAGCACGATGACAGTTGCGATGCAGCACATTGAGCCTATGTGGGAGACCATAGGCCTTGTATTTCAATACGGTATTTCTTCTTTTCCATACTTCCTTATTTAGCTCAATGGAAAACTTTATAAGCTACGAATTCAAAGCAGAGAGCATGGAAGGGCGAATGATTAAGGGAGCCATATTCAACGGCTATCTCTCGTTCATAAAGAAAAAGTGGGGAATACAGGGTGTAAATGATGCAATGGAACACGTTGGAGTGAAAAACGAACCGAAGGACGGCGAGTGGGTTTCACTGGAGAAGACATACGGATTGCTTGAATGGATTGAGAAAGAGCACGGAAAGGAGTACATAGTGGATGCAGGGAAGTGGATGATGAAGGGCATGGGCGGAGACTTCAAGTTCATGTTCGCAGCGGTCATGGGCTTCGAAAGGGTGCTCAACCGCGTGCAGAAGGACATATCCAAACTGCTTTTCAAGGGCAACGGCGTTGAGATACACAAGGACGGGAAGAGGGCTACCATAAGGCTCAAGGGCTTCAAGATGGGTGAGAACTCCTGTCTAGCATGGAAGGGTGCACTTCTGGGCGTAATGGACGTCACAAAAACGAATGGAACGGTCGAGGTGATGGACTCGGGAAACGACACGGACTGTCTTGTAGATGCGAAATGGTCATGAGAGCGCTAAAAAAGATATGAATGAGTCCAGACTTATCTCCTTCATTTGAGATTCATGACAATCGAAAGACTTTTAACCCCTCATTTATTGGTTGAATGTGAGGAAAGACATGCTTTGGAAGCAGAGAAAAAGACATGAGAGATTGTATTACGGCACAGGAGCATTGGCTTTTATAATCCTGCTCATGCTCTCACTTTTTATGCCGCTCACCGGTGTGAACGCCGGGAGTTCAGTTGATTGGAACATTCAGATACCCGGAGAAAATCCGGAATTCGATGCAAACAACACACCTGTTATGATAGCTGGGATAGAGCATAACCTTAGTTTTTACATAGGCAACTCTGATGCTGTTAACGTTTCACTGACATATGCTGGGGACATTGCTCAGAAGAATCAGACTAACACATACGAGTGGAGATATGCAGTGGGCTCTTTTTCGGATGTTCTTTACGGGACCTACATAAACCTCACTTCCTCTTCTGTCTTCTCGGATAAGGTCGCATTCCACATAGGTGTCCATGCAAAGGTGAAATACGGCATATGGCACCTTGTTGTGCAGAGAAAGCTTGGAAGCAGGTATGAGAGGATAATAGACAGCGATATTCATATGGAAAAAGCAGACCCCAGACTTGCGCTTTCAACTCCGGTATTTGAATTCCGGGTTGAGCCTTTCGAGAGTGGAGAGATGATATCACCAACCGAGAAAGACTACAGGTTCACCACCATAAATTCCGGAAACGTACCACTGTGGCTTGAGTGCAGTTACGACAGCATGTCCGAGATATTTTACACAACGAACATGAGTCTGGTGCTTCATCCGGGAGCTTCTCTGAAACACAGTATATATCTGACCTCGCTCCCGTGGAGTCCGAGGGTATTTACGGTAAAAGAATATGTTAAAGGAACTGCCATGCACATGATAACCTCCGATATGGTGTCTTTCATACCATCATTTCAGACAGTTGTTAAGATAAATGTAAAGGTTGTCAGGCAGGGATTCAACATAATGGATATCGGTCTCGCAAAGCTGCAGTATGAGAAGGGGCCCAAGGTGGCTGATTTCAATGACGTTCTGGACCTTCATCTTTTCATAAGTGGTCACTCCGATGCATCTCTGACCGTATCAGTAAGAAAGCTGGAGCTTCTCGGTATATATTACGACGGTAGATGGCACAATGAGAGCGATACGTCGGAAACACTGACTTTTCATCTTACCAACGACAGTGATGAGAAGGAGATTATGGTTCGGGTAAGGTGCTATCGAGAGGATGTATCAGATGCAAGGGTCACATATCAGCTCTATTCCGACTCGAACTCAGGAAGCGTATATACGGATATTGTTGTTGGAAAGGCCCCCTATGTCCCTCAAGCACCCCAGAAAAGCAGCGGGATAAATATAGTGGCCATTGTCGGAGTGCTGGTTGTCATTGCAGTTATTCTCATCTTCATGTTTTTTTATACGAAAAAACTCAAAGAGGAAGGTGATAGGAAATAAAGGTAGTGCGGCTCATATTTAAAATTAATTTCGAATTAAAAGTTTGGACCGGTGGACCAAGCAAAAAGATAAAATAGAAAAAAGAGGTTATGGTGAAAAAGGCGAAGATATGAATGGGAATGAAAGGCGATTGGGTGCCAAAGCGGCAGCAGTATTCATGCTCGTTGTTATCATCATTTCTTCATTTTCTCTACCATCTGCGAGGGCGGATGGAGTGGTTACAATCTATAATGCTCCACCTACCTTCGTTTCCGTAAAGATACAGGAACTGGATTCCAGAATAGTTATGTCCGTGGAAGTCTCGGATTACAATGGCTGGAGTGACATATACCGGCTTTACATCAATATCACCGATGTATACGGAAATATCGTGGAAAGTGCGGTATATTCCCAGTATCCAAGCAATGACAGTGACCAGAGAATAGATGAATTCAGGGATTTGAGGGGAGGCTCTCTAATACCGGCGGAAAGCGATGTGGAGCGCTTTCCATACACGCCCCCGTCAGGAGGAGGATGGGGAAAGGACTGGTTCAATGCAACATATCAGAGGATGACCTTTGTATTCAAACCATTTTCAGGATATAAAATAGAGCTTAAGGTTTTTGACAGAAAATTCGTCTCGGCAGAGTATTTCGGTCCCTTCACATCCAGTTACAGCGTTCCACCGGTCATGGAGAAGCCAACTATTCCAATTAGCATATCTCTGATAGTTGCTATAGTTGTGGGCCTGCTTCTATTCCAGAGAAGGAAGTCCAGCAATAAGCTTGCCAAACTGGCTGAGGAGAAGATAGGTGGTTGATGATGGAAAGACAGTGTCCGGTATGTGGAGAAATCGTTACGGATGATGCACTGGAGTACTGTCCATTATGCGGGACCGAACTTCCACCTCCAGACACCGAGGATATGGATGATGAGGTTTTTGTTGCCAGTATCGATGCTGACTCTGATGAGGACATATTCGGAAGTGGAGAAGATGCTGATGAACTCGGTCTTGAAGGTATCGAGGAAGAACTGAATGATATGGACGAACCCGTATCTGGTTCAGAAGAGAATGCGGGAGAAATCCCGGATGACACCCAAGAACTCGAAGAGATAGGTCCACAACTTAATGCAGATGAGGGGACCTCCGAAGAGGAGAATGAAGAGAGTCAGGATAAAGAGGATTTCGAAGTTCAGAACTCAGAGCATCAATCAGAGGATATTTCGGGGAGTGTCGAAGAATCGAATATTGCTGAATCTGCTGCGATTTTTGCATCGGCCCCCGGTAAAAAGAGCAGAAAGAAGAAAGAGAAGAAAGGTACAAAAGAGAAGAAAAAGGAAAAGAATCCAGAGGGCCGTGGCGAGAGAGGAGCTGTCTCAAGCCGTACGGAAGAGCGGGAAAAGATGAGAAAGAAGATAAACCAGCAGACAAAGAAGGAGGAGGAGAATATAAGGAAGATTTTTGACTATTACAGTCTTAATACGGTTACTACCATATTCTTTTCCGTTCTGGCCGCATTTACACTTGTTGATTTCATATTAATCATATTCAACATAACTGACTGGATGCCGACAGGAATTCTCAGCCTGTCCCCGATGCTCGGTGCTGTAGTCGGTCCCGAGAGTGATGCAGCCCTATTTGTGGTACTGCTTCTTCTCGTTACCGATGCCGCTCTCCATTACTGGGATAAGAAGAGAAACCTTCAGCTTTCTCTCGGTGTGACCGCAGTTATGATGATAGGTCTGATAATGGCCGTAATAACATATGAGCGAACTTTCGATGTCATCATCTCGCTTATGATACTCCTGATATTCGGCCTTGTTCTCGTGGTTGACTATATTTCCATACTCAGATACCCGCCAATACTTGAGGATCCCGGGAGGGAGAAACTTGAAGAGTTTCTTCTAAGGGAGGAGGAGATAGAGGCCATAATCGAGGAAGAGGAAGAAAAACTCGCACTCAAGGAACAGCAGATAGAGGAACTTGAACAGCGCATTGACCTCATGGGCCAGGAACTCGCCGAGGAGGAGGAAAAGCTCAGGATGAAGGACGAGGAACTGGCAAACATCCAGTCAGAGATACAGATGAAGGAGCAGGAACTTCTCGCAGAAGAAGAGCAGATACAGATGAAGGAGCAGGAGCTCCAGACGGTCATAGAATCCGAATTGAAACAGAGGATGCAGGAGCAGATGATGGAGGAGGAAGAGCGCCTGCGCATGAAGGAAGAGGAGCTTATAAGGGCAAAGAATGAACTTGATATCCAGAGAAAGCTTCATGAAGAGGCCAGGGAGAAGCTGCGCATGAAAGAGCAGGAACTGAACACACTGCGCTCCGAACTGGAAAAACAGATAAGGGAGAGGCTGGAAGAGGAGGAGAAACTGAAGATGAAGGAAGCGGCCACCCGTATGAAGGAGCAGGAAAAGCAGAAGAGGGTTCTCTTTCCGTTCACAGCGATAGTTGGCCAGGAGGACATGAAGAAGGCCCTGATACTCAATGCAATATATCCGGAGATAGGCGGGGTTCTCATTAAGGGGAACAAGGGAACCGGAAAGTCTGTATCCGTAAGAGGCCTTGCAGAGGTCCTTCCAGACATAGAGGTCACGGGATGCAGGTTCAACTGCGACCCGAATGATGTGGAGAACCTTTGCCCTGAGTGCAGGGCAAAATACGAAAAGGGAGAACTGGAATCCTTCAAGAGGCCTGTCAAGGTCGTTGACCTTCCGCTGAACATAACTGAGGACAGGCTTCTTGGAAGCATAGACATAGAGAAGATACTGAAGGAAGGAAAGCGCTCCTTCGAACCCGGTCTTCTGGCGGAAGCCCACAGGGGAATCCTCTATGTGGACGAGATAAACCTGCTTGACGATTACATAGTTGACCTGCTTCTCGACGCTGCATCATCCGGAAGGGTAGTCATAGAGCGCGAGGGAATAAGCTTCACCCACCCCGCGCGCTTCATAATCGTAGGAAGTATGAACCCCGAAGAGGGAGAACTGAGACCTCAGCTCCTGGACAGGCTTGCACTTCAGGTGGATGTCGTGGGAATAAAGGATGTGGAGGAAAGGATGGAGATAGTCCGCAGAAGGAAGGAGTTCACCGAGAATCCGGAGCTCTTCAGAGAGAAATGGAAACCCAAGCAGGAGCAGCTGAGAAGGAAGATAACCGAGGCCAAAGAGCGCCTGAACTCGATAACCACACCCCCACACATTCTGGACATCATCGGAAGACTATGCGTTGAGTTCGATGTGGACGGACACAGGGCGGACATCATAGTTGAGAGGGCTGCAAGGGCCAACGCCGCATATGAGGGAAGGACCGAAGTTACCATGGATGATGTCATAACCGCCGCAACATACGCTCTACCACACAGGGCAAGGAAGATAGAGGGCGAGTTCAGCAGGGAGTTTGTGGAGAAGGCCGTTAGGAGGCTTGAGAAAGGAGGTTCATAATGCCCGAAGAGAGCCTCACATCGTTCTTCAACAGGTCGGCTGCCGGAGATGGAAGGCCCCCGTTCCCTCTGGTGGCCATGGTGGGACAGGAGAAACTGAAGAGAGCGCTCATCCTCAATGTGATAAACCCCGAGATAGGCGGAGTTCTGATAAGAGGTGGAAAAGGAGTCGGAAAATCAACAGCTGTTGAAGGTCTGAAGGGGATCCTTCCTCAGATTGAGGGAGTTAAAGGATGCAGGTACAACTGCGACCCGGACGATGAGAAGCACTACTGCCCGGAATGCAGGCTTAAGAAGGAGCAGGGCACTCTGGAAAGGGAGACCCGCACCATGCAGGTGGTCAAGCTCCCGCTAAATATCACGGAGGACAGGCTGATCGGGAGCATAGATATCGAAAAGGCGCTCACCGAAGGAACAAAGGCCTTCGAACCCGGGCTTCTGGCAAAGGCGCACAGGAACATACTCTATGTGGACCAGATAAACCTGCTGGAAGACAATGTTGTGGACCTTCTTCTGGATGCAGCGGCAATGGGAATGGTGGCCGTTGAGAGGGAAGGCATAAGCGTCAGTTATCAATCAAAGTTCATATTCATCGGCACCATGAACCCTGAAGAGGGAGAACTGAGACCTCAGCTCCTTGACAGGCTGGCACTTCAGGTAGAGGTGGAGACCGTCCGGGATGTGAAGAAAAGGGTTGAGATAACGAAGAGGATGAACGCATACTCAGAGAACCCGGTGGCATTCAAGGCCCAGTTCAGGGAAGAGGAAGCGAAACTGAAGGAAAGGATCGAGAGGGCCAGGGAACTGCTTCCGCAGATAGAGACGCCTGAGAAGATACTTTACATAATAACGAGGCTGGGAGTTGATTTCAGCCTTGACGGGCATAGAGGGGACATAATCATGGAAAGGACCGCACAGACCAATGCGGCATACGAGGGAAGGACAGAGGTGCTCGTGGACGATGTTCTTACCGCAGCCGAGATGGCGCTCCCCCACCGTATGAGAAAACAGCCGTTCGAGGAGGAGAAGTTCTCCTATGAGATGCTGAAAAAGCTTGTGGACAGCTACTGATTCTCAACGAAAAACTATTATATGAAAAGAACTTTCAATCAGTATGGAGAATCTTTCAAGGTTAAAAAAGGTTGATTTGAGAAAGATATGGAAGAGCGAGTCAAGGGATTTCACGCCATGGCTTGCTCAAGAGGACAATATAAAGATACTGGGGGATGAGTTGGGGATTGAGATAGATCCTGATACTATTGAGACAGAGGTCAAGATAGGGAGTTTCAATGCCGATATCGTGGCCCGGGAGAGCAACACTGGGCGAAATGTGATAATAGAGAATCAGCTGGAGAGCACGGACCATGACCATCTCGGAAAGTTGATAACATATGCCTCCGGATATGAGGCGTCATACATCATATGGATTGTAAGGGTTGTCAGGGATGAGCATAAACAGGCAATAGACTGGCTGAATGAACACACGGATGAGGATCTGAACTTCTTTCTAGTAAAAATGGAGGTCTGGCAGATAGAAGAATCACCATATGCTCCAAAATTTCACATAGTTTCTCAGCCAAATGATTGGAAGAAATCCATGAGAAGGGCATCTAGAGAAGGACTTACAGAGACAGAGATATTTCAGTTGAATTTCTGGACGGCTTTCAAAGAATATCTGGATGACAAGAAGAGTGACCTTAAACCTGGAAATCCCGGTCCAAGAGCATGGTTTTCTATACCTTTGGGTGTGTCAAAAGCCCATCTGGAAACGATAATCCTTAAAAGCAAGGGCAGGATTGGTGTAAAGGTATATATACCTGATTCTAAAGAACTCTATCGTTGTTTGGAAGAAAGGAAGGAAGAGATAGAAGACAAATTCGCCCATTCTTTAGAATGGATGTCAAAGGAGAAGAACAAATATTCTCAGATTGTGATATACAAGAAGGTCAAGTTATCCGATGAATCAAAATGGAAAGAATATTTTGAGTGGCTCAGCGAAATAGCGGAAAATCTCAAAAAGGCAATAGACAGGCCCTTAAAGGAGTGTCTCAACAGAGAATGATTAATCACCCGAGCCTCGAAAGAAGCTCCTTGTTCTTCATAGCCACAGGATGATACGGGTCAAGGCGCAGTATCTCATCGTAGCATTTGAGCGCTTCATCTATTCTGCCTGTCCTCTGGAGAAGCACCGCCTTGTTCAGCCATGTCCCGACATCATACGGGTCTATGGCAAGGGCCTGGTCGTAGCATTCAAGGGCCTCGTTCACCTTCCCGAGCGCTCTCAACGCAACGCCTTTGTTGGACCATATCCCGGCATCACCCGGGTCAATGGCGAGCGCTCTGTCATATGATTCCACGGCCTGTTCTATCTTTCCCATGAGGCGCAGGGCTATCGCCCTGTTGGACCATGCGTCAGCATCCAGAGGGTTCAGTTTTATGGCGTTGTCGTAGCAGCGGAGCGCTTCCTCGGACATTGCAAGCCTCTGGTATGAAACGCCCATGTTTATCCATGTCCACGGGTCGTTGGGCGCTTCTTCGAGGGCATTTTTATATGCATCTATGGCCTTCTCGCTGAGCCCCTGTTTCTCGTATTCCACACCCTTCTTGAACCATGAACCCGGCCCGTGGTCTCCCGCCCTCGGCGGACCTTCCACCTTTATTCCAAGGAAATCCTCCTCGTATTCTGGCAAAGGACTTATTTTTTCTTCTTTCATCCTCTCAACAGGCTCGCTCTCCACGGCCCCCACTTCTTTTTTCTCCGGCGCTCTGGCTTTGGATACGAACTCGTATCCGCATATGCTGCATACCGTAACATTCGGGTTCCACACAGCGCCGCACTGAGGGCATTCCTTTCCATCGGTCTCTATGGTTATGTTCCTCACATCCATGACCACATCAAATAGCCGTGCGAGGTTATT
This sequence comes from Thermoplasmata archaeon, assembly GCA_027006785.1. Taxonomy (GTDB): domain Archaea; phylum Thermoplasmatota; class Thermoplasmata; order WALJ01; family WALJ01; genus JALTFR01. The sequence goes on along the minus strand of JALTFR010000024.1, from coordinate 3,609 downwards.
TATATCATTTCTTGGAAGTATATCTGGGTCTATAGGTATTAGCAGCGTCACCATATGCGTGGCCGGGGTGCTTGAAAGCCATTTCATGAAGTTGAAAAAATCATTTCTGTCGTTATCTGCATAGAGGCTTTCCACGCTGTCAAGGAATATTACGGATGTGGGATTCTCCCTCACGAAGTCCTCTATTCTGGGTATAAGTTCCTTTTCAAGAGCTCTTGGACTAACAGCATCTTTCTCTCCGAGGTTTGAAAGCCATAGATAGGATGTTCCTTTTATTCCGTATGCCTTTTCTATCTTTGATGGAAAGGTACTCGTTATAAAAAGCCCTTCAGAACCAGAGGATAGCATCTCCTTGAAGAGCCTGTAAGTGACCTTTATATCGCTTTCAAACACAAGGTGAGACCTCCCTTTCCTTATCAAAACCTACCCCTCTGTTTCAACTGACGCATCGCTATCTCTCTGTTCTGCAGGGGAACCCTTCTGTGTGGGTCAATGGCGAGCGCCCTGTCATAGCATTCTATGGCTTCCTTCAGCCTTCCAACGCTCTGGAGCGCCACACCTTTGTTGGACCATATCCCTGCATCGTTCGGGTCAAGGTTAAGTGCCCGTTCATAGCAGGCGATGGCTTCATCCACTCTTCCGAGGGAACGGAGCGCTATTCCTTTGTTGGACCAGAGCGTCGCATCGTCCGGGTTCAGTTCTATTCCCTTCTCATAGGCCCTTATAGCCTCCTGAACCTTTCCCATCCTCCTGAGAGCCATTCCCTTGTTGGACCAGGCTTCAGGGTCATAGGGGTTTATCTCAAGGTATTTGTCATAATACTGTACAGCCTCTCCGGGCTTTCCTATCATATGAAGCATAACTCCTTTGTTGAAGAGCGCTCTGATGTTGTTCGGCTGTGCTTTCAGCGCCTCATCATAGTATTTCAGCGCCTCATCGTATTTTCCGGTCCTTGCAGCCATGGAAGCCTTCATCATATAATCCTCAGCCTCCTCCACCACAGGAATCTCCACCTTTTCCGGTGCGACTTCGGGGGCCATTATCGGCCCCATGTCAACATCCTCTCCGAGCTTGGTGCTCATTGCATCGTATATTGCAAGTCCGAGGTAGTCAAGGAATTTTCTGGTACCTTTGAAGATGGAAACATCTCCTTTGTAGTTCACGAGATCGTCGTGGTATGTCTTCTCAACGGATTCCGCGGTCTCCTTCATCAAGTTGCGTATCTTGTCTATGGAGCGGTAAAGGGCACCTTCATCCTCTCCTGCAAGCACAATCGCAAGAGACACGAGTTCAGAATCATACACCAGTATTATGTTATCCTTGATGTCCATACGGCTGAACTTAGAGCGCTCCCCGGATGAGAACGAATCGTTGACGAAATTGAGGACTCCCTGGAACATCCCTGCCACGAGGTCGGGGTCTATGACATCCCTGTCTCTCCAAGTCTTCCTCTGCAGAAGTATGCCCGCATTCCTGTGTATGAGATATATGTCCTCTATCTCAAGTGGAAAATGCTCTCCGCTGGGCATGGCCGAAGGCATCGAGGACGGAATACTGGGTTGAGGTTCCGGGCGGGATGTTGCAGGTGCAGGAGAAGCCGATTTTGCAGGTGCCACAGAGGCTGCAGGTGCTCTGCTCTGGACCGGTGCGGAAACAGGGGGCTCGGAACCGGTCTTCTCTGTTGGCTTCCCGCCATCCATCAATGAACTGGCATCCTTCACTATGTCGAAGTCCTTGCTCAAAGTGATGAGGTCCTCTCTGGGTATCGCTTCCTTGTTCACGCAGATTATGAATGTTCCATCCGTCATGGATGCGGTGTCGTTTATCCTCTTTATGAAGCGCCTGGCCTTGTCAAAACCGTTCTCCGATAAGAGATACTCAAAACCATCAAGAAATACAACCGCCTCCTCGTTGTTCTTGAAGAACTTTGTTATGGAACGGGTGATTTCAAAATCCAATCTGGTTGGTTTGAGGGCCTTGGGGTCACTTCCGGAGTCGCTCAGCCACAGTATCTCCGCGCCCTCCATGTCGTACATTTTCTTCAATTTCTTGGGGAACACGGTGGTTATGCACAGCACCGGGGAGCCCTTTTTGGCAAGCTCAGCAACCAGTTCGTATGTTATGCTGGCCTTCTCCTCGTAAAGCAGGTAGTTGAATCCTTTTTCAAGCATGTCTCTCACTCATCCCATAATACTACCGGTAATTATCTTTTATGGTCTTGACAGAGGGAGAATCATTCTTGCGACATCTCTGACATCCTCTTCGCTAACAGCAAGCCGCCCCTCATATGCTGCATTTGCCGTCGATGCAATGACAATCCTTCTTTCGTAATCCTTTTTCAGGCCGTATTCTTCAATTTCCTTCTTTATCAGTGAGGAAATCCTTTCCGGTATACCCACTCTTTTTAACATCGACCTTCCTTCCTCTATTCTCTGCCTGAGCTTTTCTTCCTCTTTTCGGTATAGCTCCTGAAATCTTTTCGCGTCTTTTCTGAACATCTCCACCCTCCGAAGTATTTCTATCCTTTCTTCAATATCTGATACTTCCTCCACCCGAACCTTGAGAACAAATTTCTCCATTATATCGCCGGGAACGCCGTTATACGTCGCTATTGTCTGAAAGAATGCAGGATATGAGAACGAATCCATGCTCACCTTTCTATTCCTCAGAACTGAGAATATGCTATCAACAACCTCGTCCGAGTAATTCTCTAGGTCTCTTATTGCAAGAATTCCCCTGTTGGCACCACCAAGTACGGATGAATGCACGTCCCCTATTCCTAGAAGCATTTCCCTACTAACAGTATATGGAAGTATGGTGAAGGGCATTTTAATCTCTTTCGAGTTCCAGCCACCTTTTTGGCAATCAGTGCACATCATCATCTGGTTATGCGGGTCGCAGTTGAAGGAGCATCCTGTGCTCTCAATCTGAGGAACGAAATTCGATGCCGATATCATCATCGTCTTTTTTCCAAGCCCTCTCTCTCCGTAAAGAAGAAGTGTAAGTCCGGGGTTTATCAGGCTTAGAATTATCGCTCTTTTAGCCTCTTCATGGGCCACCACTGCTGTAAGAGGAAATACCCTGTTCTCCTCCCTTTCCTCGAATACGGGCATTAGAATGGACTCTATCTCATCCATCTGCTTTCACCCCATCAGTTTCCTGTCTTTCAATACCTTCATCTGTTTCGGGGTCATGTGCGAGCTTTCCGCCTATAAACGCAATGGCGCTCACCATGTCATCCATATCAGGTGTATGTCTCTTTTCCAGAGCAGAAATAGTACGGGCATATTCCATTATCTTTATTTCAGAATCATTACCTTTGAATCCCATGTCATAGCAGGCTCTGACAAGGGCATCAAGCTGTGTGTCAAGTACCGAGACCTCTGGAAGAATGGCCCTTGCTCTCCTTACGCTCTCTTTATATCCGACTTTATCTCCAAGAACGCTCTTAAGGATAAGTTCATCCTCTTCGATTTCCCGTGCATCCACCACAGACACAAAATACTCCTTCAGAGCCCCGGGAACCTCGCCCTCGCCTATGCTTCCTGCAAGCGAGAACCTGACGCTGTGCTCCACAACATGTCCGTCCTTTTCCAGCAGATTCCTTCC
>JALTFR010000023.1 GCA_027006785.1 Thermoplasmata archaeon | reverse complement strand
ATATTATATTTGAGATTGAAAAAACATTAGAAAAAATAAAATCTAAAGACAAAAGATTTATGAGAGATCCATTCATTCAAAAAATATATGGTATTATTTCAAAATCATCTGCGGAGTGAAAAGTATGGTGACAGTGTATGAATTTACCCATGAAGGTGAGCGGCGAACTGATAGAGGACTTTGCAGTGCTGAGGGAAGGAGTGCACTACGGACCGTACAGCGGCTGGGGATGGACGAAAATCTCTATAACGCATGGTTCACAGATCAAAAAACTCTTGGGTTAAAAGATGATGACGCTTTAATGGATGTAATTGAGAAAACTTTGATGGAAGGGAAAAAGGATCCAAACGATGTATGGGCATATATCAAATATTTCACAGTAATGAAAGATGGAAAACTGCGAGTGTACCAGCTGCGGGTGATTATGAGCAACCATCCTGATAGAGTGGGATGGATTGCAAATGCGAGAGTTGTACGTATTATAACATTTGTAGTTGGAGGTAGGAAATATGAAAAAATGCATATCTGATGAATGGGAAACTCAGCTATCTAAGTGTGCACAATTTGCGGTGGTTAGGAATATATTTGGAGAAGATGGCGATGGTTCAGCCATTTTAGACTTTGGTGATATAAGCTTAAGATGCGATCTTCCATATTTCAGATGTGAAGGCTGGGAAGATATGAAAACCGGCCAGCCAAATAGAGAGATTATTGGAAAGAGAATACGAGTTGTCCTATATTTATTATATCTTGAACAGACAAACAAAAAACATTCTAAGAAGAAGAGGATAGAGCAAATTGCCACAGAATACATACCGGCGGAATATTCCACTGAGTATGAAATAGAAGGAGTGGTAAAAGAGATATATGATGAATATTGGGTAGTTGATTGCGGAATAATTATATGTGTTGACAGGGGTACAAATGAAGAGTACCGCGTAGGAGATTGGATTGTAGCTCGTGGTAGGTTAGATGCATATTTGATAGAAGGATGACGCGAAACATAATCAAATCTGAAGGCTACAAGCCAGAGCAGGTGTACCTTTACGCGATACTGCCGAGGAAGGCGCTTGCGGGCAACGAGAAGGTGGTGGATATGCTATGTAGTGTGTGGAAGGTTCTGGAGCATGACCCGGATAAAGGTCAGACTGTAGTGGATTGAGGTATTTTACTGGAATGTGATACCAGTGGCAAGTTCCTCAGGTTTTGGAGAAATAAAATAAAGGCTGGAGATTGGGTTTATTTGATGGGAAAGATGTTCGGTAAGATCGTGGGAGATAACGGCAAAAGTGAAGGTAAGGAGTGAATACAGCAAGAAGCTCAAGGAACATTATAATGTGCAATGAAAGACGGCTCCACCCCATAAACACCCCATTCCTTCCCGAGGTCATCGCAATAGTTATCTTGGGAGTGGCCGCTAGAGCGTCGTTAGATTGTCACAGGTACATTAACTATCTACATATTTCACATGATGTCGACTCTACAGATAGAGAATACGATACCGTTATAAATCACTTGGACGACTTTACAACCTATCGGAAGTGGGTGAAAAATGATAAGTAAAGACACTGGACTTTTCACGGAAAAGTCCTGCCGAGGAACGATGGTTCTGAGCCTGCCTTCTTTTAGAAGGCTTGGTCGCAAAATACTTTGTATTTTGCTCGTTTGAACAAATCCGGTATTCCGTTGAGTTCTCAGAAATGGGCCAGACGAGCGAAGTTACGCCTTCGCGAGGCGGCCTATTTTTCGAGCGCAGCGAGAAAAATGGGCCAGCCCGGACACGGACTTTTCACAGAAAAGTCCTGCTCGCAAAATACTTTGTATTTTGCTCGTTTGAACAAATCCGGTCTGGCATTGGCTAAAAGTTGGTGGGCCAGCCCGGATTTGAACCGGGGACCTCCGCCTTGTAAGGGCGACGTCATAACCGCTAGACCACTGGCCCGATAGGATGGTGAGTGGGATAGAGGTTATAGAACTTCCGCAAGGAAGTGCGTGTAACCGCTAGACCACTGGCCCATGTGCAGATGTAAGAGATTTCATAGGTGGTCAGCGGTGGGGTCGCTCGAGCAAAGTCATACTTTGCGAGCAGAACTTCCATCAGGAAGTTCGTGAGACCACTGGCCTGATATCGAGGGATTTCACGGCTTCATTCCAATTCCATTTATAACCTTTATCACTCCGGGCTCAAATCCTCGCCGCCGCTGAATATCTGCTGGGCCGCAGAGTAAACATCAACCATGCCCTCTCCGTCATAAGAGGAGATAGGTATGAGCTTTCTGTATGCACCCAGAAGTTCCAGAGACTTGAAAACCTCGAGGCTCATGTTTCCTCTCATATCATGTGTCTCTCGAAGAGCATTGTAAAGATCCTCATCGGAAGAACCCCAGCGAAGTATTTTATCGCGCTCATCAGGCTGAAGCATATCTGTCTTTCCCAGAAGGTTCAAGAATGGCAGGTAAAACCTGAAATGAACCGTAGTGGAGAGCATTAAAAGAGATGCAAAGCCCTCGGGGCTTTTTGCAAGGGCAGGATCAAATATGAATGTGAGCATTGAGTCCTCCTGCCCCATTTGCTGCACTATATGGCTGCTTGATTCTCTGAATGCAAAGAGTTCCAGCTGTCCGGGTGTGTCTATCAAAGCATAATGATAGTCTGTACGATCAAGAGCATCCTTTATTTCGGAGATATGAAGAGCAATAAGGTCTGCAGCTGCAACCTGAGCGCCGTTGGGCCCCAGTCCGTGCTGTTTCATGACCTCTGTGAGAGTGAACCATTCCCTTATGTCAACATCTGGCTCATAGGGTATCTCTTCAGCACCGGGATCGAGATTCACCAGTGTTGCCATGAAATCGTTCTTCTCCATCCACTCCGCCATAGCGGCTATGAAGGTGCTCTTTCCAGAACCGGCAGTTCCTAGGGCATAAATCTTTACCATAGTTCTGGCTATTTTTCTATGTTAATAAGGGTTACGATAAAGGTTTTATAGAGAATTAGTGATTGGGGATTGTGAAAAAAGGAATAGGAAAGTCAATGGAACTGGGCATAAACCCGCGCTTCCGGCCGGAAATCATACCTGAAGAGGAAATCTCGCTTCTCTACAGCCCGAGGAGGCTGAGTATAATCGAGTATCTGGCAAACAGGCCGTGTGCTGGAATATCCGATATATCGAAGGGAGCACATATGGATGCCAGTTCCGCAAGATGGCACATCTCCCGTATGGTTGATAACCTGCTCCTCGAGGAATGCGCGAAGAGGAGGTATGCCCCTCCCGAAATGGTTCCCTATGAGTGGACGGCCCTGTTCGTTGCGCTCCACAACGGCATTGAGGCAAAGGTTCTGGAGAACCTGATAAAGAAGGGCTCCATGAAGGTCAGTGAGCTCGGAAGGGCCCTCGGGATGAACAGGCCCGCCCTATCATACCATCTCAGAAAGCTGGCCGACCTCGGCCTCATACACCGTGATTCCGGATATTACACCGTTGATTTCAATGTCCTTGAGATACAGGAGAGGGCGTCTAAGATAACGGGCTCCTTTGTGGCGAACCTTCTTCTGAAGGGGAGGATGCAGGGAGTTCTCATGGAGATGGAAAACAGGGGACACGAGTTCATAATAATGGTGAAGGGAAAGGAAGAGATGGAGATGAGAATACACGAGGTACCTTTCCACGAGATACTCGGTTAGGACAAAATATTTTAAGCCGACAGAGGATGTCTGAACGGTGAGCCCATGAAAAGATGCGAACTAGGACATCAACCTGAAGCATTCGGATACTGCAGCATGTGGGAAGGGAGCAATGGGATGACCGCCATGCCTGCAGTGGGAAACATATGCGAGTACTGTCTCCACTACAGGGAGGAAGACGAGTGAACCGGGACGAGGTCCTTGAAAGCGTGAAGAAACAGAAAGTGAAGTTCGTCCAGATGCAGTTCATGGACATACTCGGAACCGTGAAAAGCCTGTCCATACCCGTGAGCAAGCTCGAGCATGCGCTGGATGAAGGCGTCATATTCGACGGTTCGTCAATACTGGGTTATGCCACGATAGATGAATCCGATATGAGAGCGCATCCGGATACCAATACCTTCCAGATACTTCCGTGGAGCAACGGAGAACTGAAGACCGCCAGGATGATATGCGACATATACGAATCATCCGGAAGAAGGTTCAAAGGAGACCCCCGATATGTCCTTCAGAGAGCGCTCGAAAAGGCGAAAAAGATGGGCTATGAGTTCAACACAGGACCGGAATTCGAGTTCTTCCTCTTCAGGATGAAGGAGGATGGCAGCCCGACGAACATACCTGTGGATTCGGGCGGATACTTCGACCTCATGCCCATGGATCAGGCCGAAAGGGTGAGAAAGGAGGTCTCTCTGATGCTGGATACCCTCGGTTTCGATGTGGAGGCCGCACATCATGAGGTGGCTCCCGGACAGCACGAGATAGACCTTCGTTATTCGGATGCGCTCACCTCGGCCGACAGGATACTCACGCTCAAACACGCTGTCAAGAATGTGGCCCGGACACACGGGCTTCATGCAACATTCATGCCAAAGCCGATATACGGGGAGAACGGGAACGGGATGCACATACACCAGTCACTTTTCACGCTGGACGGGGAGAATGCCTTTTACGACCCTGATGGTGAGAAAGGCCTGAGCGACACCGCCAGACACTATATCGCCGGACTTCTGAGATATGCGAAGGAGGACTGCGCCATACTGGCATCCTGGGTCAATTCGTACAAAAGGCTGGTTCCGGGCTATGAGGCGCCTGTCTACATATCATGGGCATTCCACAACCGGAGCGCTCTCATCCGCATACCTGCCGGAAGGGAGAGAAGGACAAGGGCGGAGGTCAGGAACCCTGACCCTGCGGGTAATCCCTACCTGCAGTTCGCAGTGCTTCTCCATGCCGGCCTCAAAGGGATCGAGGAAAAGATGGAACCGCCAAGTCCTGTGGAAAAGGACCTCTTCAGCATGGATGCGAGAACCAGGGAGAAACTGGGTATAGAGAGCCTTCCTGAGAGCCTGGGACATGCGCTCCAGATAATGGAGGACAGCGATTTCATGAGGGATGCGCTCGGTGACCATATCTTCGAGCATTTCCTCCACATCAAGAGGAAGGAGTGGGAGGATTACAGGTCACAGGTGACGCAGTGGGAACTGGACAGGCTTCTGGGGGTGCTATGATGAAAAGAAGGACAGGTTTAATACTGGCGCTCGATGAGACGGATCCTGAGAAGGCCATCCGTGTTGCAGAGCAGGTGAAGGAATATGTGGATGCGATAAAGGTCAATTACCCTCTGGTGCTGAGCGCCGGAATGGAGATCGTTGAAAAACTGGCAAAGCTTGCACCTGTGATATGCGACTTCAAGGTGGCGGACATACCGAACACGGATCGTCTCATAGTCGAGCAGGTGAAAAAGCGGGGGGCTTCGGGAATAATCGTGCATGCATTCACAGGTTCTGACTCAATGAAGGCAGCGGTGGATGCTGCGGGAGACATGGATGTATTTGCGGTGACTGAGATGAGCCATCCCGGAGGAAAGGAATTCACGGCAAAGGTGGCCGATGAACTCGCAAAGGTGGCCGTGGATTCCGGTGCAACGGGCATAATCGCTCCTGCGACGCGCCCTGAGAGGATAAGACATCTAAGAGACATCATAGGGGATGATATGCTCATACTCAGCCCCGGTGTCGGAGCGCAGGGAGGTTCCGCAAAGGACACAATAGAGGCGGGGGCCGATTTCATAATCGTTGGAAGGGCGATCTATAAATCGGAGAACCCAGAGGAGAGCGCAAAAAAGATTGTCAGAGAGATAGGGCTCATATGAGCCTGAATGCATATCTCATGGGAATCTTTCTCTTAAGCCCGGTACGGTAACCACAGACAGGGCATGAATAACCCAGAACTACGGTTTCTCCGTACAGAGTACGATTCATAACCGGCCTCATATCGCTGCCGCATACAAGGCACTTGGGATTTTCAAGGGGTTCGTCTGTTTCTGCACTTATCACTTCCACTTCAACCCCCCTCATTCTGGCGGCAATCTTTTTTATTCTCCTCTGACCCACTCGCCATGAAGGGTTCTCAGAGGAGAGTCTCATATTAACGAGACCTGTGAGTGCCTTCAGGGAACTTACCATTCCATAGTCCTGAAGTACACCCATTACAGCCGTTTTTACCTCTGATTCCGGAGGAATTCTGTACAGCCCCTTGCGGACCATGCGAAAGAGATGCCGTTCAGATATTAAAAAGTTAAGGAAAAATAAAGGGTTTGTCCATGCGATTATGCGAGCGCCATCTCCATGCTGGAGTTGAGCATGCTCTCTGTGAACATCTCCTCTCCATACATCTCCATCTGCATATCCTCGAGCTCATTCACAATGGCCACGAGTTCTGACACGTCTTCTCCCATTGAATAGAGCTCAAAGACTATGTCCTTTATGTCGCTCATCGTATGTGTCTTCATCCATTCTTCAACCGCATCGTTGTGGACCTCAAAGCCCATATTTTCCGGGGTTATTGATTCTGCGTTCATTTTGCATCCCATCCTTTTAGGATATTGTGTCTGACTTATGTCAGACGTTATGTCGGCTAAATGTATGACAGTATTTAAAGATTTCGGTGAAATCGTCAGACAAGCGTCTGCGGTACCCTTAACCGCCTTTCAGAACGAAATTGATTTATATAGAGGGTCAATCTCAAGCCGGTTTTAACATGTCGGAGTATCCCAGAAAAGAAGTTGAGGCGAAGTGGCAGGACGCATGGGAAGAGTGGGAGATATACCGCTTTGACCCTGGATCCAAGAAAGAGCCGTACACGATAGACAATCCACCGAGGTACGCATCCGGCGGACTGCACATCGGCCACGCCGTCCACTACACGCACATCGATTTCGCAGCCCGCTACCACAGGCTCAGAGGATACAATGTGATGTTCCCTCTGTGCTTCGATGTGAACGGAATGCCAATAGAGGTCAACGTCGAGAAGAAGTACGGGATAAAGATGAGGGATACCGACAGGCACGAGTTCATAAAGCTGTGCAGGGATTTCGCAAATGCGAACATAGGGGAGATGAAGAGGCAGTTCAAGATACTCGGGCACTCCATGGACCCCAGCGTCTATTATCAGACGGACGCCGACTATTACAGGAGGATAACACAGCTCACATTCCTGGATATGTACAAAAAAGGCTATGTGTACAAGGGAGAGAGCCCGATAAACTGGTGTCCGCGCTGTGGAACGGCTCTGGCGGATGCCGAGGTGGAATATGCGGAGAGAAAGACCCTTTTGAACTACATTAAGTTCAAGGATGTCGAGACCGGAGAGGATGTTCTCATAGCCACCACCCGTCCTGAACTTCTGGGAGCGTGCAAGCTGATAGCGGTGCATCCCGAGGACGAGAAGCACAGACACCTCATCGGAAAGAGGTTGAAGACACCGATATATGACATAGAGGTCGAGGTCGTGGGGGATGAAAAGGTCGAGCCCGAGTTCGGGACTGGGGTGGTGATGATATGCACCATCGGAGACAAGGACGACCTTGAGTGGATATTCAAGTACAAACTTCCCATAGAGAAGAGCATAGATGAAGAGGGGAATATGACGGATATCGCCGGAAAGTACGCGGGCCTGCCTGCGGCTGAGGCGAGAAAGGCGATAATAGATGACCTTAAGAAAGAGGGCCTTCTGGTGAAGCAGGAGGAGATAAGCCAGACCGTCGGCACATGCTGGCGCTGCCACACCCCTCTTGAGTTCATACAGGTTCCACAGTGGTTCTTCAACATACTTGACCATAAAGATACCATATTGAAGGCGGCGGATGAGATAAACTGGTTCCCGGAGTTCATGAAGGTGAGGCTGAGGGACTGGGTGAATTCCCTCAACAGGGACTGGGTCATCTCAAGGCAGAGATACTTCGCAACACCTATACCTCTCTGGGAGTGCAAGGAATGCGGGCATGTGGTTCTCGCAAAGGAAGAGCAGTGCTATGTTGACCCGACCATAGATGCCCCGCCGGTTGAGAGGTGCCCGAAATGTGGCGGAGAGCTGAAGGGATGCGAGGATGTCTTCGACACATGGGTGGATTCCTCCATAAGCGCTCTCTACAACACCTTCTGGGAAAGGGACGATGAGATGTTCAAAAGGCTGTATCCCATGAGCCTGAGGCCCCAGAGCCACGATATCATAAGGACATGGGCGTTCTACTCCATATTCAGAGGAACGGCGGTCACAGGAAAGAGGCCTTGGAACGACATAATGATAGGCGGTTTCATACTGGCAGAGGACGGAAGGCCGATGCACGCGTCATGGGGAAATGCCGTGGACCCGCTGAAGATACTGGATGAGTACGGCGCTGATGCGATGAGGTATTTCGCTGCGAAATGCGCGCTCGGTATAGATGCTCCCTTCAGGTCAAAGGATGTCAGGCATGCGGTGAAGTTCCAGAACAAGCTGTGGAACATATACAACCTGATATCAAGGTGGGAAGGCGAGGGGAGCGCTGATGAACTGAGGCTCATAGACAGGTGGATAGTCTCCAGATACAGCGAGGTCGTTGAGAAGGCCACCGAGCATATGGAGCGCTTCGAGTACGACAAGACAATGGCGGTGCTTGAGAACTTCATCTGGCACGAGTTCGCCGACCACTATCTCGAGATGATAAAGGGAAGGGACGATGCGGGAGTGAGATATGCTCTCCAGACCGTCGGCCTTGGAGTCCTGAAGATGCTCTCCGTCTTCATGCCGCACATAACCGAGGAGATATACCAGAGGCAGTACAAAGATATCGAGGGAGCGAAGAGCATACACATATCCTCATGGCCGGAACCTGTGTTCAGGGACGAGAGCGCTGAGAAGGGCGGAGAGGTCGTGAAGGAGGTCATCGGAGCCATAAGAAGATGGAAGGCAGCCCACGGAATGCCGCTCAATGCGGAGATAGGAGAGATAAGCATCGTGGCGCCAGAGGCGGAGGATGTCATCATAGCCACACATCAGGATATACTCAGGACCGTGAAGGGAAGGGACATAATACTCATAAAGGAAGAGGACATCGAGAGGAGACCTGTGAAGGTCATACCGAACTACAAAAAGATCGGGCCTGAACTGAAAGGAGATGCGAAAGCGGTCATATCCGCTCTCAACGAGATGGGGCCGGAGAAGGTGGCCGAGGCCCTGGAAAATGGCGATCTTGAGGTGAAGGTCGGAGATAAAGCCTATTCCCTGAGCGAGGAGCATGTATCTGTGGACTATTCCATGAACATAGAGGGCGTTGAGATGGATATGGAGGAACTGAGCACTCCCCTCGGAAAGATACTTCTCTTGCTCCAGAAGGAGACGCCATGAACAAATGGAGAAAGCTGTCGCTGATTGGTATCGGAATAAGCCTTATAACCATAGTTGGAATCATATATTTTACAATAGACAGAGAATCACTGGAATATCTGAGCAGGATAAGTCCGTGGGTAATAGTCCTGATACTTTTGCTTCATACCGGTGGATTTCTGTCCACTGCTCTGAGACTGAAGGTTCTCACTGCAGCAACAGGCAACACGGTCAGGTTCATAGTGGCTCTGGAGGCGGGGCTGGCAAGTTCATTCATGGCTGCTATTACCCCGTCCCAGATGGGCGGCGAGCCCCTGAGGATATCCATACTTCACAAGGAAGGGGTTGGAAGCGGCTCGGCGAGCGCCATAGTCTTCGGCGAGAGGGTCATGGACCTTCTCTTCTTCATACTGGTTGTGCCTGTGCTGGTCCTTTTCTTCGGTGCGGGAATATTCGAGGAGCACATAAGCTTCCTCTTCGGGATAGGCTTCTTTATACTTCTGGTTGTTATAATCCTGTACTTGGGTGTCTTCAAACCGGAAAGCCTGAAAAGCTTCTCAAGAAGGCTGCTCGAGAGGAAGAGGAGGAAGAAAGGGGACGAGTATGTGGACCGAAAGATAGCAAAGGTGGAGAGGGAGATAGACAATTTCAACACCAGTTTCAGAACCATGATGAAACACATCCCACATTTCCTCGCTGCTCTATGCCTGACGTCTATAACATGGCTTTTGCTCTTTTCGATACCTTCCGTTATACTCATTGGATTCGGGCTGGACCCCATGTGGATATACTCTATCTCTGCACAGGTTATAATATACTTGATCGCAACAGTCCCTCTGACACCAGGAAGTTCCGGAATAGTCGAAATAAGTATGCTGGCACTGTACGGAGCCGTTCCTTCATCCATAGTCGGAGTTTTCATCCTTCTCTGGAGACTTTCGACATATTACTACAACCTTGTGGTGGGAGGCATTGCCTCAGTGAAGATACTGAAAGAATATGGAAATTCAGAAACAAAAGATAAACGGATTGAAAAGAATCAGGATACTTTTTGATATTTATTCCCTCTGTTCTCCGTGAGGTCCCGGATAGATTGAGCGGCTTCCATTGCACCGTTTGGAAAAATCTTCTGCCGTTCCACCATCTTCTTTCTCAGGCCATCTTCTTTGAATAAGAAGTCAATATGCTTTAAAACGCCCTCCTGCGTCTCCGAATAGAGAGCCAGACCGTTATCCTCACATAATTTTCCCACAATCCTCTGCTCTTCGGTTTTCGGATATATTACGATTGGTTTTCCACATGCAACGGCTTCCATGATTGTGGAGTATCCGGAACACAGTATGATATCGGCCGAGCAGATATAGGACATGAGATTCTTAACAGGAGGAAGAAACCTTATGTTTTGCCTCTTTTTGTCCCGTGAATTTGTTCGAGAACGTATATACACCATATTATCTCCGTCTTTGAGCGCTCGGATGAACTCCTCAGTGTAATCTCCCGTGTTTGAAGGAACCACAAGTATCTTTTTTCTTCCTTCGAGCGAGACCGGTCTGTATTTTTCGTATGCCAGAGGCCCTACGACAATGGTGCGTTCCTTCAATCTTTCCGGAATGCCATCTATTCCCATTATGTTGGAATATATTATTTTATGTGCGCAACGATACATATTATATCTCATCCAATCTCTTATCTTCTTTGCCACAGGAGAGATGTCCTTCACCCACAGAGATATCATCTCGTGCGTTATAATAACGGTGGTAAAGCCTCTGAAACGCAGCATGAATATCAGAAGAGGTTCCATATCGCAAACTGCTACATCCGGTTTTATTCTGTCAAAGGTTAGAAGATATCTTCTGAGATTTTTCCAGTATATTTTGAATATATCCCATGCGTGCATATTGGGAGAACCGTATTGAAAATAATCCGGGGTTTCCAGTTCTATGTACTCAAAACCATATTCTTTCACGAGCTTTTCACCTATTTTCGCACCGGCAAATACTATTCTTGAATTTGGATCCATATCCCTGAGATAGTTAGCAATGGCCAGAGAACGCCCGACATGCCCTGCTCCGCCGGCTACGTATGTGAAAAGATAGGTTGGCATCGCATCTGTGAATTCGAACATCGTAAAAAACTTTCTAGAGTTAGAAAGCAAAAACCTGTAGCCTATGTTCAACATATTAGGTAGAAAAGACTTAAATGAAGATTGCAATGTCTTCGTACCCTGCTGAAAATAGCGGTTAGAAGGAGTGTGTTCTATGGAGGTAGAGATAAAAGCCAAGGCGAATAACAAAATAATCTCATACATACGAAAAAGGATGGGGATACCGGAGATACTGATACAAAGGGACATCTACTATGACCATCCCTGCAAGGATTATGCGGAGAGCGACGAGGCCGTGAGGGTGCGCTATGAGAACGATGAGGTGTTCATAACATACAAGGGGCCGAAGATAGACAGAACCACGAAGACCAGGGAGGAGATAGAATTTCAGGTTCCCGATGGTGAAAATGCGGAGAGCTTCCTTGAAAGGCTCGGCTTCATCAAAAAGATAGAGGTTGTCAAGGAGCGCAGGCTCTACCACTACGAAGGGATGGAGATATGCCTGGACGATGTGAAAGGCCTCGGAAAATTCATAGAGATAGAGAAGCAGGGAGAACCTGATGTGGAGCGCCCGAAGGTGCTGGAACTTGCCAAAGAAATGGGGCTCAAGGAGCTTATAACTCTGTCGTACATGGAGATGCTCATGGAGAGCAGCGGATCTCCTTGAATGTGACGCGGACAACCATGAATAAAAACAGTAGAAAACCAATGCCCAGAGCGTAAACGAAAAATTGATAGGAATTTATCGGAGATTCTTTTGTGAACAGAACAAAGGAAACAAAGAGATATATTGTAAATATGAAAGAGGCTGATGAAAAACACAGGTAGGCGCAGCGCTCTCCCTTCTTAATTCCTACGGAGCCGCAAAGTATTGTAAGTATCATGGGCAAAATTAAAACCGAATTGCACAGAAAAGAGAGGCTTTTTTCTTCACTGGGCTCAGCTATCAACCACATGTTGAGAAAATACAGGAATAGGACCAGGAGCCCATATAACAAAGAGCTCTGGAGTGCTTGTTGTGTATATGTTTTTTTGTTTATCATATCGTATATCTGAGGATTCAGCTTTATAGGGACATATTTTTTGATTGCTACATATCCAGAGACTGCTGCAAGAAAGAACAGAACCAGAGAATATGCAATATTCACATGATAAGCAATTGGTATGAGCCCAATGAAAAAGAAAAATGCGAAATAGGACATTCCAAAGATGATATGTGCTCTCCGCTCTTTTGAATCTATGGGAATCATAGTTCCGGACTTTTTAAGCCATCTGCACTCTCCCTCCATGATGGCAAAGCCGAGAGAAGAGTAGAAAACATAAATGAACGATAAGATGGTGATAATATCTTTCGTATCCTCGCTGATTCCCGGAATGTGTTGACTCGCCAGTAAGAGAATTATCCCTGCTCCGACCGCCAGCCCCCATGTCATCCTGCTTTTTCTCCTGTCCTTTCGGAAATGGCAGTCTGCGATTCCGAGGAGCGCAACCAGCAACAATAAGGAAAGGAAGTTCAAAAATATTGAAAGAAAAGGGTCGGCATATAGACAAAGAACTCAAGGAAAAAGAATGGTATTAAAGTTATCAAGAACAATGAGAGAAGAACGGAAATTCCGATCAGATACTTCTTTTTCTCGCACTCCATACTCAAATATGAAGAACAAACTATTTATGATTTTTCCTTAATTCTTTGCATCACAAGGGCCTCGATATCCAGCCATTCCGAAATCATGGGGAAAAACACAAGGCCGGGGCCGGGATTTCCGACGATAGGAGGAAATAGGCCTCGGACCTTTTTCTGAACCCATTATATTGAGAAAAAGGGCCGGGGCCGGGATTTGAACCCGACCTAAGGGATCCACAGTCCCTGATGCTACCAGGCTACACTACCCCGGCCATGCTTGGTGCGAGCGCATCTACTTCTCCCATATATACCCTATGGTCGCTTTTAAGTATAAAAACCATTCCGGTCCGTGAAGACCATCGGCATAGAGGGCACGGCGCACACATTCAGCGTGGGCATATTCGACGGAGAAGAGATACTCGCGCTCCGTTCCCACACTTTGCGGCCCGAAAAAGGGGGCATACATCCCAGAGAGGCCGCGGACCACCATGTCGAGCATTCGGGAGAGCTCATCAGGGGAGCACTGGAGGATGCAGGGCTGAGCAAGGACGATGTCGAACTGGTCGCGTTCTCACAGGGTCCAGGCCTGGGCCCGTGCCTCAGGGTCGCTGCGACGGTTGCCCGGGCTCTCTCCATAAACCTCAATGTCCCGATAATCGGGGTGAACCACTGCATAGCCCACCTCGAGATAGGGAGATTCCTTACAGGAGCGAAGGACCCGGTCCTGCTCTATGCCTCAGGGGGAAACACACAGGTCATAGCTCTGGCAGGAGGAAGGTACAGGGTGTTCGGGGAGACCATGGACATCGGCGTGGGAAACATGCTGGACAAGTTCGCCAGAGAATCGGGAATTCCGTTCCCGGGAGGCCCGGAGATAGAAAAGATGGCGAAGAATGCCGACCGATACATTCCGCTGCCATATTCCATAAGAGGAATGGATGTCTCGTTCTCAGGCCTTCTGACGGCAGCCCTTCATCTCAGGGAAAAGGAGAGCATGGAGAACATCGCATATTCCATTCAGGAAACAGCTTTTGCCATGCTGACAGAGGTCACTGAAAGGGCCATGGCGCATCTGGGAAAGGACGAAGTTCTTTTAGGAGGAGGTGTGGCCTGCAACAGAAGGCTCAGGGAGATGGTGAAAACTATGGCTGAAGAGAGGGGCGCTCGCTTCTATGCTCCTGAATGCAGGTACTGCGTTGACAACGCTGCGATGATAGCGGTGCTCGGGCACAGGATGTATCAGGCAGGAATAAGGCAGAAGATAGAGGACACTGCCGTAAATCAGCGCTTCAGAACCGATGAGGTGGATGTGATCTGGTGATTCACTCCATTATGCTCTCTATCTCAAGCGAGAAGTCTATGGACCTCACGGAATGGGTTATGGCCCCCACGGAGATTATGTCAGCGCTCCCCGCATAGTCCTTTATGTTGGACCTGTTGATGCCTCCAGATACCTCGATGAGAACCCTCGGATACCTCTCCTTCAGGAACCCGTAGGCCTTTTTAACCTCCTCCGGAGGCATGTTGTCGAGCATTATGATGTCGGCACCTGTATCTGCGGCCACCACCGCATCCTCGAGGGTTTCGCACTCTATCTCTATCTTTCTTACAAAACTCGCCTTCTTCGCCCTCTCAACCGCTTCCTTTATCCCGCCCACTGCGGCTATATGATTGTCCTTTATGAGTATGTGGTCGTCCAGCCTGAGCCTGTGTGTGTCAGCACCGCCTATGTTGGCGGCCTTCTTCTCAAGCATCCTGAGGCCCGGGGTCGTCTTTCTGGTAACTGCGACTATGACATCCGGATTCACATCTCTGGCCATGTTCACGAGTTCCCGCGCATGGGTCGCTATGCCGCTCATGTGCCCGATCAGGTTTATTGCGGTCCTCTCAAGCATCAGTATGGTCCTTGCATCCCCTCTCACTTCGAGAACATCCGCTCCAGCCTTCAGTTCCTCCCCATCCTCAGCGATGGCAAGGGTGCGTATCCCCCCGTAGTGCCTGAATATCTCCTCTATCTCCTCAAGGCCCGCGAGAACGCAGTCCTCCTTTACGAATATCGTGCCTATTGCCTCTTCATCCGACAGCAGGAGCTCGGAGGTTATGTCCCCGAACCCGATGTCCTCCTCCAGAAAGCGCTCGAACCACATGCTCTTCACTATGGGCTGTCATTATTTAAGGGTTCACTCCAGACATACCTTTGAGTACCGGAAGAAATGAGGCACCGGTCAGGACTGGATGAATCTGTGCAGAAAATAATAAATAATATCACAACCACACTGGTCACTGGGTATCAATGGGCTCTGCCAGTTCGAATAAGTGGGCCGTTCTCTACCTGATGAACGCGGCCATATTCATCATCACGCTTGACACGACCATGATGAGCGTCTCCATAAGCGCTCTCGTCAGGGACCTCGGTACGACCGTGGAAGGACTGCAGATAGCCATAACGCTGTACTCCCTCGTCATGGCTGCATTTATGATACCCGGAGCAAAGCTGGCCGACATCTGGGGCACAAGAAAGGTCTTTTTGAGAGGGCTCGCCATATACACCGTCGGCACCCTGATGGCCACATTTGCCACAAATCTCGGTATCCTGATACTTGGATGGGCCGTTCTGGAGGGTATCGGAGGTGCAATGGTTCTCCCTGCCACGGTCACCTATGTGACCAAGAGCTACGAGGGAAAGGACAGGGCCTTCGCTTTTTCATCCTGGGGGGCGATCAACGGTGTTGCAGCCTCATTCGGGCCGATAATCGGGGGAGCGCTCACCACATACCTTACATGGAGGCTCGGTTTTTTCCTTGAGGCCTTCATAGCCTTCGCTATTTTTGCCTATATGAAACTCCTTCCCGACTTCAAGCCCGAGAAGAAGATAAAACTGGATATAACGGGGTCCATCCTTATAGGTTCCGGACTTTTTCTCATCACCCTGTCGGTGCTTCTTCTGAATCCTCTGGGCGAAGCGCCGGTGCTAACACTTCTCGTCACGGGCATTTTTCTGGTAATTCTGTTCTGGCTATATGAGAGAAGGAGGGCAAGAAGAAAGGAGGATCTGCTGTTCGATATGAGCGTTTTCAGGTCGAAAACATTCCTGTCCGTGAACATGATAAGCCTATCCTATCAGATGGGTATCGCCGGATTGCTCTTCAGCATACCTGTCTTTCTTCAGACATATCTGATGTACGACGCCATAACGACAGGTCTCGTGCTTCTTCCAATGTCCGTCACGCTCTTCGTTTTTTCCATGGCAAACGGATTTCTGGAGCGCCACATACCACCCAAGAGGGTCCTCCAGCTCGGCATACTCATCTCATTCGTCGGTTTTTACCTCATGTATGTGGTATTCAGGGAGGACATCACAGGCATCGCTCTCGCACCCGGGCTGGGCATCTATGGAATCGGTATAGGAATGGTCATACCCGAACTCACGAACACGGCCATGTCCAGTGCAAAGGAATCACAGCAGGCGGATGCCTCGGGCCTTTTCAGCAGCCTCCGCAATCTCGGCTATTCACTCGGAACAGCGGTCATGGGTGCCGTTCTGATAACCGGCATCATCGAGAGCATAACTTCACAGATTTACAGTTCAAACATCTTTGAGGGGGCAAGCAGGGAGCAGATCAGGAATGCGGTTATCGAGTGGATTCTGAAGATGAAGCAGAGCTCCGTGGTCATTCCTCCGGAGTATCACGATGCGGTATTGAAAATGGTGAATTCGGCGATAATAGACAGCATGAGGCTGACAATGCTATTTCTAATGGCAATAGTGATGTTGAGCGCCATCCTGTCTCTTTTCCTGCCGGGAAGTGGTATGGAGGAGTAAAAACCTTCATTCTGTTGCGCCCGATCCTCCGGATGTGAAGATGTGCAGTTTTGAATCACTCCACATATATCGCGGGCCTCATCGGTTCGGCCATCCTCGCCTTATTCGCAGGGTCGTATCCCGGGTTGTCTCCACTCTCCACCGATACCTCGCAGCCATATTCTTCTTTGAGGAATGGCAGCGCGCTCTCCAGCACCTTTTTCTCATCCATCTTCGGTGGGTTTCCGGCGGAGCGCATCAACTTGACCATGTTCTGAACGAACTTAGGCACGGATTTTTTGGCCTCAGGTGGCGCCATCCCTATGACCTGCTTGATGAGCGGCCCAATGTTCTTCATGTCAGAGCCCGCGATGATGTCCACAGCCCCGTACTTCCATGAAGGAGAGGTGTATAGCACTATTCTCTCGGGCTTTTTGCCCACTATCTTCATCACATGCTCTATGTCCTCCATTGTGGAGCGAAGGTAATCCTCTTCCCTCTCATCGTCCGGGAAATCCATCTCATCTGAGAATTCAGGGAAGTCGGAAGTGGATACGAAGCCCTCGTTTCCAAGCATCTCCCAGAGCTCCTCCGCCATGTGCGGCGTGAATGGGCTCATGAGCCTTACCCATGTGCGGAGCACCATATCCAGCGCCTTCGAGGACCTTCCGCCCCTGCGCAGGTACCACTTTATGTCCGCTGGGATCTCATAGTACACGGAGTTGCTGGCATTCCTCAGTTCGAAGGATTCCATAGCATCCTTAACGGCCTTCACATGCCTGTTCATCCTAGATATCAGCCAGCGCTCCATATGACCGTATTCATCTCCCTTCTCCATTTCCACAAGTTCGTTAACCATCTTCCAGACCGATTCCAGCCTTGAGCGGTAGAGCATCACCGTTTCATCCTTCCATTCCACATCCGCGAAGGGGCTTCCTATGTGGCAGTAATAGAGGCGCAGGCCATCCACAGAGTATTTCTCAGCGGCATTGGGTATCGGGACCGCTCCTCCCTTGGATTTTGATATCTTGCCGCCTGACATCATGATGTACCAGTTCACGAATATTCCCTTCGGCCAGTGCTCCTTCTCAAGTATGGCCACATGGTTCATCAGGAAGACAGGGAAATGCACCGTCATGTGCTCCTTTCCTCCGAGGTTTATGTCCAGAGGATACCAGTAGAGGAAGTCCTGCCTTATATCGTTGAGGACATCCACAGGTATTCCTGTGCTCTTCGAGACCTCGTCCGCATCTCCTTTTCCGAGATAGACGAAGTCGAAGAACTCGGGGCTCATCTGTTCGGGCTTTATTGCACCTGAATTGACATGCTTTGAGACCACATAGTAAGCGGGATATAGCGTCGAATCGGATATCGCCTCAATTATCCACTTCTTATCCCAGGGAAGCCGGGTTCCGAGCCAGTTGCCCAGCCTTGCGCATGCCCTGTCCTGATACCAGTCTATTATCCCGTGTATGTTGTCATAATAGAGCTTCGGCAGTATGTTCATGCTCTTCGCATGCTCCTTGGCCCTCTTCTTCCATTCCTCATCGGAATATCTTATGAACCACTGACCTTCCACCTTCCCAATCACCACCGGAGCGCCGCACCTGCACACAACCTCTTCGGAGAGGTCGTACATGATGTCAGCCTCGCCCATCTCCAGCATCTTTTCCTTCATGCGCTCCTTGGCCTCATTCACAGGCAGGCCCGCGAACTCACCGCAGTTCTCGTTCATCACGCCTGTGTGGAATCCTGCGCTGTATATCTCCTTCTTCGCATCCTCCAGCCTCGGGTCCGTGGATGACTCTATGCCCATGTGCTTGCATATCTCAACCGCAGGCGTGGGTCCATATCCCTTCGTCTTTATGATCGGAATGACCTCTATCTTCTTCACTATCTCAGGGTCAAGCCCGTATTTTTTACACAGTTCAGGGTCGTTCTGAAGTTCATACAGCCCCATCCAGTCATGCGGAGCATCCGATGGAACCGATGTGACAAGCCCGGTGCCTATGTTCGGGTCAGAGAACTTCGATGGAAGTATGGGTATCGGGCGGTGTATCATGGGCGCTATGGCCTTCTTGCCTATCAGTTCAGAGCCCTTTATCTTCTCAAGGACCCTGACCTTCCTTCCCTGATATTCCAGTTTCATAGCGGCTGGCTCGCTGATTATCCACTTTTCACCATCCACTTCGGCCACGACATATTCAACATCAAGGTTCACCCAGAAGTTCGTCTGGCCATAGACGGTCTCAGGCCTCAGGGTCGCGGCCATGAGGTATGCGTCCATTCCCTCCACCTTGAACTTCAGGAGAGTATATTCCAGTTTCTCGGCATTGCCGCCCTTCGAGATGTCGGTCTCCGATGCATCCACGGCAACGGGGCCGCACTTGATGCACATGGGTGCGTAATAGGGTTTTTGAGTCAACAGCCCAAGCTCTCTCAGTTTCAGGAACTGCCATTCTATGAACTTTTGATACCCCTCATCTATTGTGGTTGTGAAAGCGCTCCAGTCCGCCAGAAATCCGAATTTCTTCCAGTAATCCTCAACATAGACCTTTGCGAAGAATCTCACCACTTCGTCAGGGTCAGAGAGCTTCTCTATCTCATCTTCGGGGCATCCGTTGGACCTCAGGTATTCAAGTATCTTCGGGTCTTTCCTCTTCACCTTCGCCGCCAGGGCTATGGCTATGTTCCCTGTTGCATGCGCTCCCACGGGGAAGAAGACATTGTGTCCGGTCATCCTCTTGTACCTTGCGAGGACATCCGTGTATGTGTATCCCCTCATATGCCCGACATGAAGGTATCCCGACACTCCGGGGTATGCGAATATGATGAAGAACTTCTTTCTGCCGTCTCTCTTTGCCTCGTAGAGCCTCTCCGAGTTCCAGCGCTCTCTCCACTTGCTCTCAATCGCCTGAAAGTCATAGTCGGGCATAGATGGGGTTTAACGGGTGGGGCATATAAAGATAACCTTCGGGATTCTGTGATTTATCGCCATGACAAACTAAAACTTAGGGACAGATGCAATACAAAAATACATATAGTAAAAGGGAGAACGGTAGCTTAAATCATTCAAAGGTGATGTGAAAGCATGAAAAAGGCGATGAGCATAACAATCGTCCTTCTCATTTTTATGAGCGGGTTGTTTGTTTCAGGTAGTGCGCTTTACGGCGTGGAGGACCCTGCACCGATGCTGCAGGCGCATCCTCCGATAAGAGTTGATAGCGATACTGACCTCTCGGCACAGGCCTCCAACGAGGGCTGGAACGGGAGCGGTACGCAGGCGGACCCCTATGTGATAGAGAACTATGACATAGACGGGACAGGGCATGGATACTGCATATATGTCGGGAACACCACGATGCACCTTCAGGTAAAGGGATGTTATCTGCACGATGCAAGCGGGGACTCCGGAGCATACCACTGGGAATCTGGCCTAGTGATGTACAATGTGGTGAATGTGAGCGCTCTGAACAACAGCGCCCGGGGCGATTATGTCGGGTTCTACACGGTTAAATCCGGCGATTCTACGATCTCCGGAAATGAAGTTGCAGGCAATGATGCAGGCATATATCTGGAAGGCTCCTCGGGATTCACGGTATCGGACAACAATCTGTCCTCTAACTCGGGCTATGGAATGTATGCCTATGATAGTTCAAATAGCAATATATCCGGGAACACTGTGGAATACAACGGCGAGCACGGAATATATCTGGACAGTTGCGATTCCATATCGCTTTCAGGAAACGATCTCTCGAACAACCATTACTCCGGTATCTATCTCGACGGATCCTCTAACACCGATATTGCGGGCAACGACTTCTCTGAGCACAGGGAAGGCGCGGTGGAAATAGACGAATCAGTTCACGCGCTCATGTCCGATAACGACCTCGGAAGCGATAGCATAATCATCATTGGAAACAATATTGATTACTGGAACACGCACGGTATAGAGGATTCCAACACAATCGCAGGAAAGCCTGTTTATTACTGGGCGAACCGGGCGGGTGGAACAGTCCCTCCGGGTGCAGGCGAGGTCATACTGGCCAACTGCACGGGCGCGCGCGTCGAAGGGCAGAACATGAGCGGCTCACAGACAGGCATACTCATGGGGCATTCATCCGGGAACACGATAGTTGAGAACAGGTTATCGCATATGAGCCTGTATGCCATGCAACTTACGATGTCGGATGGCAACACGATATACCGGAATGTCATCTCAGAGAGCTATTACGGCCTCAGGATATACGGTTCTTCGGGGAACACCATATATTACAACGACTTCATCAACAATACGATAGAGGGGTATGACGACTCCACGAACAACCTGTGGAACTCGAGCTATCCGGAAGGCGGCAACTACTGGTCGGATTACAGCGGAAGCGACGATCATTCCGGGCCGGGACAGAACGAGAGCGGAAGCGACGGAATAGGCGACAGCCATTACGGGATAAGCGGTGCCGCGGGCAACTATGATGAATATCCGCACATGTACCCTCTGGTGGAGGACATGAATTCCGTGGTCGGGCACAGCCCTATAAGGATAGACAGCGATTCGGACTTCGATTCCTTCGTGGCCTCCGAGGGATGGCGCGGGAACGGGAGCGCATCCAACCCATATGTCATAAAGAACTATGATATAAACGGGACAGGATATGGAGACTGCATCTATGTCGGAAATGTGAGCTACGATTTCGAGATAAGAGGATGTTACCTCCACAACGCATCGGGTAGCAGTGACCCGGACGGGAACAATTCGATAGAGATAGAAGGGAGCGCATCCTTCTCCATATATGACAATACCATAGTTTCCAGTGAAAAGGACGGGATATACCTGAGCGATTGCGGAAATGTCAGCATCGCATGGAACAACATATCACACAATGGCAGGAAGGGCGTACACATTCTGGACTGCAATAACATTTCCATCGAGAACAACAGTGTGCTCCACAACGATCAGGAGGCAATACATTCCAACTGTTATCACGAAAGTTCATCGGGCGCAATCTCGATAGAGAACAATACCATTTCACATAACGGATACGGAGTATATGTGTACTCTCCTGAAAGATGTAACATTGACCATAATCTTCTGGTGGAGAACCCATATTACGCAATACAGGTGTACAATGCGGGCGAGAACAACCGGATATCCCATAACACCCTGCTCAAAAACAATTTCAGAGGAATATATCTGGCATCTCCGGCAGATAACAGCACGGTTTCCCACAATGCTGTGGATGGTGGCGTGGAGGCGATAGCCATAGAACTCGCTGTAAGTGGACCGTATGTGTATGAAAACGAAGTGAGCAACAGTACATACGGAACAATAGTCACATCTTCGGACGGGTTCAACATATCCCATAACACCCTGAGAGATAATGAAGTGGGTGCATACATTGTCGGAAGTTCCAGCAGCATCTACATGAACAACATCTCCTCCAACAAAGAGGGAATATTCATGCGAGATTCCAGCGATATCAGCATCTCCAAGAACATCATGGCACACAACCTCTGGAATGGAACATATATGAAGGATTCACGGCATAACATACTGAGCGGGAACAACATATCGTATAATGGCATAAATGGGATATACATTCTGGACTGCAACGACACATCCATTGTGAACAACACCGTGTTCCACAATGATAACGATGGGATACATTCCAATTATGACCAGGAAAGTTCATCGGGGACAATATCAATAGAGAAGAACAGCATTGCATACAACAGATACGGAGCGTATGTTTACGGGCCGGAGGCATGTGTGATCGAGAACAATTCGATAACATATAGCACAGCGAATGGCATCTCCATCTATGGGGCAGGAACGGATAACAGGATCTCGCACAACACGGTATCAAACGCAGGTGACAGGGGAATATTTCTGGATAGCCCCGTGGCCAACAGCGTGGTATCCTACAATTCTGTTTCAAACAGCAAAGCGGGGATTTCCATACAGTATTCCACCAGCGGGCCCTCCATATATGGAAATGAACTCGTTAACAACACCTACAACGGCATTATGATATCTTACTCGGACGGGCTTGACATACATAACAACCATGTAACCCAGAGTCAGATAGGGATCAATATGGTGGGAAGTTTCAGCATCATCCACATGAACAACATCTCCTACAACAAAGATGGGATACGCATGGCATTTTCCAGTGGCATATCTATTGCACATAACACGATGGAGCACAACGACTGGAACGGAACATACATCGCCTATTCAAATAACATACGGATAGAGGGCAACGCAATGGATTTCAACGGGTTGGATGGTTTGGTCCTCCAGGAAACACATGATAGCATAGTATCCGGGAACGATATGCGTTACAACTCGCTGAACGGGGTGCGCCTCTTCCTCAGCTCCCATAACAACACCATAGGCAACAATACTGCATCCCACAGCGGCAGTGCCGGATTCCATCTACAGGATGAAAGCAAGGACAACATCATGCACGACAACTATATTTCCTCGAACCCGGATGGGATGAAGATAGAGGACAACTCCTCCGGGAACCTGATATACCGCAACTTCTTCATTGACAACACGCATCAGGCATACGACAGCTCCGCGGACAACAGGTGGAACGAGTCATACCCGGAAGGCGGTAATTACTGGTCTGACTACACGGGAGATGATGTTAAATCCGGGCCGAATCAGGACCATGACGGGAGCGATGGCATAGGGGATAGCGCCTATTCATACATAGGCGGGTCCTCTTCAAGCGACCAATATCCGCTGATGAATGCAGGAGACCTGTTGTCCTTCGATATAGGTTCCGGATGGAGCCTGATAGGGCTTCCATGGCAGACAGAGCCTGCGAACATATGGGACGCGCTCTCCACCATCACCTGGGACCGTGCGATGGTATATGTGGATGGAAACTGGTACACATACAACACGGCAAGGGATGCAAAGTTCAACAGCGCTTTCCCGATGGTAGACAACACGATGGGCATATGGGTACACACGAACTCCTCCGTGACCCTGGAAGGATATGCTGCCGCCATGAAGGACACGGGCATACCTCTGCATAAGGGATGGAATCTGGTGGCATACACAGGACATAACGACATGAAAGTATCCGATGCGCTCTCCGGGATTCCGTGGACCTATGTGGAGACATCGGATGCCAGCGGTAACACATACGCGCTTTCGGAGCGCAACTACATGCTGTTCGGTACAGGATACTGGATATATGTGGAAGAGGACTGTGTATGGGTCGTTGAGTGGTGACCAGAAACCAAAAACCCATTAAATATTTATCTTTTTTTTGCTATATTTGAAGAAAAGTTTATAAAGGATGAGTGCATATTATACACTATCTGGAGGTCTTGATTTGAAAAAAATATTTGCGGTATTGGTGGTGGCGATGCTACTGACCGGGGCTTTGGTCATAATGGAGACGAAAGCAAATATGGGTGTGTATATAACCACATCGTCTCTTGCGGATTCTCCTTGGCCGCTTTTCAGAGGAGATTTGAATCGTACAGGACAGAGCGCCTACAGTACTGAAAAGAACTTCGGAGAACTTTTATGGAAGTTTAGAACAGGGGATGATATCGAGTCTTCTCCGGCAATAGGTCCCGATGGTACTATTTATGTTGGTTCTGATGATGACTATTTTTATG
>JALTFR010000022.1 GCA_027006785.1 Thermoplasmata archaeon | reverse complement strand
ACAGATACGGAAACACAGGACAGACTGTAACGGACATAACTTACTCTGCACCTGTACAGACGACAATAGCTCAGAACGGATACAGCACAACGACCACATATCTCGCAGGCATAGGTTCACTCATACTCGGACTCATAATAGGCATCATCATAGCCATGCTCCTCTGGGGCGGAAAGAAGGAAGAGCCTCCGATGGTGGCTGCCATGGGTGAAGAGACCCCGAGTGAGGAAGCAGCTCCCGGAGAGGAACTTCCAGAGTCCGAAGAGCAGGGATTCATGGAAGAACCTGAGGAACTCGGAGAGGAACCCGGAGAAGAGGGCGAAGAGATACCTGAACTGGAGGAAACAGAGCCCTCGGAGACCGAGACCGAAGAGGAAGGCGAAGAGCTGGACTTCGATGTGGGTGACTCAGAGCCTGACACAGAAACAGACACAGATATGCCAGAACTGGATGAGGACGAGGGAGAGGTTCTGGACCTCGATGACCTTGAGGAGAACGACTGAACACAACACAAAACCCTTTCTTTTTAAATTTTAATTTTTATGGAATTCTTTTCCAGAGCATCTAGTATCTCTCTTTTCTTTATCATCTCAAGGGCTTTTTGAATATCTTTCCTCATCTCTCGATCATCTTTCAGATGCGGTATATTTGATCTTATGGTGGATAGAACTATCGAATCGGCTTTTGAGGGCCTTCCACCATGTAATTCAAGCCCCTGTGCTCCGGCTATGAGCTCTATGGCTATTATGGTCTCGACGTTTTCCACCACCTGCAGGAGATGTCGGCCGGCATTCGCACCCATGCTCACATGATCCTCCTGATTTGCAGAGGTTGGAATTGTATCCGAGCTGGATGGATGTGCAAGTACCTTATTTTCGGAAGCAAGCGCTGCAGCGAGATACTGTGTGAGCATAAATCCCGAGTTAAGGCCGTGATTCTCCGTAAGGAAGGGAGGAAGCCCGCTTAAATGGGAATCCACAAGACGGGCTATCCTGCGCTCTGACATATTTCCGAGGTCTGTGAGGGCGATTTTCAGGAAGTCCATTGCCAGTGCCAGAGGTTCTCCGTGAAAGTTTCCGCATGATATGCTGTCACCGTTTCTGAAGATAAGGGGGTTGTCCGTTGCAGAGTTCATCTCCGTTTCAACCGTCGCTCTGACGTAGCGCAGCGCATCTATTACCGCACCCATAACCGGAGGGATGCATCTGAGAGTATACGCATCCTGAACTCTGTCTTCGGATATATTTTTTGATATCTCACTTCCTTCCAGCAGAGTTCTCATTATCCCGGCGGAGTGTATCTGCCCCCTGTGGGGTCTGGCCTCATGAACTCTTCTGTCGAAAGGAGCGGTAATTCCTCCCAGCGCTTCAAGACTCATGCTGGCCGCTATGTGGGCGTGTATCACTATGTTCTCAGCATCGTATGTGGCAAGTGCTGCCATGGCATTCATCACAGGAGTGCCGTTCAGGAGCGCAAGCCCTTCCTTTGCCTCAAGTTCCAGAATATCAATACCCGCCATTTTCATGGCCTCTTTACCGCTAAGAACTTCTCCCCGATATTCGGCCTCGCCCCTGCCTATCATTACCAGAGCCATGTGAGCAAGAGGCGCCAGGTCTCCGCTGGCTCCGACACTGCCCTTCTGAGGCATCATGGGGTGTACTCCCATGTTAAGCATATGAACAAGTGTATCAACAAGAACTGGCCTTATACCCGAATATCCCTTTGCAAGGGCATTTGCCCGTATCAGCATGCTGGCTCTGACGACGTCCGTGGAAAAATAGGGCCCCATCCCCACCGCATGGCTCAGTACAATGTTTCTCTGAAGCCGTTTCACATCCTCCGCAGGTATTATGACATTCTGGAGGTCACCAAAGCCTGTTTTTATGCCATATGCAACCCTGTCGCTCTCCACTATCTCTCTCAGAACCCTGTGGGAGGTTTCCATATTCTCTCTGGCATCCTCGGATAGCTCTACTTTTTCCATTCCCCTTGCGACCATGACGACTTTTTCTATGTTAAGGCCCTCTCCATCTATGAGAATCATCTTCACACCTTCTTCAGACTTTCCCTTATCTTCCTGAGTGCTTCCTGCCTCTCCTCGAAGTCCCTGACCTTATTTTCGATGTCTTTCTCCCTTTTCTCGAGTTCCTTTTCCAGAGCTTTCAGGCGCTCTTTTTCAGCATTCATCTCTGCTTTCATATCCCTCTCCCTTTTCTCCAGCGCTTCCTGTTCTTTTTCCGTTTTCTCAAGAGCTCTTTCTACCTCGGACTCACGCCTCTCGAGTTCCTTCTCCTTCTCCTTTATCCCTTCCATCTCCTTTTTCAGTGCCTCTTCCCTCAATTTAACGGCTTTCTCTCTCTTCTCCACATCTTTTGTCCTCTTTTCAGCCTCTTTCATGAGTTTCTCAGCCTCTTTTTTCGCTGCAAGCGCATCTTTTTTCAATGAAGCTATCTCTTCCAGCCTCTCCATAACGTCATCTTCTTTTCTGGAGCACTCATCTTCCCTTGATGAGAGTTCTTCCAGCCTTCTCTGAGCCTCCTTTTCCTTTTCATCCACATCCTTTTTTCTGGAATCTATCTCAACTTCCATCAGGGAGAGTTCCTTTTCTTTTTTCTCAAGAGACTGTCTGAGTTTTTCAAGCTCCAGCCCTTCTTTTGCAAGTGATTTTTCTTTCTCGGAG
>JALTFR010000021.1 GCA_027006785.1 Thermoplasmata archaeon | reverse complement strand
CAATATTCCTTGCCACTCTAAATGTGCCCTCAGAACTTATCCAGATGATTCCTTACATTACGACGGTGCTCGTGCTTGCAATTTACGCAATACAGAAGAGCGCCCAATCAAGAGGTGAAGAATGAAAAAAATACTGATGGACTGCGACCCCGGGCACGACGATATGGTCGCAATTATGCTTGCCGCAGCGTCAGACGAAATAGATTTGCTCGGCATAACGACCGTCGCTGGCAACCAGATCGGGGAAAAAACATTCAGGAATGCGCTGAGAATCCTTACTCTAATAAACAGAAAGGATATCCCCGTTGCGCGTGGGTTTGACGGGCCGCTCGTGCGCAAGCTCGTCGTTGCACCTGAAATTCACGGAGTTTCCGGGCTGGACGGGGCAGATTTGCCTGAGCCTGCAGTAAAGCCTTTGAAGGTACACGCAGTTGACTTTATTATCGAAACGCTGCGCAAAAGTAGTGGCGGCATTTACCTTGTCCCCACTGGGCCACTTACAAATGTTGCCGTTGCGCTATTGAAGGCACCCGACATAAAGGAGAAAATAGAGCGTATCGTGCTTATGGGCGGTGCCGTATTCGACTCAAACACGACGCCTGCTGCAGAGTTCAACATATATGTAGACCCTGAGGCTGCAAAAATCGTGTTTGAAAGCGGTGTGCCGATTACGATGGTGGGGCTTGATGTAACGGATAAAGCGATTTTTAACTTTGACGACATAGAAAAACTCAGGCAATTTAACGGGAAAGTTTCGCGCGTCGTTGCACCACTGCTCAAGTTTTTCGGAAATGCAAACAAAGAGATATACGGGTTTAACGGCGCACCTCTGCACGATGCACTTGCCGTGTCGGTTTTAATAAATCCGGATGTCGTGAAAACGCGCTTTCTCCATGTGGACATAGAAACGAAAGGGGAATTTACACGCGGGGAAACAGTTGCAGATGTGTACGGGATAACGGGCAAAGCGCCCAACGCAGATGTTGCGCTCGAACTGAACCTTCCCTTGTTTAATGAAATTGTGTTTTCACACATAAAGAAACTCGATGAAAGCCTGGAGATCTGAGTACTTACTGCGCAAAAGCGCATTGCCTGCAAAAGGGTTTACGCCGTTCTGGGACGAAGCGTCAAACCTTGTAAGGAAAGCAGAGGATATGCGCGTGAAACTTTTGTGGGAAAGCAAAGTCCCTGGCTCTGGCGCGCCAGAGCACCTCATCGTGGGGGCAGTGCAGGCCGCATGGAACAGAGGGTACGACGTGCGTGCTGCAGAAAAACTTCTCTCCAGAGGGTTTAAGGCGCTCAAGTCAAACGACATCAGCAGTTTAAGACGCATAAGCGCAGAGATTTTTTACGCACTCTCCGTTGCCCCGAAGCGAAAAAACGACGCGTACTTCCGCTTTTCTCACCCTGAAACCTTTAAAGAAATTGCAGCGGACTTTCCAGAGATGCACTTTCCGAAGGTGCGCTTCTCGAAGGCGCACATTGAAGCGGGAAAGAAAAGCCTTGAGGAGAGAGTGTGCGGCGGATGGTACGGGCAGATTGCAGGCGCATCTATGGGAACGCGCATAGAAGGCTACAGGCACAAAGCACTCGTAAGAGTGTTTGGGGATAAACTCGGGACATACATAGAAAAACCCGACGGATACAACGACGACATTACATACGAAATTGCGTTCCTCGATGCGCTAAAGGAAAAAGGGAAGAAAGTTACTGCAGCAGAGATCGCGCTGAAGTGGGCAGAGGAAATTCCGTTTGGCTGGTCTGCAGAGCAGGTTGCGCTGGACAATATCAGGAAAGGGATAATGCCGCCGCAGTCTGCGCTTTTGCAAAATCCGTTTGGTGAGTGGATAGGCGCTGCAATGCGCGGAATGGCGCCAGGGCTCGTTGCAGCGGGCAATCCAAAAAAGGCCGCGTACCTCGCTTACATAGACGGAACTATCTCGCACTACGCAAACGGACTTTACGGTGAAATTTTTATCGCAGTGCTTACATCGCTTGCATTCGTTATCGATAATCCTCAAAAACTTCTAATCAGCGCAATAAAATTTATTCCAAGAGAGTCGCAGCTCTACACTATCGTATGGGAGATAATGGGAGAACTTGCCTATGCAAAGAGTGAAAAAACTATGATCCGTTTTGCAGAGAAGCGCTTTAAAACCTATAACTGGATTCACCTCTACCCGAACCTCGTTTCTGTGATCAGCGCACTTTACTTTTCTCAG
Organism: Thermoplasmata archaeon; assembly: GCA_027006785.1. GTDB lineage: Archaea > Thermoplasmatota > Thermoplasmata > WALJ01 > WALJ01 > JALTFR01. Next base: position 475 of record JALTFR010000021.1, on the reverse strand, counting down.
GGTAGCTTTGACCGTGCAATGAATATCGTTGCGCAGTTTGGCTTCGACGCGGACTGTAACGGTGGTATGGTAGGTGCTGTGCTTGGCGTAATAAGAGGCTTTACAGGCATCAGCGAAGAGTGGACAGCGCCTTTCAACGGAAAGATTAAAACATATATGTTTGGGAAAGAAGAGCTTTCAATTGACGCGCTTTGCAAAGACACGCTAAAACTTTCAGGTATAAACTTTGCGCAAACTTAGCAGAGGCTTAAAGCAGAGGCACTACGGAAGGAGACACTTATGCTTATAAAAAACGGCACGATTTTGCATTTTGAGGACCTGTCCGTTGAGAAAGCGGACATTTTAATAAAAGGAAATAGAATTGAGAAAATTGCAAAAAACACCGAAAGTACTGCAGGCGAAGAAATAATTGACGCAAAGGATTTTTACATTACAAGCGGCTTTGCAAACACTCACGCCCATGTGCCTATGGTCC
>JALTFR010000020.1 GCA_027006785.1 Thermoplasmata archaeon | reverse complement strand
CTATTCACCTACGGCCCCGTTCCTGTGGGCGAAAGGGACAGGGTCAAACTCAAGGACACGGAAATCGGGCGGATACCGGAGGAGTGGGAGGTCGTGAAGGTCAAAGATATAAGTGAAAAAATGAAAGCCGGAGGTACTCCGAAGAGGAGTGTAGAAGAGTATTGGGGTGGAGACATCCCCTTTGTCCTGATAGACGATATAACTTCTTGCAATATGTGGCTATCAGATACAAAAGAAAGGATTACGGAAGAGGGATTAAACTCTTCAAGTGTGTGGCTAGTTCCAAAAAACACTTTACTGCTTACTATGTATGCGACAATAGGAGAAACAGCCATAAACAAGATAGAAGTCTCTACAAATCAAGCGATACTGGCAATAATTCCTAAAGAAGATGTGGCTGATGTTTTATTTTTAGCATATTTGTTAAAATACCACGCTTCAAGGCTTAAATCTAAAAATATAGCAACAACACAGAAAAATGTTAATAAAGGAATTGTTGAAAATTTTAAAATCCCCCTCCCCCCGCTCTCCGTTCAGAAGAGGATTGCCGAGATACTTTCTGCCATTGATGAGAAGATTGAGGAGGAGGAAAGGAAGAAAAAGGCCCTTGAAGAGGTGTTCAGAACCATGCTTCACAACCTGATGACTGGAAAGATAAGGGTGAAGGATTTGGATTTGAGGAAGTACGGGGTGGGAGAGGATGGAAAGGACATGGGAGAAGGTGGCGCTGAGAACGGTGAGAAGGAGGCGGTCGAGTGAGTTCCCTCGGCGGTGAAAGGGCATCGGTTCAGAACCCTATCCTGAAATACGCGCAGGAGATAGGTTGGGAGTACATCCCGAGGGATGAAGCGCTGCGTCTCAGAGGCGGGGAGAGTGGCTTCATATTCAGGGAGGTCTTTGTCGATCAGGTTCAGAGGCTCAACCCGGGTTTTATGGACAATCTCATGGCCGAGGACCTTATCAAGAAACTGGAAGGCCTCAGGCCCGGAATAGAGGGCAACCTTGAGGCATGGGAGTACATCAGAGGGCTTAAGACCGTATTCGTTCCCTACGAAAAAAGGGAGCGGAATGTGACATTCATAGATGCCGAGAATGTGGACAGGAACATCTTTCAGGTGACGGATGAGTTCAGCTTCACAAATGGAAAATGGAAGATACGGCCTGACATCGTCTTTCTGATAAACGGAATACCCATAATCATCGTTGAGACCAAGGCAGCGCATAAGATAGATGCCATGGAGGAGGCATGGGGCCAGATACTCCGCTACCACCGGGAAGGGCCGGAACTCATGACCGTACTGCAGGTTTACAGCCTCACCCACCTGATAGAGTTCTACTACGGCGCCACATGGAACCGCTCATCCAAGTTCCTGTTCAGATGGAGGCCCGACGACACATGGGACTTCAGGAATATGGTCGTATCTTTCTTCTCAAGGGAAAGACTGCTTCGCACGGTCATGGACTACATCCTCTTCGTGAGGGAGGACGAGGTTCTGAAGAAGGCGGTCTTCCGCCAGCACCAGATAAGGGGCGTGGAGAAGATACTCGTCAGGGCACAGGATACTGAGAAAAAGCGCGGCCTGATATGGCACACACAGGGCTCCGGGAAGACCTACACCATGATAGTGGCGGCGAAGAAACTCATAGAGAACCCTCTCTTTGAGAACCCCACCGTCATAATGGTGGTTGACAGGAACGAACTCGAGGCCCAGATGTTCTCAAACCTCTCTGCCGTCGGATTCGGGAACATGGCGCTCGCTGAGAGCAAGAGAGACCTGAAAAGGCTGCTTAAAGAGGACCGCAGGGGCCTCATCGTCACGATGATACACAAGTTCGAGGGAATGCCTGCGAACATCAACACCCGGGACAACATCTTCGTCCTCATAGACGAAGCGCACCGGACCACCGGCGGAGACCTCGGCAACTACATGATGGGCGCCCTTCCGAACGCCACATATATCGGCTTCACCGGAACCCCGATAGACAGGATAAGCAGGGGAAAGGGCACATTTCTCATATTTGGAAAGGACGACCCGCCTCATGGCTATCTCGACAAGTACAGCATAAAGCAGTCCATAGACGATGGCACCACCCTGCCTCTCCATTACAGCCTCGCGCCCAACGACCTTCTGGTTAACAAGGACACCCTTGAAAAGGAATTCCTTGACCTCGCCGAGAACGAGGGCATGAGCGACATTGAACAGCTCAACAAAGTTCTGGAAAAGGCGGTCAATCTGAAGAATGAACTGAAGAACCATGAGAGAATGGAAAGGATTGCCAAGTTTGTGGCCAACCATTATCGGGACAATGTGGAGCCCATGGGATACAAGGCATTCCTAGTGGCCGTGGACAGAGAGGCCTGCGCAATATACAAGGAACTTCTGGATAGACACATGGAACCCGGGGAAACAGCGGTAGTTTTCAGCAAGAACCACAATGACGAAGAACCCCTGAAGAGATACCATCTTTCAGACGACATGGAGAGGCAGATAAGAAAGGACTTCAGGGACCCGAACAGAGACCCGAAGATCCTCATAGTCACGCAGAAACTTCTAACAGGCTTCGATGCGCCCATACTCTACGCCATGTATCTGGACAAACCTATGAGGGACCATGTGCTTCTCCAGTCCATAGCAAGGGTAAACCGGCCTTACGAGGATGACGAGGGAAGAAAGAAGCCCTCTGGTTTCATCCTGGATTTTGTCGGAATATTCGGAAACCTGAAAAAGGCCCTTGCATTTGATTCCGCCGATATTGAGGGCGTCGTCAACGACATAGAGGTTCTGAAGGAGAGCTTTGAGAAACTTATGAAAGATGCGGACGGATACCTCGGGATAATCAGGGGAAAGAGCGGTGATAAGAAGGTGGAGGCCGTTCTCAAGCACTTCATGGACGAAGATAGAAGAAAGGAATTCTACAGATTCTTCAATGAACTTTCCACCATCTACGAGATACTCTCTCCTGATAAGTTCCTCAGGCCCTATGTGGATGACATGGAGGCGCTGGCAAGGATGTATCGCATACTTCGCGAGGCATACGAGCCCACGGTCCTCGTTGACCGGGAATTCACCAGAAAGACCGCGGAACTTGTCAAAAAGCACACCAAGGGTGGACAGATAAAGGCCGGACTGGACATCTACGAGATAGACGGGGAGACCATCAGAAAACTTCAGGAAAGCGAGGCCACGGACACGGAAAAGGTGTTCAACCTTATAAAAAGCATAGAAAAGACCGTTATGGAGAAGTTGAGGGGCGAGCCATACCTTATTTCCATCGGAGAAAAGGCCGAAAGGATAGCCACGCTATACCGGACCGGACAGAAACAGACAGAGGAGACCCTTGAGGAACTGAAGGAACTTGTTGAGGAGATAAACGAGGCCAGGAAGGAACAGGCGGAGAACGAGCTTCCCGCAGAGGCATTCAGCATATACTGGGTTCTAAAAAGGAATGCTGTGAACGGATATGCCGATAAAGCGAATTTCATGAGGGATGTTCTTCAGAAATACCCTCACTGGAAATCCAGTGAAAAGCAGTGGAGAAAGGTGAAACAATCCCTTTACAAAATGATGCTCATGGATGGTGGAAGCATCGGAGAGCAGGAGAAAGCGACCATAAACGACATAATCGCCGTTCTGGAAGGAGTCAGAAATGGTCTCTCGTGAAGAGTTCATTGATGAAGTGGATACTATAGCCGCAGAGATGGGTGTCAGGCCGAAGGAGGTGCATATACGCAGGATGAAGAAGAAGATTGCCAGTTGTTCCATTAAAGGAAGGCTCACCTTTGATCCTTCGGTCCTTGAAATGGAAAAAAGGGAAAGATACCGGACTATTGTACACGAACTCCTGCACCTTCGCTATCCGAGGCATACAAAGATGTTCGACACCCTAGTTGAATCATACACCGAAAGAATGTGCTCAGAGAATGAGTGAGCAAGCTTTTTTAATCACGCTCCGCTTCTCCCTCTGTGCTCTACTCCGAAATAGCCTCAACCCTGAAGAAGATCGAGGACACCACGAAGCGCCTTGAGATGACCGATCACCTTGTGGAACTCCTGAAAAGGACGGACAGGGAGATAATGGACATCGTGGTCTATCTCATTCAGGGGAAGATAGCGCCGGACTTCGAGGGAATAGAGCTGGGAATCGCTGAGAAATCGCTTCTGAAGGCCCTGCACATGGCCAGCGGGATACCTTACGATGAGATAGAGGAACTCTACATCCGGCACGGGGATGTCGGTATCGTCGCAGAGGATGTGATGAAGCGGAAGAAGCAGATGAGCCTGTTCTCCGAGGATTTGACGGTCGAGCGCGTGTATTCAACATTCCGCGAGATAGCGCATAAGGAGGGCAAAGGCACGCAGGACCTTAGGATGAAGATGCTGGCCAACCTTTTCCACGATGCGAAGCCCCTTGAAGCGAGGTACCTTTCAAGGATGGCCGTATCCCGGCTCAGACTGGGTATCGCGGACATGACTCTTCTGGACGCCCTCTCCATCGCATTCGGTGATAAATCGGAGCGCGAGAGGGTGGAAAGGGCATACAACATATTCCCTGACATGGGAAGGATAGCGAAGGTCCTTGCTGAGAAAGGTATGGATGGGCTGGACGAGATAAGGATAACCGTGGGCGTTCCCATACGGGCGATGCTTGCCGAAAGACTGAGGAGCCTGCCCGAGATAATCGAGAAGATGGGTGGGAAGGCGGCATTCGAGTACAAGTACGACGGGATACGCATTCAGGCGCACATCTCGGACGATGTCAGGCTCTTCTCAAGGCATCTGGAGGACATGACAGAGCAATTCCCCGATGTGGCCGAGGCCCTCAGGTCCGCTTTCAGGGGAAAGGAGGCGATAGTGGAGGGTGAGACCGTCCCTGTGGATATCAACACCGGAGAGATGCTGCCATTTCAGGTCGTTTCCCACAGAAGGGGGAGAAAGTATGGTCTCAAGGAGGCGGTTGAGGACTACCCGGTGGTCATGTTCCTCTTCGATGTGCTATATCTGGACGGAAAGGACCTGACCCTCATGCCGTATCTGAAAAGGAGGGATGCGCTCCGCGAGGCCTTCGATGTCTCGGACAGGGTGAAGATATCGGAGGTCCTGATAACCGGCGACCCGAAGGCTGCGGAGGAGTTCTTCAACGAGGCCATAGATGGGGGCTGCGAGGGAGTGATGGCGAAGTCCATATCCGAGGATTCCATATACCGCGCTGGAGCCCGTGGATTCCTCTGGATAAAGTACAAGAAGGATTACAGGAGCGAGATGTCAGACACCGTTGACCTCGTGCCTGTTGGCGCTTTCATGGGAAGGGGCAGAAGGGCAGGGAAGTACGGAGCGCTCCTCATGGCCGCCTACAACCCGGACAGGGATATGTTCGAAACGGTATGCAAGCTCGGAAGCGGATTCACCGACGAGGATCTTGAGAACCTGCCGAAGATATTCGAGCCCGATGTCCTGAAGGAAAGGCACGCGAGGGTGGATTCCAAGATGGAGCCGGATGTCTGGTTCGTTCCGAACCATGTACTTGAGGTTCTGGGTGCCGAGATATCTCTCAGTCCGAACCACACCTGCGGATACGGGCAGATAAAGGAGGGTGCCGGCCTTGCCATACGATTCCCGAGGTTCACGGGGAACTGGAGGGAGGACAGGGGGCCCGAGGATGCCACAACCACCCATGAGATTGTCAGGATGTACGAGATGCAGAAGAAGGTGGAGTAAAGTTTTAAGATAATGCCCGCATGGGCCTGCATGCTCCTCATAACAGGCATGCCGGGCGCAGGAAAGGAAGAGGTCATACGGATACTCATGGAAAAGGGATATGAGGTCAGAAGGATGGGGGATGTGGTCCGCGAGGCGGCGGCAGAGGCAGGGATAGAGCCGGACATGATAGGCGATTTTTCAACAAAGCAGCGAGAGAAGTATGGCCCTTATGTATGGGCTGAAAGGACGGCCAAGCGGGTGAATGACCCTGAGAATACGGTGATAGACGGCGTGCGCTCCCTGGCAGAGGTTGAGATATTCCGAAAGAAAGGGGATGTGGTCATAATCGGCGTGCACGCATCCCCGAAGACAAGGCATGAAAGGCTTATGAAGAGGGCGAGGGGCGATGAATCGGACAGCATAGAGAAGATAAAGCGAAGGGAGGAAAGGGAACTTTCGTGGGGGCTGGGAAATGTCATAGCGATGTCCGACCACATGATAATAAACGAAGGGACGATTGAGGAATTGAGGGAGAGTGTGGAATCCCTGCTGTTCCGCCTATAATGCGCTCACAAGCCGCTTCAAAATCTCTATCTCTCTCTGGGTTCCTGAAATGTAAAGAACATCGCCTTTTGAAAATGATACTCCCGGACCTGGGTTTGGCACCCATTTATTTCCCTTTCTGATTCCCAGAATGTTCGTTCCCGAGTCCTTTGAGATATCTCCGCACCTCCCGGCTTTGCCTGCCTTTATTGCATGGAGCTCGCTACCGTTCCCGAGATACACCCTTGAATCTCCGGATGAGTATCCAAGCGCTCCGTCAACGAGTTCTCTGGCACCTATGACCGACTCCTGAACCACATAGTCCGCCCCTGCCCGGTAAAGTTTGTCTATGTTCTCCATCCTCTCTGCAACGGTATAGACGGATATCTTCGGATTGATGGCCTTAGCCGCCAGAATCACAAAGGAATTCAGCACGTCCGAGCCAGCCGTGACTATCATGGCCGATGCCCTCTCTATTCCCGCCTGCTTGAGGGTGGCTTCCTCCGTGGCATCACCGCTAATGCTCGTGTGTGCGCTCCCTGCCAGCGCCTTTTCATCTTTATCGATTATAACGATGTTACTGGTCTCTTTCTCCAGTCTGGATACCGCCGCCTTTCCTGCTGTGCCATACCCGCAGACGATCATCATTCCCATCAGGCATCCCTCCTGAGAGATTCACGGGGGCCCACCAGTATAATGACATCTCCCTCCTTTACCCTCATATCAGGTGTATATGCGTGAAAATCACCTTTCCTGCGAACGCCCGCTACAGCCATTCCGGTTTCGGAGGATAGTTCCGACATCTTCATACCTGCCATGCCTCTCTTTTCATTTACCATTATGTGGTGAAGAAAGACTGCTTCATCTATCTTTCTCGATGTCTCTTCCTCGCCCATTGCCCTCGCTGCCAGCATCTCACCGGATATCCATTTTGAGCGCGCTATCGAATTTACGCCCGAATGCTTCAAAACCTTTATCGAAGAGCGCTTTGATGCGGAACTTGCAACTCTTATGTCCGGTCTCATGTCCTTTGCGGTTATGGCCACAAATGCATTGGTCGTGTCATCTGATGTACATATAAGAGCTTTCGCACCGCTTATGTTCGCAGAAGAGAGTATGTCCACCCTTGTCGGGTCTCCGAGTATGGTTGGAATATTTCTCTCGATAAGCGGTCTCAGTCTGGATTCGTCCGAATCAACAGCCACCACCGGTATCTTCCTGCTTATCAACTCCTGCATACTCTCCTCTCCGAGTTCTGACAGGCCTGCCACGATAACATGGCCGCTCTTAGGTATGGCAACCCTTCTCTTCTCCATTATCGTCTCAAGCTTGTGCTCGAACCACGGGCCGACCCCTATCTGTACGCCGACGAATATGACGAAGACCCCCATCGAAATGACGAATATGCTGAACAGCTTTCCCGCCTCGCTGGTAAGATATATGCCGTTGTTGGAGTATCCCAGAGTGGATATCGTTACCACGGCCCAGTAAAGAGAATCCAGCGCCGATGCCCTTCCCCCTTCTATGTTTATCTTGATGTAGGCATAGCCTATCGCGCCTATCAGAAGGGTGGAGAGCACCATGAGGACAAATATGCTTATCCTGTTCTTCAGGGAGTAGCCTCTCAGCATCGGCACACCCATAGGGAACTCCTTTTTAAAGTTTGGTGGTTTGGCAAAACTTAAAACCCAGCGCACGATGGAGGGCAGATGAGCGCTCTCAACGACTATGTCAATGCGGTGGACCGCAACCTCATAGGGATAGAGCGCAGGAAGAGGAGGGAGATACTCAGGGATGTGCGTTCAAGGATACTCTCGCTATCCGAGGATTACGGGGGCGGAGAGGAGGGGATAAGCAGGGCGATAGAGGACATAGGGCCGCCCGAGGCACTGGCAAAGAGCTATGTGGAGTGCTACGGGATGCTCTGGAAGGAACTTCTCATCGTGACCCTCATTTCCATCGGCCTCGCATTCCTCAGCCTTCCGATAATCCCGTTCACCACCCATTCCAACCCCGCGAGCCTTCTTTTCCTCCCGATACTGATGCTCTACATAGCGCACAACGGGATGAGGTACGGGGTGAAGAGCGCTCTCGTCCCTGCCCTGACATCCGGGATACTGCGCTCCGCAATGTTCTCGATGACCCTGTGGATGTATCCCTTCGACCTCACGAGCGAACCGGCGATGGTCCTTGCGGTGCATGTGATGTCCCTGCTGGTTATACTCATGTCCCTCGGGTTCCCTGTGCCGGGGAGGGAATAAGGAAGTTAATTCCTCCATTATTGCTTCCCCTCTGTTTCGGCCCTGTTCAGTTGCCGTACATCTGCCCCGTAAATGTATATGAGAAGGCGCAGGAATGCAGCGAGAAGAAGGGCATCATCGTCCGCATCCTCTATCTCCCCGTTGTCCCGGTACACCACCTTTCTCTTTCCATCCTTATCCACAGCTATGTGATATCCCCTCTCATTCAATCCCATAGCCTTTCTGTGCATCTCCTTGGGAACTTTCATTTCAAAATAGGCGGGCTGACTCCTGAAACTTATGCTTTGATTAATGAAGCTGTGAACCACATAATCGGCGCCATCTATGGTCACGGTGGCAAGGAAAACGAGCTTCAGATACCTTTTTATGAAGTATTTCCAGAAGACCTTCTCCGGTTCTTTGTGCAATTTGTAATACTCAATGCCGGTATAAAATAACCAGACCTCACTCACAAGAAATAGCATGAAAAATATCCATGCAGTTGTGCTTCGGGAATCTTCCACAATGGCATGTATCACTATTACCAGAGGGAGAATGAGGAGGAAATATGTGAAAAAGTAGGCTATCGCAAAATCTCTGTTCTCATTCTCATACCCTGTCCTGCTCTCTATCTGCAGCACACCGTCATCCAGAAGCTTCCTTATCACATCAATGTTCGGCGTTTTCATCCGTGGCCACTCCGATTCTCGAGGCATTCGCCGTTATGCAGGCTGCCTTTTCTCTCATTTCGTGGATCTTAAACTATTTTTGGTATAAATAATTTCCTCGATGGCGGCGGCAATCTTTTTATCCTCTTTTCCATGCCCGTCCATGCGCATCTATGTCGTGGACAATGGAGGCCAGTGGACCCATCGAGAGTGGAGGGTTCTCAGGGATCTGGGTGTGGAGACCAAAATGATACCCAACACCACGCCTTTCGAGGAGATAGAGGACCTTGACGGGCTCGTGCTTTCCGGCGGGGCTCCCAGGATAGGGCTGAGCGCGGAGAAGATGGGGAACAACGCCGAGTATCTGAAGAGGGCGAAGTACCCGATACTCGGTATATGCGCGGGGCACCAGTTCATGTCCCTGGTCTTCGGAGGGGATGCGCAGCCTTCGGAGGTCCCCGAGTTCGGGGAGACGAGGGTCTACATAGACGAGCACGACGACATCTTCGCAGGGCTCCCGGATTCATTCATCGCATGGGAGTCGCACAACGACGAGGTGACGAGGCTTCCCGAGGGCTTCATCTCACTTGCACACTCGGAGAACTGCAGAGTTCAGGCCATGAGGCATAAGGAGAAGCCTTTATTCGGCCTCCAGTTCCATCCCGAGGTGAACAACACCGAGCACGGAAAGGACATATTCGCAAACTTCGTTGAGATATGCAGGAAGTGGAGAGATGGACAGTGAGGATAAGCGGTATCTGAGAAAAGCTCTCAAAAATTACCATCACAGCATGGAGGAGTCCCTCAGCAAGGCGATAAGTGAGGAGGAGCAGGGCTCCGATGGATTCAAGAGGTACATGCACCTCATGAATGAGATAAGGGCATATGCCCGCTCAAAGGGGATCACCGAGAAGAAGGCCGCAAAGGAACTTGCCGGGCAGTGATTTCCCGCAAACTTAATTACTTCCCTGTTTTCTGACCCAAGGATTTGATGCAGACGGAGCGCCACAGCAAGGATGAGATACTCTCAGAGATGCACCCCATCATAAGGGAGTGGTTCGAATCGAGATTTCAGGATGTCACCGAGCCTCAGGCATATGCAATACCTCTCATACACCACAGGAAGAGCGTTCTGGTCTCATCACCCACGGGCTCAGGTAAGACGATAACCGCATTCCTTTCCATCATAAACAACCTCTTCGAGATGGGGGAGAAGGGAAAGCTGGAGGATAGGATATACTGCGTCTATGTCTCACCCCTCAAAGCGCTCGGGAACGACATACACAGGAACCTTGAGGAGCCTCTCAACGAGATATATGCCCTTGCAAAGCAGAAGGGCATGGACGTTCCCAGGATAAGGACGGCCATTCGTTCGGGGGACACCACACAGAGCGAGAGGCAGAAAATGGCCAGAAAACCTCCTCACATCCTCATAACAACACCCGAATCCCTTTCCCTTGTCCTTACATCACCCAAGTTCAGGGAGCGCTTCAGGGATGTGAAGTATGTCATCGTTGATGAGATACACGAGATATCCGGCTCTAAGAGGGGCTCCATGCTCTCTCTTAACCTTGAAAGGCTGCAGCACCTGTCGGGCCCTCTTGTCAGAATAGGCCTGTCGGCCACTCAGGCACCCATAGAGGAGATAGCGAAGTTCTTAGGTGGATTCTCGGGAGGAAGGCCGAGGAAGGTGCAGATCGTTGAGATAAAGCGGGTCAGGGAGATGGACCTTGAAGTGCTGGCTCCCGTTGAGGACCTCAACTCGGTCCCATTCGAGATAGCCCGTGAAAGGGCATATGACATGATCGCTGAGATGATAGAGGAGCACCGAACGACCATAGTTTTCACGAACACCCGCAGTTCCACTGAGCAGGTCGCCTTCAAGCTCAAGGAAAGAGGAATTGATTCAATAGAGGCGCACCACGGCAGCATGAGCAAGGAGAGAAGGCTGGATGTGGAGGAGAAGCTGAAGAGAGGGGAGTTGAAGGCAGTGGTCACCTCCACCTCGCTTGAGCTCGGCATAGACATCGGTTATGTTGACCTCGTTGTCCAGATAGGCTCTCCCAAGAGCATAGCCAAGGGCCTGCAGAGGATAGGGAGGTCAGGCCATGCCATCGGTGCGGTGCCCAAGGGCAGGTTCATCGCATTTCAGAACGACGACCTTGTGGAATGTGCGGTTCTGGTGAAGAGCGCATATGACGGTAAGATAGACAGGGTTGACATACCCAGGAACCCTCTGGATGTGCTTGCCCAGACCATCGTGGGAATGAGCCTTGAGGAGAGATGGGATGTGGACGAGGCCCTCGAACTTGTCAGAAGGTCCTATGCGTTCCACACGCTTCGAAAGGATGATTTCATCTCTGTGCTCCACTACTTAGCGGGAAAGAGCGAGGACTTCTACTCCAAGATATGGTACGATGAAGAGGAAGGCATCTTCGGAAAGAAGAAGGGCTCCAGGATGATATACTTCCTGAACAGCGGCACCATTCCGGAGGATTCCAATTACAAGGTCATAAACGACAACGGAGCGCCCCTTGGAAAGCTATCCGAGAAGTTCGTGGAGAGGCTTGCCCCCGGCGATATATTCGTGCTGGGCGGCCGCACATATGAGTTCGTCAGGGTGCGAGGAATGAGGGTGCATGTGAAGGATGCAAGGGGAAAGAGCCCCACGGTGCCCTCATGGGCAGGGGAGATGCTTCCCCGCAGTTTTGACCTATCGGTTGAGATAGGAAGGTTCAGGGAAAGGATGAGCGAGCAGGTTGAAGACGAAGATCGTGCGCTCCGCACTCTCATGGAGGAATATCACCTGAGCAGATGGGCGGCAAACAGCGTGATGCGCTACTTCCAGGAGCAGAAGATGGCATGCGGAATAGTTCCAACGGAGCGCAGGCTTCTCGTTGAGGAATACAGGGGGGATGGGAAGTGGCACTACATATTCCACTACGCATTCGGAAGAAGGGTGAACGACGCACTGTCCCGGGCGATATCATACCGTATATCCAGAAAGGAGGGCTTCAGCGCAGGGATAACAGTCAACGATGATTCGTTCATGGTCAGCACGCCACGCCGTGTGAACCCGCTTGATCTGGCACGCATGATCAGGTCCGACAGCATAGAGAGAGGGCTCCGCGAGGCCATAAGGGACACAGAGATGTTCGCACAGAGGTTCAGGCATGTGGCCACCCGCTCCTTCGCTGTCCTGCGCAACTACCGGGGAAAGGACATAAGCGTGGGAAGGCAGAGGAGAAGGGCTGAGAGGGTCATGAGATATCTCTCGGATTATGAGGATTTTCCGGTGGTCCGCGAGACATACAGCGAGATATTCAACATGGCAATGGACCTTCCGCATGCCAGGGAGGTTCTATCATGGATAGAAGAAGGAAGGGCGGAGCTGCATGCGATAACAAGCGAGATACCGAGCCCCTTCGCACAGAACATACTTCTCAGGGGAATGTCGGACATCGTCTCAATGGAAGACAAGAGCGCTATACTCAGGGAGTTCCAGAGGAAACTGCTTGAAAAGATACTGCCCGAGGAAGAACTGAAGGCATTCCTCTTCGAGCCGGAGCAGGTCAGGGAATACTTCGCATCAAAGTTCAGGATACGGAAAAAGTCGGACATCCTGTCGGTCATGAGGAGACTGGGTGCCATGAACGTGCTCTCCCAGCGCTCCCGGAACATATACCGCTATTGCAGGGACATGGATGCATGCAGGGACATGGCGGAGGAACTGATAGAAGAGGGAAAGATATGCTCTGCATGGGTCGGTGAGGTACTCTGGGTTCCCTGCGAGGAACTGGGGGATTATGCGGAGGTCTATGCATCCTCGTCCGGTATCATGGATGAGATGGCCATGGCCATAGCAAAGGACCTGAAGGATAAGGATATGAGGATGGCGGACCTAGTGAACCGCTTCGGAGCCAGGGCAAGGGACCTCATAAGGGAGCTTGAAAGGTCCTACATCGTCGGAAGAAGGCTGAGGAACGGAGAGGTGGTGTATCATCTCAGGGATGTTCCGCCCTCATCCGAGAAAAGGGAGAGGCTGATAGAGAGGTTCGTCTACCGCTACCTTGAGGGAAATGCGCCTGCCACGCTGGGAGAGATAGCATACGGCCTGCACCTTGAGGAAGAGGATGTGGAAAAGGCCCTGGAATCGATTATAAAGGAGGGATTCGTGGAGAAGGGAAGGTTCATACTTGGAGAAGAGGACCAGTACATGCTCTCAAGGGATGTGAATGCCCTGAAGACAGGCATGGGAGCGGTCGGTCCCGAGCAGGTGAGGGCATACCGTCTCAAGAGGTACTTCTCATTGAAAGGAATAGATGATTACTTCGACCTCTTCGGAGAGGCGAGCAGGACCTACGACATATTCTACCATGTTGAGAACTTTGACTGGGATGACTGGAGAAACAGAAGGGAGAGAAACGATATACTCATGGGAAAATTTGTCAGGGGAAAGGTGAAATATGTCAGAAGGGAGGATGCTCCGGTCTTCGTGGGAGCATTCAGGGATGTTGAACTGAGCGATATGGACGAGAAGGTCCTGGACATCATAAGAAGGCATGATGGAATCTCCATGAAAGAGGTAGCCGAAATTATGGGAATTCCCGAGGCGGTCAAGAGGAGCATCGAAAGGCTGGATGCAGGGATGTACATAGTCAGGAAATACCTCTACGGAGAGGGCTGGCAGTCCAGGAACCTCTTCATCGCATCCGAGGTCGAGCCCATGCCCATGGAGCAGGCCAGAAAGGAACTGGTGCGCCGATTCATAAGGGCCTATGGCCCTGTGCCGATGCGGGGGATATACGGTTACACGGGATTCGACAGGAGAGAGATAAGGAAGTACATCTCGGAGCTCATCGAGGAAGGCGAGGTGGCCGAGATAGAGGTCAGGGGAGAGGCGGATGAGAACTACATGGCCGCAGAGGATATCGCATCGCTTCAGGAGAGCAGCATGCCGGAGGATGATGTGCGCATCCTTTCCCTCTTCGACCCGTACATCGCTCCGATGTGGAGCGAGATAGTCTCGAGGTACGGTGAGAGATGGATATACCCGGTCATAAAGAACGGGTCTCTCGACGGCTACGCTGAGATATGGCCAATGAGCGGAAGGGTCGAGGTGAGGGAACTTGAGGCGGGGGACATAAGGGGAGCGCTCCGGGCCCTTAAGAAGGTCAGGGACTACTACGCTGCGGAGGGCATAGATGTCCTGACGGTGAATTCCGTCAATCAGGGGCCTATAGAGGATGAGGGGCCGTTTGTGGAAGAGGGATATGTCAGGATACAGGACATGATGGTACTCGGAAATGTTGTCCCGGATGTCATGCCTCAGGATGAGGCGATAAAGCTTATGCTCCACAGACAGGGTGTATGCGACAGAAGGTTCTACGATGCCCTGCATCTCATAGAGGAAAGGGGCTGGATAAGGAGCGATTACGATGCCTTCCTCAGGGTCAGGAACTACCGCCCTCTCAACAGGTACAGCGACAGGCTGGTCCTCTGCAAGACCATACCATCTCTGACATCATACACGACTCCGCAGATCTGCGCTCTCTACCAGATGGCCAAGGGGAGGAAACCGGGAGAGGACGAGTCCATAGTTCTTCAGGTGATCGGGCAGGGAAGGAGGAAGAAGGATATCTCTCAGGAATCGCCACTGGGCCCTGCGAGCACGAAGAAGGCCCTGGAATGGCTCTATGATGCGTCCTATGTCGCGAAGGACATGAAGGGCAAGTACCTCAGGGTATTTCCAAGAAAGTACATCAAAGATGCCAGAAGGCAGGTCATCAGGATGTTCCTCTCCACCTACGGAGCGCTCAGCGCCGAGATGCTGTCATCCCTTACATCGGGAGAGTACAGGATGGCGGAGATAAGGGAGATACTGAAGGAGATGGAGGATGCCGGCGAGCTCGTGAAGGGATTTCTGATAGAAGGGGACAGGACGGTCTACTGGATAATGCCCGAATTCCTTAAGAAGTTGGAGTGCAAAGGTGACTTCGTCATACCGAAGGACGACCCTGCGGGATGGTACCTTGAGCCAATAGCGAAGAGGGAACTGAGCTTCGTGCCACAGGTCTATGTGGTAAGAGATGGAAAAATAACGGGAGCGCTCCGGGGAAGGAAGAGCGGTAAGAGGATATTCGTGGAGGAGCTCATCGGTGGCGCGGTGGAGAGGTATCTGATAAAGGACTATGCGAGAAAATGGCGTATAAGGCTGGACTTCGGTGTTGAGCAGGTGAAGGACTGGGAGATAAGGGAAAGCATGGAGAACCTTTAGAAAGCCTTATTTAGCGAGGGAGGATGGAAGTCCATGGATGTATTTCACGAGATGGAGCGCATCGGAAGGATGCTGGAATCAAGGGGCCTCATACTGTCAGCCAGAAGCGGGAACATGAGCATAAGAAAGGGTGACAGAATATTCATAAAGCGCTCCGGTGCGATGATGGGATACCTGAAAGAGAATGATATCGTGGAGGCGGACATCTCTGACGAGCATCCTGAAGGAGCATCGGTGGAGTACAAGGTGCACCGTGCGATATACCTGAACACCGATCACACTGCAATAATACACGCACACACACCCTATGCCATCGTGGAATCAATGGACGGAGAGGACATAGTGCCCGTGGATGCAGAGGGAAGGTACTACTTTGAGAGGATACCGGTTCTCAATGTTAAGGAGGCCATATCTTCGGATGAGGTGGCGGAGAAGATACCTGCAGTTATCAAGGAGCACGGAGTCGCAATAGTGAAAGGGCATGGCACTTTCGCAGCCGCAATGACGCTTGAGGATGCATTCTCAAGGATAACAGAGGTAGAGAGCGCCTGCATGCTGAGATATCTCAGGAGGAGGTGAATGTTCCACTGGATAAAGCTGAGGGCCTTCGTGTATGCAACTGAGGAAAGGGAGAAGGTCGTTCAGGCAATGAAGAACCTTGTGGATGAAGAGCCAAAGATAAGGCATGCGGAAGGTGCCTATGGGGACCCGATAGAGATACTTGAGATGAGCGTGAAGAGGGACAGGATAGCGAAGGACATGATCGCTTCGTTGCCTGAGAGCGATAGAAAGGTCCTGCTGGATACCGTTGAGGACAGGACAGATGAAGATTCCATATTCCATTTCAGGATAGACAAACAGGAGGCATACATGGGAAACATAAGGCTTGGCTCAGGAGGGGATGTTATAGGGGTCGAGATGAAGGTTGAGAGCTACCCTTCCTCAAGGGAAAGGGCCGTTGAGAACATGAGGTCGTTTCTGGAGGGCCTTCTGTGAGATGGGTGCTTGACACGGGATTCTTTCTTGCAGGAATGGACCCGATGGCCATCGGGGAATGCATGATAACGCCTGAGGTGAAGGATGAGGTAGCAAAGGGCTTTCCGGGAAGGAAGATGGACTATTATCTGGATAGCGGTCTGATGGTGGTAGCGCCCTCC
Organism: Thermoplasmata archaeon; assembly: GCA_027006785.1. Taxonomy (GTDB): domain Archaea; phylum Thermoplasmatota; class Thermoplasmata; order WALJ01; family WALJ01; genus JALTFR01. Next base: position 8,823 of record JALTFR010000020.1, on the reverse strand, counting down.
AGGGACAGCATAGAAAAGGTGAGGCGGAAAGCGAAGGAAACAGGGGATATCGGCAGGTTGTCCGATACGGACATATCTATAATCTCACTGGCCCTTGAAATGAGCGCAGGCATCGTTTCGGACGATTATTCCGTGCAGAACCTCTGCTCGGTGCTGGATATCCCGTACAGGAGCATATCCGAGGACGGAATAAGGGAGGTCTGGGTGTGGAAGTACAGGTGCACGGGATGTAAAAGGGTCTTCGATGAACCTGTTCAGGAATGCCCGGTCTGCGGCTCTCCTGTGAGGTCCTTCCGCTCGAGGTCAAAAAGATAGCACTTACGGGAGGGGCATCAGGGGCTGCAAAGGTGGATAATGGTGATGCCTGTCTCCGTAAAAATCCTTTCTCTTGTTTTTTAACTCCTCCCTCGATGGCCATAGATATGACCGCATGATGTATAAGAGGCTCAGAAGTAACATGAGCATAAGGAAAATTCCTGCTGTGGAAATTGCAGGGGATGGGTATGTACTGAGGACATAACTTGTACGGGATATCGGATATCCGAAGCATATTTTTCCGCCTTCCAGAAGGTCTATGGAGATGTTCATTATACCGATTACATATATTGAAGCACCCGAGAATATTGCTGCCTTTTCCATCTTTATCAATCCGTAAATCAGGAAAGGAAGTGCAATCATACTTATGAAGGCTATACTGTGAAAGGCTTTGATGCCTTCTCTATATGCTGGCAGGAAATGGTCGGAATCAAGTATTATGGGGGTGAGGAATATGGGAATCATATACTTTTTGAAATGCCCTCCCGAGATAGAGGTGACTACCACTGCGCTCAGCGTTAGTTGAAAGAGTTCATCGATTATCCCCTCATATGTTATGAACCACATACTGAACGTTTGCTCACCTCCATCTCTTCCTTTTCCTTTCATATTTAAATAGTTTTCTCTAATTTGTACAGTATTCTCATTTCATATATATCTGATATGCTTAATCATATTATTACGAAAAACACGGGTAAATTTTAAATACTGTTGTTCGAGAAAAGACACAAATGCAGGAATATACAGATGGTCCGGCAGACTTTCGTCTCATTTCCACTCTGGATGGAAATCTCATAGAAACCGACATGCCGGACGAAGAAAAGGGGTCTAGGCTGGCCATAATGGGAGCCATAATCTATGGCTCGATAAAGACGATAGCTGCATCTGAAAAGGAAGAAAGAGTGGTGGCCAGACTGCCGGGGGAGCTTATTGGCATAGGTAAAAAAGGAGACCGGCTTATCATAGAGATTTTTGACGAGAACACAGAGATAAAGTCCCATCTGGAAAAACCTTAAAAGCCCGATGTCATTCCGCATTCAGTGTTACCATGACAGACCTCAGAATACACCGGCATCCGATATTGAAGTATGTCAGAGGCAACCCTCTGAAGTTCTACTTCGAAGGCGAGGAAAGGACAGGATACGAGAACGAGACCATTGGAGCCGCCCTGTATGCGACGGGACTGAAGGAGTTCAGTCACAGTTTCAAACTGGACCGACCCAGGGGCATATTCTGCGCCATAGGGCAGTGCGCATCCTGCCGCATGAGGGTCAATGGAGTCCCGAATGTGAGGACCTGCATAACCCCGCTTGAAGAGGGTATGACCGTTGAACGGCAGTTCGGAGCAGGGGAGAAACCAACGAATACTGAGGTCAGAAAGACATTCAAAAAGGAACTGGAGGCTGACATCGCCATAGTAGGCGGAGGCCCTGCGGGTCTGAGCGCTGCCATATATGCGGCGAAGTTCGGCGCAAGGGTGGTTCTCGTGGACAGGTTTCCGAAACTGGGGGGACAGTTGATAAAGCAGACCCACAAGTTCTTCGGTTCAAGGAAGCACGATGCGGGCGTGCGTGGAATAGACATAGCGGAGCGCCTGATAAAGCAGGTAGAGGAAAACCCAAACATAATGGTCCTCAGCGAGGCGGAGGCATTCGGTTATTACGAGCCCGCGACCATCGCTGTTGCCGGAAAGGACACGATATACAGGATAAATGCAAAGAAGATAATCATGGCAACAGGAGCTGCGGAAAAGGCCCTTCTCTTCGAGAACAACGACCTTCCGGGAGTATATGGCGCAGGGGCAGCGCAGACTCTCATGAACACATACGGCGTAAAGCCCGGCGATGAGATAATCATGGTCGGTGCCGGAAATGTCGGGGTCATAGTCACCTATCAGTTGCTTCAGGCAGGCGTGAAGGTAAAGATGATAGTCGAGGCCATGCCGAAGATAGGCGCATACTTCGTGCACGCTGCGAAGGTCAGGCGCATGGGCGTGCCCATACTCACGAGGCACAGCATACTGAGAGCATATGGTGAGAATCAGGTGGAAGGCGCAACCATAGTTCAGCTGGACGATAACTGGCAGCCCATACCGGGAACAGAGAAGGATGTCGAGGTGGATGGAATAGCGATATCCGTCGGATTGAGGCCCACATACGGTCTTCTGGACCAGGCAGGGGTGAAGATACAGTTCGTTCCTGAACTCGGCGGGCATGTGGCTCTCCGCAATCGTAACCTTGAAACATCCGTGAAGAACATCTATGTTGCAGGGGATATCGCAGGAATAGAGGAGGCATCCACGGCGATAATGGAGGGAAGGATAGCAGGGCTGAGCGCTGTCATAGACATGGGCCTTGCAGGAGACGATGCGAAGGAACTCAGAGAGAGCGTGAGGGCGGAACTGACAGAGCTCAGGGCAGGGCCCTTCGGCGCTAGGATACGGCAGGGACTTGAGAAAGTGGAGGTGCTATGATGGAAGAATATGAGAAGACAGGGGTCGTTACGCTGGATTACCTTGAGAAACTCGGAAATGTTCCCTCCGAGGAGAGATTGAAGAAGGGGCCGGTGGCCATGACAGAGTGCATCCAAGACATACCATGCAATCCGTGTGCCGAGGTCTGTCCTGTGAAGGCAATAGAGATGCCCGAGATAAACCACCGCCCGATAGTCCATTTCGACAAGTGCATCGGATGTACGCTCTGTATGCAGGTCTGTCCCGGACTCGCCATAGTGATGCTTGACAAATCTAAGGAAAAGCCGAGACTCACCATACCCTATGAGCTATTGCCCATGCCAGAGCGTGGAGACACCGTCGTGTTGATAGACCGCGAGGGAAACGACATAGGAGAGGGGAAGGTCGTGGCCCTTTTCTTCCCGGACAAGAAGTACCAGTCGGCCCTCGTTACAGTTGAAGTGGATGACGACAGGCTGTTGTATGAGGCAAGGAATCTGAGGGTGGTGAACTGATGGCGGAGAACGGAGAGAAGATAGTCTGCAGGTGCATGGATGTCACGGTTGACGACATAATGAAGGCCATAGAGGATGGATACACAGATATTGAGAGCATAAAGAGAGTTACGGGGCTAGGAAGAGGCCCATGTCAGGGAAAGACATGCATACCGATCGCTATCGGGATAATCGCAAGGGCGACAAAGAAGCATCCCGACGAGGTCGGCTACATCACACCGAGACCACCTGTGAAACCGGTGTTCTTCGAACTTCTTGCTGATGAAGAGGGGGAGTCTGAATGAAGGACAGGGCGGAACTTGTGATAATCGGAGGTGGTGTGTCCGGCCTTGGAACCGCATACCAGCTTGCGAAGCGCGGGTTCACCGATATCGTGGTCATAGAGAGAGATTACTTCGGAAGCGGGGCAACAGGAAGGTGCGGAGGAGGGATAAGGCAGCAGTTCAGCGAGGAATACAACATCATACTTGCCAGAGAGAGCGTCAGGATGTTCGAGAAGATGAGCGATGAGCTCGGCCAGGACATAGGTTTCAGGCAGGGCGGATACCTCATACTCGCACATACCGAGAAAGAGGCAGAGGACCTCAGGAGAAATGTCAGGCTCCAGAACAGCCTCGATGTTCCCAGCATGTACATGGAACCGGAAGAGGCTCTTGAAATAGTGCCGGAACTGAACATAGAGGGGCTGAGCGCTGCTGCATACTGCCCTACGGATGGAGTGGCCCAGCCTTTCCTGGTGATAAAGGGATATGTTGACAATCTCAGGAAGATGGGCGTGGAGCTCATGGACCACACAGAGGTTCTTGACATAAAGGTGGAGAACGGAGAGATAAGGAAGGTCATCACGGACAAGGGAGATATAGAGACTAGGATGGTGCTCAACGCTGCAGGCGCATGGTCCAGGAACATAGCGAAGATGGTTGGCGTTGAACTGCCGAACAAGCCGTATCGCCACGAGATAATGGCCACCGAGCACATGAAGCCCTGGCTGAAACCGATGGTGATCTCATTCCACAACGGCGTCTATTTCAGCCAGAGCCATGACGGAGAGATAGTGGGAGGAATAGGAGACCCGAACGAGCCCAGTTCATACAACATAAAGTCAAGCCTTGAATTCCTTGAGAGGTTCACCAGCGTTGTCGTGCGATATATTCCGATAATGAGGAAGGTTAAAGTGATGAGGCAGTGGGCAGGTCTCTATGATGTCACTCCGGATGCAAGGCCGATACTGGGCCCTGTGGACGAACTGCCCGGCTTCATACAGGCCCACGGATACAGCGGGCACGGCTTCATGATACACCCGATGGTCACGAAACTGCTGGCAGAGTACATCATAGATGGAAAGACCAGCATAGACATAGAGCCCCTGAATCTCAGGAGATACACCAGCGGCGAGACCATACAGGAGAAGAATGTGGTCGGATAAAAGCATATTCTTTTCTCTCTAAAATCTTTCTGAGTGAAAGGCTTTTAACGATGTGGCGGATGCGAGCATGTGAAGGAGCACATACGGATAGCCGGCTTCGATGACGGGCCTTTCAGTTTCGGGGATGAGAGATGCATCTTTGCAGGAGTGCTGATGCGCATGCCCGGAACAGTGGAGGGGATATCTCTATCAAGCGTGGAAGTGGATGGCACGGATTCATCGCTCCGCATATCAGAGATGCTTGAAAGAGAGGGGTGGAACCGACTCGCCCATGCGGCGATGGTGGACGGTGCCAGCATGGGTGGCTTCAACCTCGTTGATACAGATGAGATCGTGGAGCGCACAGGTGTACCTGCGATGACCGTGACACACGAGAGGCCCGATATGAACTCAATAAGGGATGCCATGAAGGGGCATTTTCAGGATTGGGAGGAGCGCTTTGATTGGCTAAAGTCAAGGGAACTGCACGAGGTTGAGGTGCATGAAGGAAAGATCTTCATATCCTTTTCAGGGATGGGCCTTCCGGATGCGAAAGCACTGGTGAGAAAGGCCATAGTGCACGGTCTGACCCCGGAACCTGTGAGGCTGGCGCACATGATAGCGAGGGCGGTGGTGAAGCATGCTTGAAGTCGATAGGGTGAGGCCGGAGGATAAAGAAGAGGTTCTGGAGCTTTCAAAGGAGATATGGGGTGGGCACGACTATCTCCCGCAGGTCTTCGATGAATGGGTGAATGATGGCGGCTTTTACTGCCTGAGAAAGGATGGAAAGATAATCGCGCTTGATAAATACACCTGGCATGAGAACCGGATTCTCTGGCTCGAAGGATATCGCGTGCACCCGAAATATCAGGGAAAGGGATACGGATGGAAGATGGCTCAGGCCATGGGCAGGATAATAGAAGGGCTGGACTGGAAGGCCGTAAGGTTCATGACGGCTGAGGCCAACGAGGCCAGCATCCACATAGGGAGAAAGCTTGGATTCCAGCCGTTCGCATACTACACCTACCTTTATGCGGATGAACTGGAAATGCAGGATGTGAATGGGATAGCGCCTCTGAAGGAGCCGAAAAGAGCGATGGAGTTGATGCATTCCACAGCCGAATACGGAACTAACCGGAGGCAGTACCTTGCGATGTGGACCGCATACGATATAACCGAATCGCTTGTGAAAAGTGAGGTCGAGAACGGCAGGTGCTTTATCCACGAGAGCGGGGCGATAGCATTCTTCTACCCGTACGAGCCCACTAAGACCATGAGCATAGCGTTCATCGGCGGGAATACAGATGGCATGAGAGCGCTCATAAAGTATGGGATGAACCTTGCTTTGGATAGAGGATACCGAAGGTTGACGGTGAAGAGCGCATCGGAGAGCGCTATAAAGGCCGCAAAAGATGCAGGAATGAAGGAATCAGAAATCGGGATGGCAATCGTGTGGGAGAAGAAAAAGAAAAAAGAGAAAGGAGAGAAGAACGCTTTATCGTGATAATATCGTGATAAGGTCATTTTTCATCATCGCAGCTGTTCCTCAGCCAAGACAGCAGTCTCCAGATATCTGCTGGAGATTGTATTTTCAGGTGTTCTCCCACATTTATGTCTTTTCCCACATTCTCACCAATCTCTCCTCTCCTTTCAAAGTAAATAAATCTTTCCTAGATTTTTCGGGAATATGGGTCACCCCATCCTCTAAGACTTCAACAAATGATGATTGAAAAAAGAGAGATGAGGAAAAAAGGTTTGGAAACTATTTCTTCTTTGAGTTCTTAGCGGCAGCCTTCTGAGCTCTTGCCTTGAAATCCTGATTTGTTCCTTTCTTATCGGCAGAAGATTGTATTCTGGCAGCTGCTTTTGAGTCCATTTTGCTCTTTTTTCCCACTTAATCACCAGATATGACTTCGAACACATATTAGATAAATCTTTCTCATCTTTTTCGGTGATATGGGTTATTCAAGCCCTTCCTGTTTCAGCATCTGATGATAGTGTTCAACCGGCATTATCGAGAAGAATGCCCTTTCCACCACCTCGCTCATAGACGGGTGTATGTGCATTCCCTCATATATCGGCTCAGGGTCCTGCTCTCTGGTGTACATGAGGTTGATCACCTCCTGAATGAGCATGGATGCCCATGGGCCTATGATGTGAGCGCCTAGAATTTTTCTGTCGTCCTTCTTCAGTATTACCTTGACGAACCAGTCCTTCGCCTTTATAGCCTCTCCCTTGGCGGTGTTCTTATGCTGGTAGAAGCCGATGAGCACGCCGTCCTTTCCATAGCGCTCCACAGCCTTCTTCTCCCTCATCCCCACACTTGCTATCTCGGGATATGTGAAGACCGCTGACGGGACCGCATGATAGTCCGCAGGCACCTTCCTTCCGAGAACCGCATTGTAATACACCACCTTCGATTCGTAGTTGGCCACATGCTTGAAGAGGTATCTCCCATTGGCATCTCCGAAGGCCCACACGCCGGGCATATTCGTTTCAAGGTACTCGTTCACCTTTATCCATCCGCGCTCATCAGTCTCAATACCTCCTTTCTCAGGATGCAGGATGTCCGAGTTGGATGCCCTTCCTGCTGCGATGAGGACCTCCTCGGCGCTCACCGCCACATTCTTTCCAGTGGCCCTGTCAACGGCAATGACCTTCTTTCCCTTCAGCCCCTTCTGCACCTCCACGACCTCATGGTTGGTCATGACCCTCATGTGCTCGGACAGCTCCCTTTTCGCCAGCTTGGAGACCTCCGGCTCTTCCTGAGGAAGTATGCGCGGGTTCCTGCCGATTATCGTGACCTTCGAGCCCATGGCGGAGAAGAAATGGCCGTATTCCGCAGCGATATAACCTCCTCCGACTATGACCATGCTGGAAGGCAGTTTCTCCATGTGTATGACATCCCTGCTCGTCAGGTACCCGACCTTATCAAGCCCCTTTATCGGAGGTATGAGCGGTTTTGAACCGGTGCAGAGGAATATCATCCCGGATTTTATGAGCCTCTTACCCACCCTAATGGTGTACGGGGCCACGAAGCTCGCCACATCCCTGAAATAGTCTATCCTCTCTGAGTGGCTCAGGCCGCGCTCTATCATGTGTATGTCCCTGTATATCGTCTTCCTCATATGCTCCATTATCTCCTTGAAGCGCACCCTCTTTATCTCGACATCAACGCCGAACTCCTTCGCCCTCTCCACCTCACGTACCATGTCCGCGGAGTACATCAGTATCTTCGTCGGAATGCATCCCCTCGTCAGGCATATCCCGCCGGGCTCGTCCTTATCGATAACAGCCACCCTCGCCTTCGGGTTCATGCGAAGGAACGGGTCCACGATGTTCATCGCAGAGCCAGTGCCTATGACTATCAGGTCGTACTCCTCCGGTTCCATGCAAGGATATGCGCTCCCCGCTATTTAACGGTGATGCCGAACAGCCCACCACAACGGAAAAACATAAATCTCCTCTTTCTTTTACCCCACCACACGCCACCCGGCGAGGAGATGAAATGAAAGAAAGGAAAATCACATCTGGTTTGCCTCTTGATTGGACGGCTTATGAATTTGTTGAAGAACTGAAATGGTGATGTCATGTGTGATTTTAAAAAATATGACAAAAAATCTTATTTCATAATCCTTTTGTCACTCGTTTTGTATATAATGATAATATATTTTTATATAAGTGATTTGTTTTATAGACAAAAAACATACGCCATCTTGTTGCTACTTTACTTAAATACGATGCTACTGTTTGTTGGGTTGGTCTGGAAAAAGATAGTGTTCTGTGAAGATGCTTTATATCTTTATAAAGGAATACTGAATTTTAAAAATGCGGAGATTATACCGTATCGTGATGTTGCCTCGGTTCTGGCTATAGAAAAGAACGGTGAAGAACTCATATTTATTCTCATAAAAAAGAAGAATCACTTAGATTTAATTATCACTCTCCCCAAAAAAGTAAGGTTTATAATCTAACAACTGAAAGTGGTAATTATATCGCTGATGGTTTTATAGTTCATAATTGTCCTTATCTGAGGGATGCTAGTGAATTTATTATCGTTATGGATAAGCAGCAGCATAAAAGAACGGATAAGAATGGTCAAAATGATATTACTACTAAGGAATTTATGAAATTTA
>JALTFR010000019.1 GCA_027006785.1 Thermoplasmata archaeon | reverse complement strand
AAAAACATATTTCATCTTGGTCAAAATACAAACCTCCGTTTTCTGTCTTTCAGCATCAAAAAATTATATGTTATGGGGGGCTTACCAAATTCTCCTTTACGGAGATATGCCCCCCTTACCAACATATACTTATCATTTCTTCCATAAGCTCTCCTACCTATATTTAATTTTCGCTCATTTTCGCTCTCTCTGCTATATGGAGAGCGCTCCTTTCCATAGTTTCTAACAGTGTTCTTCTCGATCATCATATCATCTCCGGCCTCCCTTTCCGGTGAGGCCCCATAGACACATGATTCTGGATTTATAAAGCTTATACAGGGGTAAGTGAAAGTGGAGCCTCCGGAACTGAAACCTTTAAATATCTCCGCGCTCTCCATTCCTTGGCGGGTAAGTCCATGCAAGTGGCCGTGTACCGGATGGTGCGCGCGAGGTCCCCGCATGGGGCCGCCTTTCAATCCTCTCCTTTTGAGCTTCATTTGTGAGATATTTTCTTTTATCACATCTTTTTCACCTTTAGTTGATTGATTTTTTAACTTAAAATGAACTTTGTGTGACATCACCCGATGACCTCCTTCACCTCTTCGCATACTTCGGTCACAACGTCCCACACCGCATCGAAATCCGGAACATCTCCCACGAGAATCTTCATGTTTCTCCAGTTGCTCCTGTAAACACCTTCATTGTCCAGCACCCTGTTCAAAGAGAACGGGACTCCTTTCGCCTCGAACTTCTCCTCTATCACGGAAAGGACCAAATCCATATCCGCATGGCCGGAAAGATACCATATGTCATATATGTCCCTCGGCCTCCCTGTTCTCTGGAATATGGACCTTATTTTCTCCGCCATGATCTCCTCCAGTGAATATGTCATGATGCGCACGGAGGAAAAGGCCCCTTCGTCGGAATAGTTGTGAAAGATCTTCCTCTCCACAGGTGGCAGGACCATTTTCTCGTAATCCCCCACAGACAGGTCGATCCTTATTTTGGCCGGAACTCCGCTTTTTCTCAGGAAACGATACGGTATCCTTATCTCATATCCGACAAGCTTTCCAGCATGGTACCTTTTCCCTAACCTTTCCCTTATCTCCGGTTCCAGGAACTCGATTTCTCCGGCATATCCCTTCAATCCGCTCAGAGCACCTGTGAGGCCCTCCGCGTCTCCATCCAAAAGGTTGAAATCCAGGTCCTCCGAGAATCTGTAATCCGGAAAATATGTCTTTTTCAGAGAGGTGCCGCCCTTGAAGACCAGAACTTTCCAGACCCCGGAGATCCATATCTCCCTCAGGACAGTTGATATGACATAATCCTTCTCAACTATGTCGGGAGGAATGCCCAGCTCCCCGGCCTTTGATTTTATCTCATCAGCCATCATATCTCTTCCTCCAGATACTCCTCGGGAACATTGACGAGAAGCCCCCACTTTGTGTTCCAGTGCCCCTTTCTTTCGAGCGTCGGGTCAAGAGAAGGGTATCCCCTCACCTTCTTTATTTCTTCATCCAAGCCCGAGATATCAAGTCCCATTACTTCGGAGATGTACCCGAGCCTCTTCATACCTGCATTGCTGTTCATCCTTCTGAGATATTCCACCGTTCTTTCCATATCTATTCCGTATCTGAGCGCCTTCGCCACTTCCAGTATCCCCCCACAGTTGGCCGGCCTGTCCAAACAATCCGCAACGGTCTTCTCCGGGTCGGTTATTCTCACGGTCCTTCCCGATATTTGCAGTTCCCTGAATCCGAAGAACTTATTTCTCCTTATTATTACGGCCTTTATCCCCTTATTCTCAAGATTTCTATAATTCCTTCTCACAGGGGTGAGAACATAGGTTATCCTCGGCATCTGTTCCGTCAGTCCATAATAGTTGAGAGCGCTCCAATAACCCACAGCGCTCTCCGGGACCATAACAGAGGAGAGAATAAACGGGTCGCTTGCCCTCCGTGAAGGAAATGTAATTATGTATCTGTTCCGCCCTATTCTTTCAATTATCCCGTCCCTTTCCAGCCTCCTTATATGGTAATAGAAGGCCCCCTTTTCAATATTCAGGGCATCTCTTGCCTCGTTTCCGGTGAAGACCTCACCCAGTTCCGCCATCTTTACCAAGACCTCTGTTTCTCTCATATTTATCACTATTAGTTTAACTACTACTTAACTTTTTGTGAACTTTTTATCATCTCAGTTCCTCCAGATATCCCTCTATCCTCTCCTCCACCTGAGATATCCTTTCCTCAATCTCCTTCAATTCCTTCCATTCCTTTTCCACATCTATCTCTTCCACCTCTTCCTCGGGGAAAACATATAGCGTTACATTCAGGTTGTAATCGTTCTCCTTTATCTCATCCAGCGAGACAACCCGGCTGAAACCCTCTTCCTCTGAGAATGAGGCATAGGCTTCGGATATCTTCCGTATGTTTTCCTTGCCTAACATGTTCAACTTCCTCACATCAGGGTGTTTCACATACTCCTGAGACGCATTTATGAAGAGCACCTTTCCCTTTCTTTTTTCATCCTTTCCCTTGTTGAATACCATTATCGCCCCTGGCGCTCCCGTGTTGTAGAACAGCTTTTCAGGCAGAAGTATCACGCAGTCTAGCAGACCCTCCCCTTCTTTATCTTCCAACACCTTCTTCCTTATGGCCTTCTCCTTTCCGCTCCTGAACAATGCCCCGTTATCCAGCACCACCGCCACCTTTCCGTCATCTTCCGTGCTGGCAAGCATGTGCTGTATCCACGCCCAGTCCGCCGACTGCTTAGGAGGAAATCCGTAAACGAAGCGCTCCCTCCAGAACTCTCCGGTCTTCAGCTGGCTCTCATCATAGCCATCCAGGTTCCATGGGGGATTCGCTATCACCCTGTCAAAGCGCCTGAGCCTCCCGTTCTTCCTGAACTTCGGATATAGCAGCGTATCTCCCCTCTCTATCTTCGGGTCGCCTATCTCGTGCATATATACATTCATCTTGCACAGGCCGTATGTCGTGGAATTCCTTTCCTGACCGTAAAGGAACAGCTTGGCCGCCCCGTCCTTCCTGTGCTTCCTTTCAACATACTTGTAGGCACCGATGAGCATGCCTCCCGAGCCTGCCGCAGGGTCGTATACGCTCTCACCCGGAGCCGGATCCAGCATATCCACCATCAACTCTATGACTTCTCTGGGTGTATAAACCTCACCTTCCTTCGCCTTCTGCGGTGCGAAATAGCGCAGCACCCATTCGTAGGCATCCCCAAGTATGTCGCCAGATGTCAGGTTAAGGTTCTTTGAACTGAAAAGCTCCATCAACTGGTTGAGTATCGTCAGGTTCTCACGGTTACCCGTGAAGGATGTGAATTCCACGGTGTCGAATATCCCTTTCAGGTCCGGGTTCATCTCGGATATGTACTTTATGGCTCTCGCCAACCTCTCCGGAAGTCGGTTCACATCTGACCTTATGTTCTCCCACAGATACTCCTCAGGCATGTTGAACTGGTGGTACTGCGGAAGTTTCGCCTCCTCTGCAGCCGCTTCCTCCGGTATCCCTATTTCCATCAACTCCTCCTTTTTCTCCAGATATTCCTTCTCCCACCGGTCGCTCAGCCTTTTAAGGAACAATAGGACCAGTATGTACTTGTAATCAACCGCCGTTCTTATCAGGTCGGCAGCCTTTTTCAGGAGGGAATAAAGCTCCTCTCTCCCCATGTCCTCCCCTATGTTCATCTCCTTCTCTATCATGTCCTCCATCCTCACAAGCCGGTATATCCTGGCTCTGTTATCTTCAGGGTCAAGCTCGGAAAGCGCAAGTCCAGCCTTACGAAGTTCTCCGAGCACCACGGAGACATTTGCGGCATCATCTCCGAAGACCTCCAGCGCTCTGACGGCGTCATCTCTCCTGAAAGCATCCGTCCCGAAGGCATCCATGAGAACCCTGTATCTGCTCTGTATCCAGTTCGGAATTATAGGCATAAGATAGTGTAATAAATTACAATATATAAGTTTTTTGCTTAACAGTAAAGTAAACTTCTTTTTAACTTATCTTTTTACTGCCACGACCACATCCGCCACATTGGTCCCCGTGTACCCTGTCCTTATGGCCCCCCCTACTTTCTCAAAGAACGAGGAGGAATCGCTCCTTTCAAGGTACTCGTTCGGGTCGATGCCGAGAGCGAGCGCTCTCTTCAATGTCCCTTCATCCGCAATCGCCCCCGCATAAGGGCTGTTCCCGTCTATCCCATCGGTGCCTATGGATGCCATCTTCCCTTTGAAGCCGTTGAGGAGCGCTCTCAGGACGAGTTCCTGGTTCCTTCCTCCCCTTCCGTTCCCTCTGACCTCTGCGGTGGTCTCTCCTCCCATCACAGCGGACATCCTGAAACCCGCTATATCTCTGGCAGCATCCTCCACATTTCCCTTTATGCCGTGAAAGAGATGGTGCGACACACCGTTAGCGCTCAGCACCGCCGATGCATGGTTCACCGCCCTGGCATTGTCCGCTATTATCAGGTTCTCATCCGCGCTCTCCCTCTCCTTCTTTTCCCTGATGGCCTTTCTCACTCCTTCGGAAAGTGAGTCCCAAAGACCGTATTCCCTCAATATATCCTCAGCCCTCTCCTCTTCACCATGGACCGCCACTGTGGGCCCTGATGCTATGCTGGGCAGGTGGTTGTCCGCGACATCCGAGATTATCAACGAAATAACTTTAGCAGGCCTGAGATATCGGGTGAAACCTCCGCCTTTGACGAGAGAAAGGCTGCGGCGGACCGTGTTCAACTCCCATATGTCCGCCCCGTTATTCATGAGCGCCTCGCTTATCTCCCTTATCTCTTCGATGGAAACCGAGGGATGGGGCAAGCAGAACATTGAGGAGCCTCCGCCGCTTATTAGAACGATGGTAGTATCACCTTCGTTCAGCGACCTTGCGAGTTCAACCGCTTCCTCAGTTGCCCTGAGTGTCCTTTCATCCGGATATGGGTGCGATGCTTTTTTCACCTCTATGTTCCCGAGCCTCGCATCCTGTATTGAATTCACGATTCCGTCTTTTACCTTATCTCCGAGGATGCTGTAGAGCGCTCTGGCCATGTGGTACGAGGCCTTTCCCATTCCGAAGACGAAGAGGCTTCCATCGATTTTTTCACCTGCTATCTCGATTTTTTCGCCGTTCAGGACCACATTCTCAGGTATCACCGTGTCCGGATGCACCGAGGATATGGCGGAGTTGAGCGCATCGGATACCGGGCCTTCGCCATCTATGAACTTCATAGGGCGAGCCTCAGTATGGCCTCAACATCCTCTCTGCTCAGCTTCCTCGGATGGCCTATCGGGTATCCTATGGAGCCGTTGGATGCTATCTTCGGTATGTCCTCCTCGGGAATCCCAACATCGCTGAGCCGGACGGGAGCGCCCCATTCCACATACATGTTCCTCAGCCTCTCAAGGACCATGTCGGCATCCTCCCTGGCCCCGAATACCCTCTCTCCGAACTGCTCTATCTTGTCCCTGTGGATGTCCCTGTTGAACTCAAGGACAGCGGGAAGCACTATCGCCAGTCCTGCTCCGTGCGCTATGTCGTATATGGCAGAGAGGGCATGCTCAATCTGGTGGCTTGCCCAGTCTCCCCTTCCTCGTCCCACAGCGGTCATTCCGTTCAGGGCCATGGTAGCGCTCCACGCCAGTTCCGCCCTCGCATCGTAATCCTCAGGGTTATCTAGCAGAACATCTGTGTTGTCTATTATCGTCCTTATCAGGGACTCACAGAGCCTGTCAGGGAAATTCAGTTCTTTGGAGCCGTTGAAGTAGAACTCGGCCACATGGGTTATCGCATCTATTGCCCCATACGCCGTCTGCTCCTTCGGAAGGCTGAACTGGACGCTCGGGTCTATTATTGACGCCCTCGGGTTTGTCAGCGGCGCTCCGTGCATCCCCTTCTTCTCCAGGGTATCGTCCTTCGTCACCACTGAATTCCCGTTCATCTCGCTTCCCGTGGCAGATATCGTCAGTATGTCGTATATCGGATGCACCTTCGAAGGCGGGCCTCCTGTGTAGAAGTCCCAGACATCGCCGTCATACGGTATTCCGGCTGCTATCCCCTTGGCCGCATCTATGACGCTCCCTCCTCCGACTGCAAGCACCGCATCGCAGTCGTCCTCCCTTGCAATGTCTATTCCCTCGTAGACCTTCGATAACCTCGGGTTCGGCATTATGCCCCAGAGTTCCACCCATTTTATTCCATTGTTCTTAAGGGACTCGATGGTCTGCTCGTAAACTCCGTTCCTCTTTATGCTTCCTTTTCCGGCCACCATCAGAACCTTCTTTATGCCGTCCCTCTTCAGTTCCTTCCCTATCTCGGATATCTTCCCTCTTCCGAATATCACCTTTGTCGGGTTGTGGAATTTGAAGTCCTTCATGATATCACCGGACAGGCATAGGGCGCTGCCTTTAAATCCCTTGCGAGAAGAACCTATATATATGTGGGCTGCCTCAACCTTCGGTATAGGACGGTGTTCTTGTGATAGGCGATTTCAGCGCTGAGATGGACAGAGTATTCGTGAACAGGACTGTTGAACTTGCAACACTCAACAACGCTCTGAATAGAGCAGAGAATGGGACCGCTCAGGTCGTTCTCATACAGGGTGAGGCAGGTATCGGTAAAACAGCGCTGGTGGAGCGGTTTCTGAGTGGAATTCCCGAAAAGAACCACTCGATAAAGAAGACAGCATGCAAATACGGTGTGACGACGCCTTATGCATCCATAAACGATCTTGTGGGTGAAAAAGAGGTTAAGAAGAAGATCAACAGTGCCGCTCCTCTTCTAGGACTAGTACATTCCTCCTCAAAAAAGAGCAAGGAAGACCTGGGCGGAGAAAGGGACAGGATATTCTCTGACTTTGTGGAAGAGCTGAAAAAGGAGTCAGAGAAGAATACCCACATAATATTCATAGATAACCTTCAATGGATAGATGAGGCCTCGGCCAAGCTTCTTTCATCTTCCATTAACAGAATAGCTAATTCACACATACTTCTAATACTGGCATACAGGCCGGAAGAGGTGAAAAAAGGCAGCAGCCCTGCAAAGGTAGTGTCAGACGTTAAAGTAAATGAAATAGGGAGCACAATCACTCTGAGTCGGCTCGACTTTGACGAGAGCGAAGAGATAATAAAACTTATTCTTAAAAGGGATGATATCCCCTCTTCTTTCATGAACAAGGTTTACAAAGAAACCGAAGGGAACCCGCTTTTCATAAAGGAACTTCTCAGCTCACTTATACAGGAAGGCATACTTGACCCTACATCATACACCAGAATAAATGTAAAGGACATCCGTGTTCCTCCGGGAATAAAAGAGGTTCTCATGAGGCGGGTCTCCAAGCTCAGCCCGGATGCGCGAAAGGTTCTCAATTATGCGGCCATGATAGGTGCCAGATTCGATTTCGATACCCTCTGGAAGATAAGTGGTATGGAAGAGGAAAAGATGCTGGACATAATTGACGAACTTCTGGAGGCGAGAGTTATTGAGGAAGACACGGCTTCCGATGAAGAGGCATATTTCTTCACATATATGCAGATAAGGGACCTTATAGAGGGCTCTCTCAGTAAGAGCAGAAGACGAATACTTCACAAAAAGATAGCCGAGCACCTTGAAAAATCCAATGCCGAGCCCTACGAAATAGCCGAGAACTTCTACAAAGGTGGTGTCTGTGACAAAGCCTATGAGTACGCTGTCGCAGCAGCCGAAAAGAGCGCTGCAAGCTTTGGTTTTGAATCCTCAATATACTTCTACAGAATGGCACTCTCCTGTGTTGATAAACTCGAATCGGTGAGCGAGGAGGAACTTCTTGATATACATGCAAAGCTGGGTGACCTGTACAGGGCTCTCGGAGACTGGGATAACACATCGAAAGAGTATGAAAAGGCCCTCAGGCTGGCAGAAAAGCTGGAGAATAAAGAGGCAATAGCGGAGATAAACCTTGAACTGGGAAGCGTTAAGAAAAACACCGGAGAATGGGATAGTGCGGATATATGTTTCGAAGCCGCAAAAAATATAGCAAAGGAAATAGGTAATGTGCATCTGCTCGGAGATGCAGAAAGAGGGCTCGGATATGTGCACTGGAGAAAGGGAGAGTACAAGGATGCCGTGCTTCATTACACCGAGTCCATAAAGTATGCCAAGGAGGCCAATGACTCGGGCATGGCAGGAAAGGTCTTCGTTGAGATGGGAAACGTATATTCGGATATGGGAAACCTTGAAAAGGCCATAGAGTACTATAAAAAGAGCATTCCGCGTCTGAAGAAGATAAAGAAGTACGACGAGATAGCCAGAGTTCTGAACAACCTCGGTGACAGCTACATGCAGAAAGGGGACTGGGACCACGCCATAGAATATTTCAACAGGTGTGAGGATGCGGCCTCCAGAATAGGTGAAGTGAACCTCATAGCCTGGGCCATGTTCAATGCTGCCGAGGCATATGCACGGAAAGGAGAGACTGAAAAAGCGAGGGAGCTCTGTTCGGAGGCTGCGGAATCTCTCAGACGGATGAAGGACCGCATAGGGCTGGCAGCTACATACAGAGTGTGCGGGATCGTGGATATGATGGAAGAGAACTACGAAGAGGCCATAAAGAGCCTTCAGAAAAGCGTGCGCATGTTCAAAGAGCTTGAAATACAGCATCTTCTCGGTCTTTCCGAGATTGAACTTGCAAGGGCCATGGCCAGTAGCGGGGATGAAAAACACGCCCTCAAGTGGTATGAAGAGGCTCTTGACATCTTCACCAATCTCGGGACAAAGAAATACATCGAACTGGTCGAAGACGAGATGGACGAACTGGTGTAGTTTCACCCACCCCCTGTCCAACCTTTTTAAAGCATATCGTGATGTGGCAGCGTGTTCATCGAAGAGCGCTTCATAGCTCCGAATACCGTGGAAAGGCGTGCGTATCAGGTCAATATAGCGAAGAAAGCGGCTGAGAGCTCCACACTGGTCGTCCTCCCCACAGGCATGGGAAAGACGATAATAGCCATACTGGCGATGGCAAAGCACCTTGAAAAAGGAGGAACAAAGATACTGATGCTCGCCCCCACAAAGCCACTTGTCGAGCAGCATGCCGCAAGCCTTGAAAGGCTCATGGAAGGAATACGCATAGGAGTTTTCACCGGCTCGGTCCGCCCTGCGAAGAGGGAGAAGATATGGAAGGGATCGGACATCGTGGTGGCAACCCCTCAGACCATAGTCAACGACATACTCTCATGGCTTGACCTCTCTGAGGTATCCATGATAGTCTTCGACGAAGCGCACAGGGCCGTCGGAGATTACGATTATGTATTCATCGGGAAAAGATACAGAGAAAAGAGGGAGGATGGACTTGTTCTGGGAACAACGGCCTCGCCATCCTATAATGAGGAGAAGGTTCAGGAGGTCATTGAGAACCTCGGGGTGAAAAGAGTGGAGGTTAGAACCCCGGATGACCCTGATGTGAAGGACTATGTGAATGTTGTGCGCCCGCAATGGGTGAAGGTGGACCTTCCGCCTGAGATGGAGAAGATACGTGACCTTTTGAAAGGTGCCCGGGATGAGTTCCTGAAGGAACTGAAGGCAATGGGCTTCCTCAACGGCAGGAGAGGCACGAAGAGGGAATTAATAGCCCTGGGCGGAGATATACAGAGAAGGATAAACATGGGGGATAAGGCTGCTTTCAAGGCCGCAACGCTGCGCTCCATGGCGATAAAGATGGACCAGGCCCTTGAGTTCGCTGAAACACAGTCGGTCGCTACCCTTCTATCGTACCTTGAGAGGATAGCCGAGGATGCGGCTCTGGGAAAGGACAAATCATCAAGGCTTCTGGTTAAGAGATCGGATTTCATGGCAGCGCTCTCCCTTGCCAAGGAGCATAAGGAGATGGAACACCCGAAGATGGATGCGCTCCGAAAGATACTGAAGGACATGCCGAAGGAGGACACGAGGATAATCATATTCGCAAACTACAGGGACACCGGGGAGCGCATAGTCAATGCAATCTCGGATGTGGAGGGTATAAGGGCATTTCGCTTCGTTGGGCAGGCATCACGCAGCGGAGATAAAGGGATGAACCAGAAGGAGCAGAAGGAGGCCATAGAGGCATTCAGAAGAGGGGATTACAATGTGATGGTGGCCACCAGTGTTGCCGAAGAGGGCCTCGACATACCTGACACGGACCTCGTGATATTCTACGAACCAGTTGCCTCTGAGATAAGGACCATACAGAGAAGGGGAAGGACCGGCAGGAAAAGGGAGGGAAGGGTGATATTCCTCATGACCCGGAAGACAAGGGACGAGGCATATTACTGGACCGCCCGGAGAAAGGAGAGGGAGATGCTGAACAACCTGATGGCCTGGAAGAGGATATCCGAGGGCATTCTGTTTGAGAAGGCACAGATCGAACTGGACAGGGAGCTTTACAGAAGAGAGATGGGGGTCGTGGCGGAGAATAAGGCCGCACCGGGACAGAAAACCCTTGAAGACTTCTCGGGCAATGAGAGACCATCCCTGCCGGAACGAAAGGAAGATGAGGTGCTTATAGTTGTTGACCATAGGGAAGGGCGCTCTTCCGTTGTGAAAGAGCTTTACAGGCTCGGTGCCTCGGTCAGAGGGGAGCAGCTCGGAGTTGCGGATTACCTTCTGTCCGACAGGCTCGCTGTTGAGAGAAAGGAGGTCAAGGACCTGCTTTCCTCAATAATGGACGGCAGGCTGTTCAAACAGGCGGGGGAACTCTCATCCTCGTACATGCGCCCTGTGATTCTCATAGAAGGTGCTTCTCTTCTTACTGAAAAGATGATTTCGGAGAGCGCGATAATGGGCGCCATAGCCTCTCTTATCGGGGATTACCGGTGCTCCGTGGTCTTCACAAAGAACGCGGAGGAGAGCGCGAAACTGCTGTATGCCATGGCAAAGAGGGAGCAACTGGGCGGAAGGGGTGTCGGAAGAAGAGGGGACAAGAAGAGGATGGGAATACACCAGCAGCAGAGGTTCATAGTGGAAGGCCTGCCGGGAATATCTGCAACAATGGCAGAACGATTGCTGGCCCACTTCGGAAGCGTTGAGAGGATTATGACAGCAAGCGAGGAAGAGCTCATGCAGGTGGAGGGCATAGGAAAGAAGAGAGCGAAGGTGATAAGGGAAGTTGTTAGCAGGGAGTATTTGAAGGGGGAGAAGAAATGAGGTCTCATGGAATCCGCGTCCATAAGAAGAGGGCGGAATCCCTGCGCCGAAAACTGATGGAAGAAGATGCCCTGAACAGAGAACTTAAAGTTGCAAAGGACGGAGACTTCGTCATAATCCCTGTCAAAGATGATGTTCATGGATATGACACTGTTGAGTGGGACTTCGAGGAGAATGAGAGGAGGCTTAGATATCAGGACATCGCAGAGGTTCCGGATGAACTGAGGGAACTTCTTCCCACATCCTTCGATGTCATCGGAGATGTGGTGATAATAAAGATACCGGATGAACTCCTGGGATACAGAAAAGAGATCGGGAATGCGCTCCTCACCTCTATCCCATCTGCAAGGGTGGTTGCCGCAGATATGGGGGTGAAAGGAGAATATCGGACCCGAGACCTTGAGATAATAGCGGGCGAAGGCACTACTGAAACGATACACACGGAATACGGCATAAGGCTGAAGGTGGACCCTGCAAGGGCCTATTTCTCTCCAAGGCTGGCCAACGAGCACCACAGGATAGCAGAACTGGTGAAGGACGGTGAGGAGGTGATAGATATGTTCGCAGGCGTGGGGCCCTTTGCCGTAATGATAGCGAAGATGAGGAGAGCGCACATATATGCCATTGACCTGAACCCTGCGGCGGTGGATTACCTTGAGGAGAACATAAGTCTAAACAGGGTGGAAGGGGTGGAAGCGATAAATGCAGATGCCAGGTTCATCGTGAGGTCCTTGAAGGCTGACAGGGTGATAATGAACCTCCCCCAGTCAGCGATTCATTTCTTCGAGGACGCGGTGAGCAGCGTTGATGACGGGTGGATACACTACTACGAGATGATAGAGGATGAGAAGGTGGAGGAGAGGACAGAGGACCTGAAAAAGATGGGTGCGGATGCAGGAAAAATTGTTGAAGCGGAGAATGTGATGAAGATAAGGAACTACGCACCCGGGATTGGAAACTATGTGTGGAATCTGAGGGTGAAAAGAGAAGATTATTAAATCGAAGATGTATGCTCCGCCGTGATACCATGAAGTACAGGATAATAGGTGATAACCTTCAGGTGGTCCTTGTGGAGCTCGCACAGGGCGAGAAAGTGTTCTCTGAGGCAGGCGCAATGAACCACATGAGCGGGAACATGCACATGGAAGCTAGGGCCCGAGGAGGCCTTATGTCGGGCCTGAAAAGGAAATTGATGAACGAGACCTTCTTTGTGACCGAGTTCACGCCCGTAGGTGGTGCTGGATATGTGGCTTTCAGAGGCAATGTGCCCGGGAAGATAATGCCCATCGAGGTTGGGCCCGGAAAGGAGTTCATAGTCCAGAAGGATGCATTTCTCGCAGCGCAGGACAGCGTGAACCTTGATATCACATTCCAGAGAAGGCTTGGTTCGGGTTTTTTCGGTGGTGAGGGCTTCATACTTGAGAAGCTGAGCGGACAGGGAACTGCGTTCATACATGCGGCAGGTGACTTCATCGAGTATGTCCTTCAACCCGCACAGCAGGTGAAGGTCAGCACAGGATGCGTCGTCGGCTTCGAGCCCACTGTCGGTTTCGATATCCAGACAGTTGGAGGCATAAAGACCATGTTCTTCGGAGGAGAAGGAGTATTTGTAACCACCCTGACAGGGCCCGGTAGAATAGTACTTCAGTCAATGACCATAGCGAACCTTGCGATGGCTCTGGCACCGTTCATGCCCCAGAACAGTTCGGGATAGATCGAGGTGAACATGGAAGAAAGGAACTCCCACATCGTCCTTTTCCTCATTTCAATGCTTATAATGATAGGTGTGGTGGTACTGCTCTGGCCGTACTTCTTTGAGATGCTGGCTTACATCGGTGTCTTCATCTTAGTAGTCTTTCTCCTCATATTCATCGTTGGAATGGCCGTTCTCATAACCCACCTCATACTCATCCCATTCTTCGCCGTGAACCATCCTGCGGAGATCACCGGAGGCAATTATTCCATAGATGATGCGAAGGAGCCGGGGAAGGATGAGAAGGATTGAAGGCCAGAATATAGTTGGACTCGAAGAGAGAGTGTTCGATCTTATGAAGGATGTGTATGCTCAGAGCGGAGGTGAGTATCCCGCGCTCGAATGGCTTGAGGACAAACCCATTCCGGGAGAAAGAGGATGGGAAAGTGAATTTGAATCCATATACCGCCCTTTTCTGAGGTATCGGCTCGAAGAGGATGTTGACATACTCCTTGCCGAAGGAAATGAGGAACTGAAGGGCATCATAGGGATAAAGCACACCCATACAGGTTCCTTTGATGGATATGGAAGGCTGTTCTCATACGCAGGCATGGAATTGCCGGACAATGCTGCATTCCTTGAGATGCTGGCCGTGTCCCCCAGGCATCGAGGAGAAGGGCTGGGAAAGATGCTTTTGAAGGAGGCCCTGAGGATCACCGGAGAGATGGGCAAAAAGGCATACGGAGTCTCGTTTCCCGGTCTTCAGCCTGCGCTCTCCATCTATGAATCCCTGGGAGGCAAGGTCATAGCCGAGGTGAAGGGATATTCCTGGGATGAAGAGGATAAACCAGCGGACTATCTGATGATAGAGTTCTGAAACAGTTTATATGCTGAATGTCCTGTCCAGCCATGAAGGTGTCCGAATACCACGATAAGGAGTTCCTGAGAAGATACGAAAAACTGCCGATCCTGAACCCCTATGTCTCCTATCCTGCGATACTGGATTCGATAGGGGATATTGAGGGAAAAAAGGTGCTGGACCTTGGCTGCGGTTCGGGAGCGCTCACCAGCCTCATAGCTGAGAAAGGAGCGGATGTGACCGGAGTGGATGTGTCGGAGGAATGGATCGAAAGGTGCAGGGCTGAGTACGATATGCCGAACCTGAGATTCATTGTGGCAGACGGCTCAAATCTGGCTGATTTCAAAGATTCTTCCTTTGATTTCGTGGTCATGAACATGGTCCTTCTGAATGTTGCTTCCTCGGAGAAAGTGAAGAGTATATTCTCAGAGGTGGCACGAGTCCTGAAAAGCGGAGGGGAACTGATATTCTCGGACCTTCACCCGATATGCCTTGCTGTGGGTAAGACGAGCACCGAGGAGCAGGAATTCGGCGAGGGGTTCTCATATTTCAGGGATGGCGGAGAGTATCGCTCGAAGGTCATGCTCACCGATGGTTCCACCATAGAGTTCTCTGACATACACTGGACAATTGACTCCTATTCGAAATGGGTGTCCGGGGCAGGGATGTACATAAAGAGGATAATCGAGCCGGAACCTGTGAATGGCTCTCCCCCACCACTGGATGAATATCCTCTACCTGAATACATCCTCTTCGTATGCGAAAAACCATAAATGCCTGTGTGGATTGGCAGTTATGCGCTCCGAACTAGTGGAGAGGATAATCGGCTTCCAGAGGAACGAGATAACAGAGTATCATGTGTATCTCAAACTGGCGGAGAAAGCAGATAAGAAGAACGCTCCTGTGCTCAGGAAGATAGCGGAGGACGAGCTCAGGCATTACAACGAGTGGAGGCGCATAACCGGAGAGGATGTTGAGCCCGATAGGTGGAAGATAAGGAAATACTCATTGATATCCAGGATATTCGGCCTCACCTTCGCGATAAAGATGATGGAGATGGGTGAGAACGAGGCGGAGAGCGCTTATTCAGATGTGGTGGATGAGATACCCGAGGCCGAGGAGATAATAAGGGATGAGACCACGCACGAGCAGATGCTCATTTCCATGATAGACGAGGAGAAGATTGGGTATGTGGGCTCAATGGTCCTCGGTCTTAACGATGCACTGGTGGAACTGACCGGAGCGCTCGCAGGCCTGAGTTTTGCACTTCAGAACACGAGGCTCACGGGAACTGTGGCGCTCATCACCGGCATAGCCGCAGCGATGTCAATGGCATCCTCGGAATATCTTTCCCAGAAATCCGAGGGTGCGGAGCATCCCGGCAAAGCATCTTTCTACACGGGCCTTGCCTACATCCTCACGGTCCTGATGCTGGTAGCGCCCTATTTCGTACTAACCAGTTATTCCTGGGCGCTCATCGCCACCCTCGTCGTTGGAGTGTTCATAATCTTCCTATTTACATTCTTCGTTTCAGTGGTGAAGGAGCAGAGATTCCGGCGCCTTTTCCTGGAGATGCTGGCAATAAGTCTCGGTGTCGCATTCGCATCTTTCCTGATAGGGATGGGTGTCAGGATGCTGTTCGGAGTGGATGTGTGATCACTTCAGGAACACATGGCCGAAGCCTCTGGCATAGAACCAGTCGTCATCCGTGTTCGCCTCATGCTTCAGTTTCAGGTACTGGAAGACCTGAGCATCGGTGTGGTCCGCGAGAAAGACCGCTCCCGCTTCGGGAAGCGCGGGGTCCTTGGACGAGCCCCATCCGTTCTCCACAGGCC
Source organism: Thermoplasmata archaeon (assembly GCA_027006785.1). Taxonomy (GTDB): domain Archaea; phylum Thermoplasmatota; class Thermoplasmata; order WALJ01; family WALJ01; genus JALTFR01. The sequence continues at coordinate 10,336 of JALTFR010000019.1, read as the reverse complement.
CGTGGTGGGTCAGGACGATATGCACGAGTTTCTGCCTTTTCAGTTCGTCTATTCCCAGCTCCCTGCACCTGTTGTCCACCATCTCTCCGCCAATGAACACATGCCCCAGAAGTTCCCCGTCTATGGTCATGTCTATGTTCGTGGTCGTTTTGAATTCCTTGAGCTTCCCTATGTCGTGGAGGAGCGCACCTCCCAGCATTATGTCCCTATCCAGAGCAGGGTACATCTTCGAGAGAGTATCGCATATCTTCGCGACATTCAGGGTGTGATGGAGAAGCCCATGGATGAATGCGGAATGCCTTTTCATGGATGCGGGAGCGTCGCTGAACTCGTTCCAGAAATCAGGGTCCTTGAAGAACGAGTCGATGACCTTCTTCACATCCGGGTCCTCTATGCTGCCCACGATCTCCATGAACTCCTTCTTCATCCGCTCCGCATCCTCTGCGAGCCACTCTATATCGTCAGCCACCGGAACGAAGTCCCGTATGTTGTAGATGCTCTCCTTCACTATCTTTCCGCCCCTGAAGGCATCCACATCTATGGAGTATGATTCCTTGTACTTGGAGACCGTCCCGCTTATCCTCACCACATCTCCCTTGTCAAAGCTGTCATATATCCTCTGCACATCCTCGCCTTCCCTTCCCCAGTACTTCACGGCTATCTCCCCCGTGGCATCGCTCACCCTGAGTTCGAACCACTGGCCCGGCTTCGCCTTGTAGTTCTGCGGAGGCTTCTTCATCTTCACGGAGAACTGCTCATCCACCAGGTCTCCCTCTTTCAGATCCTTTATGAATTTCCTCGCCATGTCTATCGGGGCTGTATTGGTGTGGGGTTAAAAAGATATTCGGAGGGCTGGGTGAAACTGAGGAAAACCTAAATATGCAGAGGCATACACGGATAACAAGGTGATGAAATGGCTTTCAAACTTGATGTGGATAAGGTCCCGTACAGCGTGGAGAGAATAAACCGCGGCACTGAGAGGATAAAGAGGGGCTTCGCTGCCATGCAGAAGGGCGGAGTGATAATGGATGTCACGGACGCAGAGCAGGCTAGGATAGCGGAAGAGGCAGGCGCTGTGGCGGTCATGGCCCTTGAAAGGGTCCCTGCTGATATCAGGGCCCAGGGCGGCGTTGCAAGGATGTCCGACCCGACCAAGATAGAGGAGATAATAGATGCGGTGACCATACCTGTCATGGCCAAGGCAAGGATAGGGCACTTCGTAGAGGCACAGATACTTCAGGAACTCGGCGTGGATATGATAGACGAATCGGAGGTCCTTACGCCTGCGGACCCGTTCTACCACATAGACAAGGAGCAGTTCACCGTGCCCTTCGTGTGCGGTGCAAGGAATCTCGGAGAGGCTCTCAGAAGGATATTCGAGGGCGCTGCAATGATAAGGACCAAGGGTGAGGCAGGAACGGGCAATGTCATAGAGGCCGTGAGGCACCAGCGCATGATAATGAAGGAGATACACCAGATAGGGAACATGGATGACGAGGAGCTCTTCGCATATTCCAGAGAGATTCAGGCTCCCTTCGAACTCGTAAAGGAAGTGGCTGAACTCCAGAGGCTTCCTGTGGTCAATTTCGCTGCAGGGGGCATAGCGACACCTGCGGATGCGGCCCTCATGATGCAGCTCGGTAGCGATGGTGTCTTCGTCGGCTCCGGCATATTCAAGTCACAGAACCCTGAGAAGATGGCAAGGGCGATAGTGGAGGCCGTGCACAACTACGACGACCCTGCAATACTGGCGAAGGTATCAAGAGGGCTCGGAGAGCCCATGAAGGGGCTTGAGATAGACAGCCTGGACACCCATCTTCAGGAGAGAGGGTGGTAGGTCAAAGACAGGCCAAAAACCATTTATTTCATTTTTGAACTTGGTTCTGGCTCATCCTTATATACTGTTTTTTCCTCTTCACATGCATGGCCAGAGAATCCGAGACGGAGGATGGAGAGCCAGACCTGAAGAAGATAAACCTCGATGAGCTCAGCCCTTTTGAGGTGAAAGATACTCTGATAAAGCTTGCCACGAGGAAATCCGAGAGAACGCTTCTGAATGCGGGCCGGGGAAACCCGAACTTCGTTTCCCTGACACCGAGATATGCCTTCACCCAGCTGGGACTCTTCGCATTGAGCGAATCGGAGCGCCATTTCGGATACATGGATGGTATCGGAGGGCACAGTGACAGGGAGGGTATAGAGGCAAGGTTCGAGATATTCGTGAGGGAGAACTGGAATGTCGAGGGAGTGAGGTTCCTGAATGCCGCCGTGAGCTATGTGAAGGACCACCTCGGATTCTCTGCCGGCGATTTCCTTCACGAGATGGTGCAGGGATACCTTGGGTGCAATTACCCGTCGCCTGTCAGAATGCTGAGGATGAGCGAGGAGATAGTTTCCCGTTATCTCCTTCGGGAGATGGGTACGGGGCACGACCTCATAGGCGAGACGGAACTCTTTGCCGTTGAAGGCGGAACCGCGGCGATGAGCTACATCTTCGATTCCCTGAAAAAGAACATGCTTCTCAAAGAAGGAGACAAAATAGCACTGGCCGTGCCGATCTTCAGCCCATATCTTGAGATTCCGCGCCTCGATACATACAGACTGGTTGAGGTTGAGATAGTTGCCGATGAGAACGAGGGGTATCAGATACCCGACGAAGAGCTGGACAAACTACTTGACCCTGAGATAAAGGCATTCTTCCTTGTGAATTCGGGAAACCCGACATCCGTGAAACTGAACGACAGGTCTCTGGAGCGCATAAAGGAGATAGTTGAGAAAAGAAAGGACCTGATGATCATTAGCGACGATGTCTACGGAACCTTTGCGGACGATTTCAGATCGGTCTATGCGCTCTGCCCCCACAATACGATCCTCGTCTATTCCTTTTCAAAGTACTTCGGGGCCACAGGGTGGCGCCTCGGCGTGATAGCTCTCCACGAGGACAACATAGTTGACCGGAAGATCCGGGAGCTTCCCGAAGAGCAGAGAAGGGAACTCAATGAGAGGTATTCCTCCATATACCAGAGACCTGAGGACCTGAAGTTCATAGACCGGCTCGTGGCTGACAGCAGGAATGTCGCGCTCAAACACAGTGCCGGGCTTTCCACTCCGCAGCAGGTCCAGATGGTGCTCTTCGCGCTCTACAACCTTATGGACGAGGAAGGGAATTACAAAAAGGCGGTGAAACGCATTTTGAGGCGCAGATATGGAGCGCTCTACAGAGGGATCGGGATTGAAGAGGCCTACGACCCGAACAGCGCTTACTACTATGTGCTCATAGATGGAGAGGTCATCGGAGAGAAGCTGTACGGCAGAGAATTCGTGGACTGGTTCATGGAGAACAAGCCTGCGGGGGACTTCGTACTGAGGCTGGCCGAGAATGCCCATGTGGTCGTCCTTCCGGGAAAGGGTTTCGATACACCCCATCCGTCGGCAAGAGTTTCCCTTGCGAACCTTCATGAGGTGGATTACTTCAATATAGGGAAGGCAATAAGAGGGCTCATGGATGAGTACTATGAGGAGTTTGTGAGGGAAAAAGGGAGATAAACTTGGTTATGGAGTTTATGGAGTCCTATTCCTTAAAGGTCTTATTCTAACAGGAACATTCCCATTCATCGAAGCAAAGAGATTCATTTCAATCCCTTATAGGTCTTATTCTAACGCATTCACAGCAGGCATTATCCTGCTCGCAGCAGTGATTTCAATCCCTTATAGGTCTTATTCTAACGAGAAGATACCAAAATCGAAGATCCTTAAAGTGATAGATTTCAATCCCTTATAGGTCTTATTCTAACGTGATGAAGAGGGCATCCCTGAAATTCGTTGATGTATTTCAATCCCTTATAGGTCTTATTCTAACACGCTGATGGACCGGGCGCAATTGTGGGCGCAGGGGTATTTCAATCCCTTATAGGTCTTATTCTAACAGTCTCGTTTATCGTGGGAGGATGGCCGGACACCATATTTCAATCCCTTATAGGTCTTATTCTAACGTTCAAGAGCATGGGTGGAAAGAAATATCCAGAAATCTTATTTCAATCCCTTATAGGTCTTATTCTAACAGAGGATATTGCAGAGTGGATGTTTGATGTGCTCTCATTTCAATCCCTTATAGGTCTTATTCTAACAGGGGCAGGGGTGCAATAATCGTTCTCAGCCCGATATTTCAATCCCTTATAGGTCTTATTCTAACCTCACACATAGCCTTTACTTCGATTTTCCATTCACATTTCAATCCCTTATAGGTCTTATTCTAACGAAAACCTTTATAAACTTATTAACTTATCCCCGCTTCAATTTCAATCCCTTATAGGTCTTATTCTAACGGGCTTTGATCCAAGAGGCATATATGGAGGATACTCATTTCAATCCCTTATAGGTCTTATTCTAACTCTCACAGACACGGGCTGGTATTGGGACTTCGGAACATATTTCAATCCCTTATAGGTCTTATTCTAACACTTGTATACAGTCCTGGATCCGGTGTGTTCACACCATTTCAATCCCTTATAGGTCTTATTCTAACTATTCCTGCAAGTATCAGCCACCACCATGCTGCTAATTTCAATCCCTTATAGGTCTTATTCTAACCTTGAAGTAACGATTGAGTTGCTTCACATAGTTGTTCATTTCAATCCCTTATAGGTCTTATTCTAACCATTGATAAGAATAAAACGACCCGCATGGGCCCGGAATTTCAATCCCTTATAGGTCTTATTCTAACGCTCCTTTGTCGAATGCCTCCGGATACTTCTCTCGCAATTTCAATCCCTTATAGGTCTTATTCTAACCTGATAATGCTCGTTGGGTTCATTATTTTCTATTTATTTCAATCCCTTATAGGTCTTATTCTAACCGAGGATGTGCAAGCGCTCGGAATAACCGAAGACAATTTCAATCCCTTATAGGTCTTATTCTAACTTCCCCCATATGCGAGGGGTATCCTTATTTTTGATGAATTTCAATCCCTTATAGGTCTTATTCTAACTCACCTCCTTTTCTTTTTCGCAGTCATCACAATAGTGATTTCAATCCCTTATAGGTCTTATTCTAACAATATAAGAAGGGCATACGACATGGATGCAGAATATATTTCAATCCCTTATAGGTCTTATTCTAACAAAATCATGCCCTGTAAAATGTCAGTAAGAAACAATATTTCAATCCCTTATAGGTCTTATTCTAACGTGAATTGAGCCGCCGCAAGGCCCGCCGTGATGCATTTCAATCCCTTATAGGTCTTATTCTAACATGCTGTGGTTTTCCTTTTCGGCTCTATATTCGCTTATTTCAATCCCTTATAGGTCTTATTCTAACCTGTCCAGCTTCCCAGGCAATAAGACCCTTAAGCTGCATTTCAATCCCTTATAGGTCTTATTCTAACGGTTATTTCAAATGTAACAAATGCAACCGTACAAATACATTTCAATCCCTTATAGGTCTTATTCTAACGTTCCCCGATTACCAAGTCAATCTTGGCCGTATTTAATTTCAATCCCTTATAGGTCTTATTCTAACGAGGGGACCCTGATGCCAAAGGCAGGGCCAGATGGGATTTCAATCCCTTATAGGTCTTATTCTAACCCAGAGTGGGAAGTGCCCCCAGGGCTCCAGATAACTGATTTCAATCCCTTATAGGTCTTATTCTAACACAAAAAGAAGGAAGCCCTGACAATCCAGGAAGACCATTTCAATCCCTTATAGGTCTTATTCTAACGCCATATTAAACTATGCCATGAGCCAAGGGGACAGGAATTTCAATCCCTTATAGGTCTTATTCTAACGCGATGGGCAGCCAGATATAGACATAAAGATAAGGATATTTCAATCCCTTATAGGTCTTATTCTAACACAACCGGTAGGTCGGACAACCGTGATATACGAAAATTTCAATCCCTTATAGGTCTTATTCTAACCTGAGGTACTACGACGAGCATGTCATACGGGTATTCATTTCAATCCCTTATAGGTCTTATTCTAACAAGAAAATAAGAAACCTAGATCTAGCCGAACCTAGATTTCAATCCCTTATAGGTCTTATTCTAACGGGGAACATTTGGGCTTTTTTCCAGACCCAGAATAAATTTCAATCCCTTATAGGTCTTATTCTAACGGACAGCGATGGCACCCCTGACATCACCATAAAGGTCATTTCAATCCCTTATAGGTCTTATTCTAACGTCAATAACGGTTTTATTCGTGATAGTCTCGATTATGCGATTTCAATCCCTTATAGGTCTTATTCTAACATGAGCGCCCAGGCCTCATTAGCCGCCTGGGTGCCCATTTCAATCCCTTATAGGTCTTATTCTAACGCGTTAGGGGGCTCATATCTTTACCTCCTGGAGGTCCATTTCAATCCCTTATAGGTCTTATTCTAACACCCAAGCGCTGGCCATGGGGACCCTGGCAGCCAGCGCATTTCAATCCCTTATAGGTCTTATTCTAACTCGAAGGGATGCCCGAGCATATCCAGAGATGGGCGATTTCAATCCCTTATAGGTCTTATTCTAACGGAATATGACGACCTCGCCCTTCATTACGAGGCCAATTTCAATCCCTTATAGGTCTTATTCTAACTCATTCCTTTAAAGGACCTCGAGACGTGGGTCGAGATTTCAATCCCTTATAGGTCTTATTCTAACGCGGTCCGCCTCGACATCGAGGACCTCGAGGCGCTCAATTTCAATCCCTTATAGGTCTTATTCTAACGCACACATTTCTCCGTTGCGGCCCTATATCGACATATTTCAATCCCTTATAGGTCTTATTCTAACCCAGATACTAACACAGATACGGGCTACGCTACGGCATTTCAATCCCTTATAGGTCTTATTCTAACATGATGGTATTCAGCTTCATAGGTGGTTTCTTCTCATTTCAATCCCTTATAGGTCTTATTCTAACCCTTATCACGCAAGGAGTCATTAACGGGTTCTCGATATTTCAATCCCTTATAGGTCTTATTCTAACCAGGGCCGGATAAGCGCAAAAAGTACTTCAAACTTTTGCCTTCGGTACATGTGCGTCGTGGGTGCCCAATTGTGCATTCTCTTTATAACCTTCCACGACAGAGCGCTCCGAACCCTCACAGAATCGTGTTATGCTCCGCTTTAGGGGTTCCCAGGGTTTCCTTCTTCATATATTTTTCAGTTTTTACTATATAAAAATGTACTGCGTCCGTATTTTTGTCTATTGCATCCCTTATCTCCCTTTTCAGTCTCATAAGTTCGGATTCGGTAAGTTCTCCCTCGAATACCGAGTTCTGGATCCATGTCATGTATTTCCTAAGTATTTTCTTCACATTGTTTACCCTCTTGACACCCACATCATAGACCACAACAGCGTACATCCTACCACCACATTACCAAGGGGCGATACTTCTCACCCCCGATAAGATGCTTCTCAAGCTTGTAGCACTCCATCCTCACCAGAGAGCGGTATGAGACCTTCCTTTTCAGTCCCCTGTGCATTATGGTGTCCGCCATCTTGCTCTCCCACTCCTGAAGGAATTTCCTCCTTCCTTTCTCTGTGAGCGTTGATCTGTTGATCTCCTCCGAGAAATCGTCCATTGTCAGCACCTTCTTGTTCAGCAACTTGAATATCACGCGGTTCACGATTATCGGCTTGAATATCTCGCTAATATCCAGCGAAAGAGAGAACCTTCTCTCCGATGGGGAGTGCAGATACGATACCGTCGGGTTCAGCTGTGTGTTGTATATCTCGCTCAGTGTGGCGGCATACATCAGCGAGTTCCCGAAGCTTATTAGGGCGTTCACCGCATTCTCAGGCGGCCTTCTGGTGCGCTTCACGAAACGGAACTCCTCGGGCAGTATCTCATCCCATGCCGAGTAATATGCATTCCTTATGGCGCCTTCCACCCTCATCAGATTGCTTATCTCGTACTGCTCGTCTATCTCCTGCATCAGGGATACCACCTTTTCCCTCTCTTCGCCCACATCCTTTCCGCTCCTCTCGTAGTAGGACAGGTTCTTCTCTATGTTGGCCGCAGCCCCCCTCACGAACTCCCTTGCTATCTCCATGCGCTTCTTGTTGTTCAGGTAGTGCTCCACCTGTGAGACCAGAATGTCCCCGGACACAAGGAACTCGCGTGGATAGAATGTTCCTTCATAATAGCCGTAGTAGTTGAAGAAGTGCAGCGGGATGTGGTTCTTCGCCAGATATGAGATGACCCCTGATGTGAAGGATATCCTGCCGTATGCATAAAGTGCATGTATCTTCTCCACCGGCAGCGGCCTCTTCCCCACCTCTTCCGCTATGTAGTAGACGGTGTTCTCCTCCCTCACAAGCTTTCCATTCCTCGTAAGATGGTAATTCTCCTTCATTCAATACCTCCGAAACAGAACTCATAGTAAGCGCACTTAGGACATATCCTCTTCCTCTCAGGCGCCGGGAATGGACCGGAGACGATATCCTTTATCTCCCGTTTTATCTCCTCTATTCTCCGGAAATCGTCCTCCGTCGGGTTCATGTGAAGGGTCTCTCGTATCATCGGGTAGTTTATAACCGCCTTTGCCTCCACGCCCCTCTTCCTGAGCTCCGAGAGATAGTATATCACCTGATATCTGTCCGCCGCCATCATCTTTCGGGACTTCTTGACCTCGTGTATCTCGAGCACATCGCCCTTCCTTATGAAATCCATCTTCATGCCCGGAAGTTCCACCTCTTTCTTCTCCCGCTTGTAGCTGACCTCGTGCACTTCCTTCCCTATGCGGACATTCTCGTGCTCCCTTTCGAGAGTTATGTTGTGCGCGAAGAGCCAGAGCTTTGTCCTGCAGATGAAATAATAGGATATCATCACCCCTGTTATCCGCATGGATTCCAGACCTTCATGCTCCGGCCCCATACGAGGGTATCAGTAAGCACTTATAAAAAGATGCGCATCGGATGAAAGATGTGATGAAATGTGATCCCAAAAACCATATAATGCGCTCTCCCGACTCAGAGGCCCATGCGGATGCGAATCTGGAAATTGCTCAATGGACTGCGCAATTATTGGTGAATTTGCGCAATCGAGTGCGGAAATGAGGGGATGTCTGGAAGCAGTATAGATAGAGGATCTTTACATCCATGAGTAAAAGTTAAATACCGACATTCTATAATCGTGGAAAAGAAAGGAGATGGGAAAAAGTGGCAGATGCCATACCAGAAAATAAAGGGAGCAATGCGGCTGAAAACATGGATGGAGTGACTTTTACCATCACTTCAAATCCGTGGGTTAACAATGGTTTGATTGCTATGTCTCAAGTTTTAAACGAGTGGTTTGGAGATAAAGTTGATGTAAAATTCGAAAATGATTGTGTTCATATATCTGGAGATGAAAATGAGATATATGAGTCTGTAGCTAATGCTCTTCACATTATGGCCTCCAAAGGAACATATAATTTTTCAACAGCTTTTAAAATAATAAATAAAGAAGGGAGTGCGACTTATTCTCCACCTAAAGAGTACCCAAATAAAAAAGGAGATCTCGAAAAAACTTTTGATATTTTAGAGAAAGAAAGAGAACTCCTTAAAAAAAGAAACATACCTAATAAGAAAAAACAAAAAATTTGGAAAATGCGAATGAGTTATTTCGGATCTGAAGAAAATTATCTAAAGATTGGGCTCAATCTTGGAGACACGGATGATTTCAAGAAATTTAAAGAAAATAAAAATAAGAATTTTAAGTATATCTGCCCACTCTGTGGGATGCCCACAAGCGCCCTCATCGAAATGAAACAATTTTTTAATCCATTATCAAGCGAACATCACAACAATGTTGTTGAAGGTTTCAGCACAGATATTAGAAAAAAGGTGAAAGCGTGCCCAAAATGCGTTATTCTGTCTTATTTTTCTCTATTTGACTATCATATACCTTTCTATACAACAGAAAACAAAACTTATTTGGCAATCCCCAACACTACAAATTCAGAAACCCTGAAAATAATACATAACAATCTCTCTTTAAAGGGACAATATATAGACTTTTCTGATCCAAATTGTACATCCTATGGTAGCAATATCAAATCATTACCTCACAAATCTAAATCGGGGTCCATGTTAGCACTCCTACACAATATAAAAAACAGATATTTAGAGAGAGCTCCTCAGCAACTAATTGTTTCTCCTTTTGCAGAGGTCACGAAAGAGGAATTTGCAGAGATGACTGAATGGTTATTCATATATAAAAATTCATACAGTATTATTTACATCCGAGCAAACGAGAAGATTTATGAAATATTAAATTCTTTCAAAGATCCAGAGAATAATGCGGATGTCTATCTGGTTCCAGATGTGCTTTGTAAAATATCTTTTGATGTGTTTGATGAAAATG
>JALTFR010000018.1 GCA_027006785.1 Thermoplasmata archaeon | reverse complement strand
AGAAGGAAGAACCGGCTGAGGCACCCTGCCCCTACTGCGGAACAATGCTCAGCACCGATGCAACGGTCTGCTATGCCTGTGGTGCGGAACTACCCGAAGGCTGGGCATCCGGCTCGGAAGGATCAGGCTCTTCTTCGGACGAATCCGAGGAAGGAGAGGCACCCTGCCCCTACTGCGGAACAATGCTCAGCAAGGACGCCACAATATGTTATGCCTGTGGTGCAGAGCTTCCACCCGGCTGGTGGAAAAAGAAATAAATTAATAAACCAGTTCCCCATTTTCTATTATTGTTATCTCACCTATCTTTACGGTAGCTTTCTTTATCAGAGCGCTCATCCTCACAGCACCGCGAATGCGTCCGCCGAAGGAATAGTTCTCACCTATGTAGAAATGCGTTGTGCCAAGCGCTATCTCGTCCTGCAGCGGATGCCCGACGACTTTTGCTTTAGGGTTCATGCCAATTCCAAGACCGCCGATGTATCTCGCTTTGTTCCCACCTTTCTCAAAGATTTTTTCAATGTACTCCACCTCTTTTCCACCGGAATATTCCTTTATCATTCCCTTCTTAACCGTCAGTTTAATCGGTTTGGACACTTTGTTATTGTCAATTGTACCGTCAATGACTATTGTACCGTCTCCTTTCTTTTCTATAACCGGTGTGAAGAGATTGCCGGCCGGGAGATTCGTGAAAGCGCCCTTCTCCCTTGCGAGACCGTGGTCTTCTGTAATCCACATCCTGCCGTCAACAGAAAGCGTTATGTCCGTTCCTGAGGAAGAGGAGATATGAACCTTTTTCTTTCTTCTTATGCCCTCATATATCCTGCGGATATTGGCAGCCATCTCCTCGAAATCCGCGGTCATGGGTCCGTTCATTTCCCTGAGAGTTATTCCGGGCATGGAAGCTATACGAACCCCGGCCTTTGTTGCCGCAATCCTTGCTTTTGTGTGGCTTATCGAGTTTCCCGTTGGTGCAAGGACCACATCGCTGGCCAGCATGGCCTTTGCAACCGGAGGGGGCAGTGCCTTTTCTTCGGATTGAGGAAGGAACTGCATCAGCATCGCTTCTGCACCCAGAGCCTCTGCCGCACTGAAAAGGGCTTTGGGAATGGACGGTTTCCATCCATCCGAAAGAACCAGAACCCTCTCACCCATACGCACACCCATGCATGTTGCTACAGCGTTCTTAGCACCCTCTTCCAGTGACATACGATGGAGCATACACAGCATATTTAATAAATTTGTGGTACAAATGGGAGAAGATTAAATAATGCAACGGAATACAGGAAGCGTGAGAGCGCTCCTCAAACTCTACCGCCCTATCAACAACATCATGGCAGGCATAGCGGTGATAGCTGGAGCATTCATCGCAGCAGGACCGGATATGCTGGGCATGTGGCAGGATGTCCTTCTGGCATTTTTCGTGGTCTTCTTCTTCACAGGTGGGGGGAACGCGCTCAACGACTACATAGACCGTGGGACAGACAAGGAGAACCATCCGGAAAGGCCGATACCATCCGGAGATATGAAGCCACCCACCGCGCTCCACATCGCTATCATATCCCTTGCCATACCCTTGTTCCTCGGCGTGTTCATAAACCTGACATCCTTCCTGATAATACTTCTCGCAGAGGTTTTGATGATATCCTACGAACTCAGGTTCAAGAGCAAAGGTCTTCCGGGAAATGCAGAGATAGCCGTGCTGGTGGGCCTTCTCTTCCTTTTCGGCGCCGCATCCGTGGGAAAGCCGGAGAGAGCGCTCATATTCTCCTTAATGGCCATGCTCGCAAACATGGGAAGGGAAATAGTCAAGGACATAGAGGACATGGAAGGAGATAGGGACAGAAAGACCCTTCCGAAATCCATAGGAAAGGAGATGGCCGGCATGGTTGCCGCGGGATTCTTCATGGCAGCGGTGTCTCTGAGCGCAATACCATACGGCAGGGGCTTCAATACGGCATATTTGCTTGTGGTCAGCATCGCAGATGTCCTTTTCTTCTATACTGCATACCTTGCAATCACAGATGCAAGAAAGTCCCAGAAGATGGCTAAGCTCGCAATGCTCGTGGGATTAATAGCCTTCCTTGTCGGAAGGGCATAGAGAGAGAAGTTCTTCAAGGGGCATTTTCCTCTGTTCCCCGCTGGACAGGTCCTTTATGGTATATTCTCCGCTCTCAACCTCATCCTCACCTACGAGCACAGCGTATTTTGAACCTATGGAGGAGGCTTTCTTGAGCGCCTTGCCCATGCCCTTTCCGGTGAGTTCCATCTCAACGATGCAACCCGCATTTCTCATCTTTCTGGCGAGCGCGAAGGCCTCGGATATTGTCTCCTTTGACCCTATGACATAGGCATCCGGCCCTTTCAGTTCCGCCTTGAATCCATCTTTTTTCAGAGCGAGAAGGGTTCTGTCGAAGCCTATGGCGAATCCGGAGGTGGCGACCGGCTGGGCGCCGAAGAGTTCCGCAAGCCTGTATTCTCCGCCGCCGCATATCTGCTTCTCAGCACCCAGTTCGGGCGCTTCTATCTCAAAGACGACTCCGGTGTAGTAATCCAGCCCCCTCGCTATCCCGAGGTCCATCACATACTCAACCCCTGCCGATGAGAGAAGGTCCAGGACATTCCTGTAATGCTCCACCTCGTCCTCGGGACCATGATTCTCAAGTTCTTCGGGATTATTCATTGAAATGAATTCCATTATCTCATCCGGAAGTTCTGTATCCCTCTTGTCTATTGCTCTCATGGTGTCCCTGTCGTTCTTTCCGATGCTGTCAAGGAAGTTCTTAAGGATCTTAACATCACCTATCCTGAGCCTGAAGTTCTTGAGCCCCGCATTCTTCATAGAATCATAGGCCACAGATATCATCTCCGCCGTCGCCTGCGGAGTATCCGCACCTATCAGTTCGAGGCCCATCTGCCAGAACTCGCGGTATCTCCCTTTTTGAGGTCTTTCATACCTGAAGGCAGGGCCGAAGTAGTACAATTTCAGGGGTTTAGGGGAGCGTTGCATATCCTGAGCGTAGAACCTCATGACAGGTGCCGTAAGTTCGGGCCGAAGCGAGAGTTCCCTTCCACCCTTGTCCTTGAAGGTATACATTTCATCCAGTATTCCCGGGCCGGAGCGCTCCACAAACAATTCGGCATGCTCGAATGTGGGTGTCATCACTTCATGATATCCATAGCTCTCAAAGGTCCTTCTCAGGATATTCTCAAGCTTCCTGCGCTCTGCCATCTCCTCAGGTCCGAAATCACGGGTTCCTCTCGGGCGCTCGAACATAATGGGTCATCAGAGAGAGATATAAATGGCTTTGGTAGAAGTTCGTAGATTGAACTTAAAATATGGTGCGGGGGCAGGACGAGCAAAAATATGGAATATTTTTGCGGCCAAGCCTTCCTTTGGAAGGCAGTCTCAGAACTATCGTTCCTCGGAAAGACTTTTCTTTGAAAAGTCCATGAGAGCAGAGTTACGCCTCTGCAACCAAGCCTTCTTTCAGAAGGCAGGCTCATAACTATCGTTACTCGCTAAGACTCTTTTCTTCAGAAAAGAGTCGAAGGCAACTGCACGAGCGAGGGTAAAGAGCGAGTGCAGGGGAAGGGATTCGAACCCTTGAACCACTGAGGACCAGACCCTGAATCTGGCGCCGTTGACCTGGCTTGGCTACCCCTGCACAGAGGGAGTAAACGGTTTATCGGCCGGCGAGCAGGTGAACCCGAGCTTCTTTTCCATCCGGTGCTTTTCTTCAGAGGGCGAGCCAGCGCAGACCGGCCCGAAGAAAAGGCCCGGACTCTGGCTTGGCTACCCCTGCACAGACGGAGTAAACGGTTTCGATCGTATTGACGAATCCATAACGATTCGATAATGGATTAGCGGGCCAGGAGGGATTCGAACCCCCGGCCAACGGATTAAGAGTCCGCCGCTCCACCTAGCTGAGCTACTGGCCCAATATGTCCGGATGCGAGTAAGCAGGCGTAAATCGAACCTGCATATATCCTTTGCGCTCTCCCATCCTCAAACCTTTAAATAAAGCTTTTGATAGGCAGGCAGATGGCGACCATCGAGGAGCGAATAAAGGAGCTCGAGGACGAGATATCGAAGACCGAGTACAACAAGGCCACGCAGCACCATATCGGAAGGCTGAAGGCTAGGATAGCCTACCTCAAGGAGCAGGTCGAGAAGAGAAAGGCATCCCAGGGCGGAGGCAAAGGGTATGCCGTCAAGAAATCGGGCAATGCTACAGTGGGCCTTGTCGGTTTTCCGAGCGTCGGAAAGAGCACGCTCCTCAACAGGCTGACGAATGCGGAGAGCGAGGTCGGAGCCTATCAGTTCACCACCCTGGACATAGTCCCTGGAGTTATGGAGTACCGGAGCGCCAAGATACAGATACTGGATATGCCCGGAATAATAAGGGGTGCGGCCAGAGGCAAGGGGAGGGGAAGAGAGGTCATATCTGTGGCCCGAAATGTTGACCTCATACTACTGAACATAGATGTCTTCGAGACCAATGTGGATGTTCTCGTGGATGAACTGGAGAGCGCTGCCATAAGGCTGAATAAGAAGCCCGCAGACATCAATCTGATAAAGGCGGAGCGTGGTGGACTTACAATAAACACCACCGTGGAGCTCACGAGGATGGATGTTAGCCTCGCCGAAGATATACTGAAGGAATATGGTATTGTCAACGGAACCCTTGTCATAAGGGAGGACATAGAGCCTGAAGACCTCATAGATTATCTCGCGGGGAATCGTGTATACACCCGGGCCTTTGTCGTGCTGAACAAGATAGATTTGGTGACTCCTGAATATATTGACAAACTGAAGAAGAGATTCTCCGGCTGGAATGTGGTTCCTATATCTGCAGAGAAAGACATCGGTATGGAGGAACTGAAGGAAGCCATATATGAGAATCTTGACCTTATGAACATCTACCTGAAGCCGAAGGGTGGAAAGGCTGACCTAGAAGAGCCTCTTGTTGTGAAGAGGGGTTCAACGGTGGAGATGGTCTGCAACTCCATACACCGTGATTTCGTGGAGAAGTTCAGGTATGCAAAGGTCTGGGGGAAGAGCGCCAAGTTCGACGGCCAGCAGGTAGGGCTGAACCATGTCCTTGAGGACGGGGACATAATAAGCATAATCATCCGGAACTAGATGAGTTCTTCAAGTTCTATTTCAAGCTCAACTGCCCTGTAGGAGAGCGCCACGTCCTCTATTGCGTATCCCATGCCTACCACAAGGAAAAGAAGACCTGTTGAAAGAAGGGCCATCTCCGCGCCCCCTGTTCCGATGAAGAATGAAGCGAGGATAATGAATGAGGTGAGAGATGCGAAGAGCACTGCAAGGTAGAGAGAAAACAGGGCATTTCTGAGATATTTTCCCCTTTTGAGTAGTATCTTTGTTTGAGTGACAACGCTTTCTTTCCTCCTTTTCTTTATATTCTCACTGCCACAATCGGGATATGAGCTCCTTATCTCAGCATCGAACTCTCTTATCCTGTCGATGACCCTCCCGTACCTTGTCTGTATGGAGAGTGCAAGAAGCCCTGCGCCCGAGATTAGAAGGACGGGTGCGAGCACGCTTGATATTACGTCGACATAGTCACTCAATATTTCACCCCGGAGGGATGGATGGGCAGGCAGAAGAGCCTGACGCGCCGCCTCCCGGAATTTTATTTTGGGGCACGGTCCTTGATACGTGCAGTCGGGAAGGACTTACGCACTACCCATCCACGCCTTCACTTCTCAGGGTGTATTTGTAGTTTTTGCCGGCTGGGAATACAAAATTTAATTAATTCGAGGCCTATACGGTGTCGTGAAAAGGTCAGGCCTCTCAGCGCTCACCGCCATTATACTTCTCTACATTGCCCTCATGTATGTGCCTTTTCAGAGGTACGCATTCTGGGGAATGGATGAGGGAGAATACATAGCGATGACGAAGAACATCGTGACCAGAGGCCTCATACTTCCGGATTATAACGGCTGGACGCAGGGATACCCCTATTTTCAGGGCTACTTTGCATTCACTGCCACTTTCTCCTCAATATCCGGCATATCGGTCCATTACTCGACGTGGGCCCTCGTCTTTTCATCCTTCATTTCCATAGTTTTCATATTCCTTATCGCAAAGAAGTTCATGGGAACGAGGTCCGCAGTTCTTTCTGCAGCCTTTCTCGCTGTCATAATGCCATTCGTCTATCAGAACTCGCACCCCGCCCCTGAATCTCTGGGGCATGTGCTTTTCATGGCAACGCTTCTCGCATTCTGGACCATAGAGAAGAGGGCTGACCTGCGCATGCGCTTATTCCCCCACATCACCGGCATCGCCCTTATATTCACGCACCCGATGTCATCCTACATCCTCCTTCTCAGCCTCGGAATGATGTATCTTTACCGGCTTTACAGAGGGAGGGAGCGCGGAGTCCTCCGCTATTTCCTGATCGAATACATCACATTGCTTATAATATACTGGGGATGGGTGGCATATCCTTTCATAGGCCCTGCAACAGGCATACCTCAGTACCTTTTCCTTGCGGGAACCATCCTCATCATACCCGCTGTCATTCTCCTCGAGGCCATAATACCTACTCATGAAGAAAGCGGTCATGCCATACCGGAGACAAAGAAGCAGGCATACCCCGTTATCATTGGATTAGCCGTAACAGCCATAATTCTGGCATATATGCTCTTTTTCAGCGTTCCCGGGACCGGCGAACCGGTGCAACCCTACGCTATCGCATTCTACATACCTCTCATCCTGCTGTCCATATCCTCATTGTCCGGAATATACCTTATGAAACTGCACCATGTGGGCACGGATAACCTCATGATACTGCTTGCAATAGGCATCTCGGCCCTCCTCGGCTGGCTTACAGAGAGCGAGATGCTCATACCGTTCAGGCATATGGAATATATGGCCATACCCATGGCCCTGATGTTCGGCATCGGGATTACTATGATACTGCTACGCACAAGCCCCTCGCGCTCCCGGGCAATCGCCGTGGGAACGGTTCTTCTTCTGGTGGGGAGCGCTCTCACCTGTTATCCTCCACCTCAGGCACTTCAGAACTTCACCGAGGGAACAGAGTGGAACGAGGTCCCTGCGATATCCGTAGCATCCGGTCTTCCGGGGAACATAACCACGGATCATCGTCTCAGTTCTGTGCTGGTATCCTTCGGACAGCACAATGTCAGCTGGGACGACGCCCGCTCTTTCTTCGAGGACCCTCAGAACTCAGATTATCCTGCTGAATATGTGCTCATCACCGACAGGATGTCAAAATACGCCGTTTTCTCATGGAAGGACAGCACGCTCTCAATAGATGAGGACTTCGACTCAGGCTACCTCATATACTCGGACGCGCACGGCAGCGTCTATCTTTTCACTCGGGACGGGTCGTGAGGCGGTATGTGGTGCTGGTTCCTGCAAGGGTCTCATGGAGACTTTCAACGAGCACTCCGTATTCCTCAGGTGTCTCGAACTCTGCCATGAAATCGTAGTCCCCGACAACTGGTCTGAATCCTAGTTCTTTGATGGACTTCACTATCTCGAGTGGGGATATGGATTCGCTGCTGAAGTAGAGCTTCACATATAGCTTCATGATAATCTCCATCCAGCCAATATCTATCTGGTTTTTAAGCCTGATGCTTATCCACATCACAAGCCTTAATTACATGGCGTTTTTCTCTTCACTTTCGATGGATATGCTAGACATGAAAGGAAGAGATGTGGTCTCGATAGGGGATTTCACGGTTGATGAGATAAACGGAATACTTGACCTGGCCCAGGACATGGTGCCGATAGCAAAGGGAGAGAGGAAGAGCAATCTGCTGGACGGTAAGATACTGGCGGCCTTCTTCTTCGAGCCCAGTACAAGGACCAAACTGAGCTTCGAGAGCGCAATGCTACGCCTCGGAGGCAGCGTGCTGGGTTTCGCAAATCCAAAGGGAACATCGGCCACAAAGGGAGAGACCCTTGCTGACACAATAAGGATGGCAGAGTCCTACTCGGATGTCATAGTCCTGAGGCACCCCAGAGAAGGAGCCGCAAGGCTTGCCGCAAAGTTCTCTGAGAAACCGGTGATAAATGCAGGGGATGGAGCGGGACAGCACCCCACACAGACACTTCTGGACCTCTTCACTATAAGAAGCGAGAAAGGGAAGATAGGCGGGCTGAACATCAATCTCGTGGGCGACCTTAAGTACGGAAGGACCGTGCATTCACTGGCCCATGCCCTCGCCATGTTCGGCGCTGACCTCTCGTTCACCGCTCCACCCGAGCTTCAGATGCCCGAGCATGTGATAAAGGATGTGCGCAGCTACGGAATAGAGCCCCACATCTACACATCCCTGGATGAGTCCGTGCACGATTCAGATGTGCTATATGTGACCAGAATTCAGAAGGAGAGGTTCCCTGACATGGCCGAGTATGAGAAGGTGGCGGGAGCATACAGGGTTGACCTGGAGCTTCTGGAAAAAGCGAAGAGCGATGTGATAATCATGCATCCACTTCCGAGGGTGACCGAAATAGCGCCCGAGGTTGATGAGACGCGCAATGCGAAGTACTTCGTGCAGGCATTCAACGGAGTTCCTGTGCGGATGGCACTGCTCTCTCTGGTTCTGGGGGTGAGCGAGTGAAGGAATTCAAGGTTCAGCCGATAAGGAACGGAACGGTGATAGACCACATAGACAGCGGAAAGGCACTGGATGTGCTGAAGATACTGAACATAGACGAGACGGTGAAGTCCACGGTCAGCGTTATAATGCATGTGCAGAGCGCGAAGAACGAGTACAAGGACATCGTGAAGGTTGAGGACAAGGAACTGAACCCTAAGCAGCTGCAGAAGATAGCCCTCATAGCCCCGCACGCCACGATAAATATCATAAGGGACTACGAAGTGGTCAAAAAGAGCGCGGTAAAGGCGCCGGAGCGCGTCGTTGGAATAGTTCGGTGCGCCAACCCCAACTGCATAACCAATGCACGGACTGAGTTGGATACATACGAACCGGTAGAACCCGAATTCATAGTGGAATCTGTGAATCCTTTGAAGCTTAGGTGCGTATACTGCGACAGGGAACTGGACGACCCCGAGAAACACCTTATCTAGTGCAAAACCCTTTTATCCAAGTGCAATATTCCTGCCAAATCCCGGTGATATCATGAACGACGATTACGACGAACTGCTTTCGAGCTATTACGGCGACGATATGGTACGCAGTATGATAGGTATAAAAGTAGAGACCCAGAAAGTAGACGAGATTGCTGAAAAAGTCTCTGACTTCCCTCAAATAATAGATCTCTATCTCGTAACAGGCGATGTGGACATGCTTGTTAAGGCCGCTTTCAAGAACTATGCATCTTTCAGGGACTTTGTTACAACCACCCTTCCCTCTATAGAAGGTATCAAGGAAACCAAGACATTCATGGTTGTGACTGTCTACAAGGAGGGCGGCCAGAAGAACATCGTGAGGGAAGAGTGATCTTCTTTCCAAAGTTCGCAATACACGAAACAACCACCAAAACCCATCAAATCTAAAAAAGTACGCAGAACAGCATGCGGGGATGGCCCAGCCCGGCAAGGCGACGGATTGCTAATCCGTTGGGAGTATTCCCACGGGGGTTCGAATCCCCCTCCCCGCGCTCCTTCGCTTCGCTCAGTCGCGCGTTGAGGGGTAGTTTCGGTTTTTTCAAAACCTCAACATCCCCCTCCCCCTGTGCGATTTATAGTTTGATTCAGTCGTATGTGCAGGGCTAGTTTCGTTTTTTTCAAAACCTCGGCACCGCCGGATGTAACTTCTTCACGGTCATGGAAGGATGGTCTCTTTCCGGGTGGGCATGAACAATCCTTTTTAATTCGGTGCTGTTCTCCCTGCGATGAGGCTCAGGTTCATAACCGGGAATAAGAACAAGGTCAGGGAGGCAGGAGAGCGCCTTGCAGAGCTCGGATATGAGGTAGTGCAGGACAACATGAAGCCTCCGGAGGTTCAGGCCGACACACTGGAAGAGGTGGCATTGTTCTCTGCTAAATGGGTGGTTGAGAGGTCGCAGGAACCCTTCTTTCTGGAGGATGCGGGGTTCTTCGTTGATTACCTGAAAGGTTTTCCCGGGGTCTATTCAGCATATGTATTCGACACCATTGGCTATGGGGGAATCCTCAGGCTGATGAGGTGTAAGACGGAGAGGAGCGCGAGGTTCGAGGCGGTCATCGCATACTGGGATGGAAGAGAGTTCCATACATTCAAAGGAGTGGTGAAGGGCACTGTTTCTAGGAATCCCAGGGGAGAGAACGGTTTCGGCTATGACCCGATCTTCATTCCCGAAGGTGAGGAAAGGACATTCGCGGAGATGAGCGCTTCCGAAAAGAATGCCATATCCCACAGAGGAAGGGCAATAGAGAAGATGGTAAGGTGGCTTAAAAAAAAGGAGACTTGAATTGAAAATTATATGCTCCCGCCGGGATTTGAACCCGGGTCGCGGGCTCGAGAGGCCCGCATGATTGGCCGCTACACTACGGGAGCTTTGTGATTTTAATGGGTTTTATGGCATTCCGTCCTGTATGGCCGTGAAGCCACTGGATTTAGCATCCCTTACTGCCTTCTTTATATCAAAGTTTCGGTCACAGTGTATTCTCGAGCAGCTCCCCAAGTTCCTTTTCAAAGAGTGCTGTGAATGACTTAATCATTTCTTTACGCACATCCGGCGGAGTGGATTCAACTCCCAGCTTTGTGGAGGCCTTGGCAAGTTTCATAAGTGCTAGAGCCTCTTTCAATCTGGCTTCCATCAATATGTCTATTGCCTCGCTTATCTCTTTTTTTATTTCGGGGTTTCTTTCAAGACTTTCCTGCATCCTGTTCTTTATCTCGTCTTTAAGAACCTCTCTGAATGATTCCATCATGAGGTTCTCTATTTGTATCGTGCTTCCGGTATTCTTCATGATGTCTCTTATAATATCTTCTGGATCGCCCATGTTATCACCATATCATACCATTAAAGCATATTAAACTTTCCCACGTCCTTTCCTCTCATCTTCTTTCTCATCTGAAATCTTTATATCGGACATGTGCATCCCCTCGCAGAAGCGCAATGCGGCTGTGATCTAGCTGGTTAGGATAGGGGCTTCCCAAGCCTCTTGCCCGGGTTCGAATCCCGGCAGCCGCATATATGGGATTTGCAGGCTTGGAAGACAGGCTCTTTTTTTCAAAGTTTTCTGTTAAAGTTATCCAAAAGTCTTTTTAGACTTAGGATGTTACGGGGTTGTGAACAGCGAAGAAGTTCTGGCAGTGATTGAAACGGCGGTACTTTTAATAGAGATAATTGTTTTGATAGCGCTCTACCATCATCTCCGCTCTCTTAAGGAGCATACTGAAATGCTGAAGGAGCATATGGATCACCTCGAAAGCCACGTAATACATATGAGAGATAGTATGGATGATATGGATAGAAAGCTAAAAGGGCATTATGAGGCGGTCACAGGGATGTTTGACGAGATAGATATAGATAAAGTCATGGAGATGGCGCACGAAAAAACAGGAAAAGGTGAAAAAAAGGTTTAATTTCTTGGGTGTTGTATCTCCGATTGGGCTGCGGCAAGTCTGGCTATCGGGACCCTGTACGGTGAACAGGATACATAGTCCAGACCGGAAAGATGGAAGAATTCTATGCTGTCGGGGTCTCCTCCGTGTTCTCCGCATACACCTACTTCGAGGCCTGTTCTGGCTTTCTTTCCTTTTTCGGTTCCAATCTTTACAAGCTGCCCCACACCGTCACGGTCTATTGTGGCAAACGGGTCTTTATCGAGAATCTTCATCTCGACGTATTTTCTGAGAAACTTCGCCTGTGCATCGTCCCTGCTGTATCCGAAGGTCATCTGGGTAAGGTCGTTGGTTCCGAAGGAGAAGAACTCAGCCACCTTAGCTATTTCATCGGCGGTGAGCGCAGCCCGGGGTATCTCAATCATGGTACCGAACATATACTCTATGTCCACGCCTTCTTTTTTCATCTCCTCACCGGCCACCTTTGTAAGATGCTCTTTCAGGGTTTCAAGCTCATTCACATGCCCTATGAGAGGTATCATTATCTCAGGATATATATTTTTGCCATCTCTTATGACCTCCGCTGCTGCCTGTATTATGGCCATCACCTGCATCTCGTATATCTCAGGGTATATGATTCCAAGCCTGCATCCTCTGAATCCAAGCATCGGATTTATTTCATGCAGCTCACTGACCACATCAAGAAGCCTTTTCTTCTCGGATATCTCGTTCAGAACGACATCCATCTCCCCCATTGTCTTGGCATTTTTCAGCTTCATTTTCAGTTCGGTTATCTCCAGCGTGAGCTCTTCTATACTTGGCAGGAACTCGTGAAGCGGAGGGTCAAGAAGCCTTATGATTACGGGATATCCCTCCATTGTTCTGAAGAATTCCACAAAATCGCTTCTCTGCATGGGGAGGAGCTTACGAAGAGCCTTTATCCTGTCCTTTCTGGACTGCGCCATTATCATTTCCTGCATTATCGGGAGTCTCTCCGAGCCAAAAAACATGTGCTCTGTCCTTGCAAGACCTATTCCTTCGGCTCCGAATTCCCTGGCTGTCTTTGCCTGTTCGGGTGTGTCCGCATTGGCGCGTATGCCGAGTGCTCTCGTCTCGTCAGCCCATGTAAGTATCTTCTCAAGGTCACCGCTCAGAGTCGGTTTTATAAGCGGTACGCTGCCTGCATAAACCTCCCCTGTGGTTCCGTCGATAGTTATCAGGTCTCCTTCGTATATGCGTGTTCCTCTTGATGCAAAGTAGGACTCTTCCATATGTATTTCAAGCTCTGCGCAACCGACTATGGCTGGCTTACCCATGGCTCTGGCCACAACAGCAGCATGAGATGTCATACCTCCTCTTGCAGTCAATATTCCTTCCGAGGCATGCATGCCGTGAATGTCATCAGGGGTGGTCTCCGGCCTCACAAGGATTATTTTCTCTCCTTTCTTTGAAAGAGCCACAGCTTTTTCAGGGTCAAAGATCACATGGCCTACAGCAGCTCCTGGTGATGCCGCAAGTCCCTTGGCAATAGCCGTATGTTCTGCTGTGGGATCTATCTGAGGATGCAGGAGTGTGTCAACCTGATCAGGAGTTATCCTCATGAGTGCCTCTCTTTTCTCTATGAATCCCTCTTCGACCATATCAACAGCGATTTTAACGGCGGCTTTTGCCGTCCTTTTACCTGTCCTTGTCTGAAGTATGTAGAGTCTGCCTTTCTCTATCGTGAACTCTATGTCCTGCATGTCTCTGTAATGTTTTTCAAGGAGTTCCGCAACCCTGAGAAGTTCAGCATACTGTTCGGGCATTATCTCTTCCATGGTCGGAAGGCTTCGGTTGGTATCCTGTTTAGAATACTCGTTTATGGCATGGGGTGTCCGAATACCTGCAACCACATCCTCTCCTTGTGCATTTATTAGAAATTCTCCGTAGAGATGTTTGTCCCCTAGACGCGGATCTCTGGTGAATGCGACGCCGGTACCGCTGTCATCTCCCATATTTCCGAAGACCATGCTAACGATATTGACCGCAGTTCCCACGTCATCCGGTATGCCATTTATCTGCCTGTATACCTTGGCCCTTTCATTGTTCCACGATTCGAAAACAGCTCTTATGGATAGGCGCAGCTGCTCTTCGGGCCTCTGCGGAAACTCATAACTGTATCTCCCATAGATTCTTTTATAATCCCTGACCAGAGACTTCAAATCGTTCACACTCATATTCACATCGAGTTTTATCCCTTTCTTTCTTTTTATGGCGTCCATGCGCTTTTCAAAGTCCTCGTGAGGTATTCCCATAACGACATTTCCGAACATCTGAAGAAGCCTTCTGTATGCATCCCATGCAAACCACTCGTTACCTGTCTGCTGGGCAAGTCCAAGTACGCTTTTATCGGTCAGCCCGAGGTTCAGTATGGTGTCCATCATTCCCGGCATTGAGACCGGAGCGCCGGATCTCACTGAAACAAGAAGAGGATTCTCCTCACTTCCGAACTTCTTCCCGGTCTCTTCTTCGAGCTTTTTCATGGCAGCCTGAACTTCGTTCCAGAGCCCTTCGGGAAGCCCTCCCTCTTCGAAGTATTTCATGCATGCTTCCGTCGTTATGGTGAAACCCGGAGGTACGGGAAGTCCTATTTGAGTCATCTCGCAGAGCCCTGCTCCTTTTCCTCCAAGGAGCATCTTGTTCTTGCCATCTCCTTCTGTGAACATATAGACGTATTTTGTCATGTTTATCATCTCCATTTGAACGATAGAGCCACCATACTCACGCAATATATAAGAGTTCACAGCAGTTCTGTTGCTCTTTAAAGCCTCTGTCTGCCTTCGAATAAGATTGTACCAAATACTTCTTATGGGAGAAGGTAAAAAGTAAGATTGCACGGAGCAACTCACCCAGAACAAGCACCTATTCGGGGGATTTTTCCCCCACCAAACCTTTTTTCACCACTGTTCCGTCCAGAAGTATGATCTCTTCCGGAATGAAGTCATCCGATTTAAGCAAAGGCCCGAGAAACTCCCCTCTGTTAACGGCGACACCGCCGTAGAAGCGATTCATGGAAGGCATGACAATGACGGCCTTTCCCTTATATTTTCCGCGAATCCAGCATGGTTCCTTCTGTGAATTTCCAAGACTGTCAAGGAATTCATAGGATGGGTGCATGTGTCCGATTACAAGGGTATCTGTCTTCATAACCTCTTCCGACGGCCATGCGTGTCCGTGAAAGATGCCCGTTCCCCCATATACAAAGCCCGAGCTTGGAATGATTGTAAGAAGATGCCTGATTTCATCCTGGATACCTCCATCATGGTTGCCTTTTACAAGATATATCTTCTCGAAATCCCCGGATATCTCCTTTATGAAATGCCGGGCGTCACTCAATTCACGTTTTCCTGCGGATATGCCGTGTTTCAGGTCGCCGTTTATTATGAGTGTCTTTGTCTCGCTCTCCTTTTTCAATTCCTTTACAGCAGCAGCCATCTCTCTCCACTGAGAGGGTATATGTATCCCCTTTTTTTGCAGATAATACTCGATACCTATGTGCAGATCGGATATCACCAGAGCATCTTCGATTACAAGTGCCGGATTCCCGAATATTGGCTTTGCTCTCACGGTGTTAAAAGCTCCTGATATTAGATTTCTTTGCCCACTGCCAAACCTTAAAAGGCGCTCGATATTGCCTGTCCGATGCCCGTATTCTGCCCTGTATGCGGAACCCTTATGATTAAGGTCGGAGAAAGGATGAAGTGCCCGAGATGTGGATATGTCGAGGGCGACGACAGCAACTATGGCAAAGATAGTGTTGATAAGGCATCATACGGAAACGGACTCTTTCCTTTCAGGGACGTCCGGGAGGGACAGAGAGAGTTTCTGGAGGACTGCAGGGAGGCGGTTCGGAACGGGCGTCATCTGATAGCCCATGCGCCTACCGGTATAGGTAAGACAGCGGCTGCATTGAGCGCTGCGATGGAAGATTCTCTTGATAGCGGAAGAACCACATTTTTTCTCACCTCAAAGCGCTCTCAGCACAGAATAGCAGTTGAAACCGCACGACGAATGGAGGGGGATATAAGGTTAGTGGACATAATATCCAAGCAAGAGATGTGCCCGATGGAAGAATCCCGCCTGCCGTATCCCGTTTTTTCAAAGCTCTGTCAGGAGATGGTAAAGAAAGGTAGATGTGAGTTCTTCAGAAAGGACAACAAGAAGGTGGTGGAGGCCATACTCTCCGGACCAATGAGTGTGGAAGAAATGGTAAATCTGGCAAAAAAGAACGGTGTTTGCCCGCACAAAGCTGCCGTTGATGCGATAGAGAAGGCAAATCTCGTGATATGCGATTACAGCCTCATATTCACCGAACTGAACGAAAAGGTCTTTACCAAAATGAAGCGCTCCCTCTCTGACATAAATATTATCGTCGACGAGGCACACAACCTTCCGGACCGTCTGAGATCTGACCTGCGCAGTTTTCTGAATCCAGATATTCTGCAGGAAGCAAGGCGAGACCTGAAGGATGACGGGCTTCTCGCAGGGATAATAAGGAGAATAGAGCAGGGTCTGGAAGAAAAGCTCAACGAGATGGGCGAGACGGAAATTGAGGTCGGCAGGGATTTCTTCATGGACATACTGGATTCGGCGCTCAAAGGCAGCCTTGAGCAGATAAGCGTGGATGAATTTCAGGAAAGGCTGTATGAGCGGGGGACCAAAGAGGCACTGGACGGAAGAGAACCCATGTCACTATACCTATCTCAGTTCATAGATGTCTGGTCAAATGAATCATCTTCCATCGTCCACATAGCCAACGGAAAGGAGAAGTGGATAAGGTGCAGCCTTCTGGACCCATCCCTGCTCTCAGCTGACATATTCAACGGTGTGCATTCTTCCGTACTCATGAGTGGCACTCTCTACCCAGGGGAGATGTATGCCGACCTGTTGGGTATAAGCGAGGCGGTGATAAAGGAGTACAAAAGCCCGTATCCCCCGGAGAATAGGAAGGTTGTGGTCACAGATTATCTGAGCACTGCCTACAGAAGGAGAAATGCCAGAATGTATCAGGCATATGCGAATCATATAGTTGATGCCGCAAGATTCTGTCCCGGAAACATAGCGGTATTTTTTCCATCATACAGCATGATGGAGAGCATAATGGAGAGAATGGAGGTTCTGGAGCACGACAAGGAGATAATAGTGGAGCGCAGGAGTATGAGCAAGCGTGAGAGGGAACAGATACTCGGAAATCTTGAGAATGCACGAAGCATGGGTGGCGCTCTTCTTCTGGGGGTTCAGGGGGGCTCACTCTCCGAAGGTGTGGATTACAGCGGTAACCTGCTTTCGGTCGTGATGGTGATCGGTCTTGCGGTAGCACCTCCAAATGCTGAGACCGAAGCTCTGAGAAGGTACTACGATGAGAAGTTCGGCAGCGGAAAGGGATGGGACTATGTCTTCGTATACCCGGCTGTTAACAAGGCCATGCAGGCCGCAGGAAGGGCCATAAGGGACAAGGACGACAGGGCGTTAATCGTGCTGATGGACGAGAGATTTGCTCAGGACAGGTACGCGCGTTTCCTTCCGGAGACTATGAGGCCGGAGAAAGTAGAAGGGATAAAGAATGTTTGTAAGGAGTTTTACGGGTGATTCCTACCACTCAACCGTCCACACACAGTCCTCATCAACATATATCCAGTATGCTTTTCCTGCAAGCATATAGTCTTCGTATGAGAGGGCATATGTGTCTCCATTTGCGTCCGATGTTTCCAGATGTTCCCACGGTATTCCGGAGAGAGCACTCGATACTTTATGGTCATGGCCTGTTGGAAATCCGACGAGAGTCCATCCTTTGTGCAATGGTATGCTAGTGCTACCTATATCTTTATCGGAGCCGAAAAGAGACGTGCTTTCTGGGCAGTGCACCCATATTCCGATTGTGTTATCAACAGTGGGGAAGCCTGCATTGTATTTTGCATTCCTGTTCTTGTTGTATGTATGCCAGGTTCCGTTGATATACACCATGGCCCGGTCCCATGAAATATCATTCAATGCCCTCGTTATATTCACTGGATTCTTCTCCCATGGAAGTGAGATGAGATTCCACCCCGCATTCAAATCTATTTTCATGAGGCCCGCAGGTTGCATCAGAGGATAATTGTCCTGTGCTCCTCCCCCACCACTTATGTTGGTGTATTCTGTGTCGCCAATACCGTCGCTACCACTTTTATTCTGTGCGGGTCCGGAGAATATATCCGTCCCGCCATAATCACTCCAGTAATTTCCTCCTGTGGGGTAAGATGAGTTCCAGAAATTACTTCCCGAGTTGTCATATGATTGATTTAAATTTTTTATTAGGTTGTTATGATAAATTAAATTCTTCTCGGACGAATCAAGATAGATGCCGTATCCATTTTCAGATATCGTGCTGTTTAGGAGTGTAACGTTGCTTGTGCGATACATAAATATACCAGAATTAAAATGATATTTTCCTGAATCCCCAGTGGCATCGTGTAAAGTACAATTGCTAATTCTGACGTGTGCAGTGGTGTTTCCCAAGTAAATTCCGTTTCCACGTCCAACAGCATTTATATCATATTTTTCTATGATATAAGGATTGTTGTTTGTCCCATTGCCACTAAAAACACCCCTGAGTTCGTAGAAATCATGATCAGAGTCTATTCTTATAGGTGCATGGAACTCACCTCCGGAATCGAGATGCATATTCAGAAATGTCTGAGAATCTGTGTTGTCCGGTATACTTTTGGGTTCTTCAGAGGAATACCATGATGATTTCTCCGGCAGATAGTGGACCTCAAAATGTCTGAGGCTTCCCGTTGTGCCGTTTATGGTGTCCTCGCACCCAACAAAGAAATCTTCTCCGTCTGACGGCAGTGAGGATATTCCATCCGTAAGGTCAAACACCATTGTATTTTTCGGAAATGGATATCTCTGGTAGTTTGAATCACCCACATGATTGAGCATATAGAACTCCATAAAGGAATGAGACCACTTCTTGTTGTTTCCAGTACCTGTTCCAATCTCTATTCCTTCTTTCATTATGTCTCCTCTGTGGGTGTGGTCTATCTTCAATTCAGCCACTGTCTTTGGATGATAGTCTGTCCGGTCATCTAGATATATCACCCATTTCTGTGAAAGGTCGTCATTCTTTACGGCTTCATAGGACATCCACCAGAATCCATTGTCTCCCCAGCCAGTTCCCCATGAATTTACCAGCTTAAATGCTCCTTTTCCATCATGGGTTTCTTTGTTATCGTCATATCCGATGACACACACTCCGTGCCCCCCGCGGTTATTTCCGGTCTCATCGGCGACACAGTAGGTATAATTGTAATCACCTATATTATCGAAGTTTCCCCACACATAGATTCCAAGAACTGCTGTGTTTCCATTTGCCAGATGCTGTTTCAGGTTATCTATGCCGTCGTCATCACCCACATATATCCAGTGATAATCACTAGCCCTGTACTGCAGAGCATCGAAATAGGTTCTCGTATCCGGCCATGTCGTATAATCCGAATCATCATAAGGCATATCTTTCATGGTAGCTATTCCCATGTCAACTATGAGGGAAGCTGCATCTGAGAAATAGAGCCCCCCATCCTGCCCGCCGTTGGCATGATTGTAAACGAATGCAGGGCTCATCTGGTGAGCAGGGTCGTATTTCTCACTGCCGGTCCAGTCGTGCTCTTTGTTCTCCTCATAACCTTTATGATAATAACCCATTGACCAGGCGACACATGAGCCCTGATATCCTTGGTCGCCCACAGGCGGGAGGTAATAAGAATTATCAACCGATGAAACCGTATTCTCACCATTGCTTTTGTCTCTTCTCACATCAGGAGCACCGTTCTCAGGATAGATGTGGTCAACTATCTTGTCCTGTTCAGGTTCCTTAAATATAGCCCCTATACCATGCTCATTTGTCGAACTTACACTCATATGGCTTTCAACCGGAATGACGATGTTCCCCAGCCCCATGAGAATGAGTATTGAGGCCAGCAGAAGTCCCACAATTTTCCTCATATACCACACCTGATATCCACCAATAATATCAGATATAAAAAGATTTTGCTAAAAGTGTTTCAGGGCATTAAAGCCCGCTCACTCGAATACCCTTTTCGAGACCTCCATCGGGAAGTACATCGGGCGGTAGGGCATTCCCTCTGTCTTTTCTTTGATCTCGGTGAGGAGCGCATCAATGGTCATTTCCCTGTTGGCATTTTCCTCACGGACATAGACAGTCAGGTTCTCGGACTCAATCTCCTTATCACCGATGACTATGACATACCCCACCCAGTCCTGCTTTGCATTCCGGACCTTCTTTCCGACGCTGATGTCCCTGTCGTCGTATCCGGCCCTTATTCCGTTCTCTGTCAGGAACTCGGCCATCTCCTTCGCTTTCTCCATATGCGTATCTTTCACAGGAAGGAAGCGCACCTGTTCGGGGTTGAGCCACAGGGGTATCGTACCTGTTTTTCCCTGCGATTCCCGTATCACAGCGGAGTCAAAGATGGTGTAGATGTATCTTTCAAGGGTGCCTATTACGGCGGTGTGCAGGATTATCGGATATCGCTCCTTACCTTCGGGATCCACATACTTTATTCCGAACCTCTTAGCATTCCCAACATCCATCTGGACCGTGCCGATCTCCCTCATCCTGTTGTTGTAGTCCTTGATATGATACTCTATGTTTATTGTCCAGTAGTAGTTTATTCCCTCGGGGTAGAAGTGCAGAAGGGCTCTCTTCTTCCTTGGCCCGAGGAGACTCAACAGCCATTCCTTCGAATCATCGTATGCCTTTCTGGATGAAAAGTTAATCAGCATCTCGTAGTCCCTGCCTATCTTCTCGATCTCCTCAAATATGCGCTCGTGCACCTTTGCGAACCACTCTCTCGCATCCTCCTCGTCCTTGCATACGACATGGAGGTCCGGCATGTTCATACGCCTTGTTCGGAAGCAGAGCATGGTCTCCCCGGACTGCTCCAAACGATATGCATCAGCCACCTCAAATGCTCCGAAAGGCAGCTGTTTATAGCTCATGTTCCACTTCCGCATCATAGCGAACTGCTGGTGGCAGGCCGCATATCTCAGAATAAGGCGCTTATCGCCGGTGTCTATGAAGTAAAGCCTGTCTCCGAAGAGGTCAGCATGCTCCTTAACGGCGGGCTCGTCAACATTGAACATGTTGGTTCCCTTGACGGTCATCACAGGTATTCCGAGGTCATTGACCACATTCCACGAGTAATCAGAGACAAGGTCCATTATGAGGGCCCCCTTCGGTGCGAAATGCATGTGGCCGGCATCGCTCATCTCCTCCCATTCTATACCGAACTTATGGCAGAGACGGGCGTATTTCGGCTCGGACTTACCCGCCTCTTTGCGCAGGGCCTCCTTCTTAACCATCACTGAAAAGGCATCCTTACCGAGTTCCGCCTTCTCGACCTCTATCTCCGTACCGTCGTGGTTCAGTATAAGGAAACTCTCCTCGCCCTTCGGTTTTTCCGCCTCCTTCTTTGCCTTTATCTCCCTTGAAAGTTCGCTGAGCGGATGTCCTTTGCAGGATATCTTGAAGGCCTTGTACCATCCGAAGGGCGCTCTCCCGACATCCCCTTCGAAGGAGGAGCGAAGCTCATCTTCAAGATTTTTCATCAATTCTATGGCTATATTCGGCTTTGCGAGGTTGCTGCTGAGGTGTGCATACGGATAGAGCATTATCCTCTCTGCCTTGACTGTCTCTGCGGTCTTCAGTATCTCTTCCTTTGCAAGCATGACATCGTCAATCCCGTCCTCTCTCTCCACCGCCGTGAAGACAACAAGGGCCTCGTCCATCCTTCCTTTCGCCATATTTTCCGGAATCTCTTCTGCGCCTTTCATGGCCTTTTTCTTCGCTTCGTACTCGATGTAATCCGAATGGATAAGCAGTATCTTCAAGATATCACCGTCTCGGAATCTCATTTGGTATAAAAAAGATGATGTGCTTTCTCTTAGACGGGGAAGATTGTCGTTTTATACAAAAAACTTTAAATCCCCCGTGTGTATGGGCGAGTGAGGGAAACGACATGGTCATGCCCAACACACTGCTCGAACAGTCCATAAACAAAAGGGTCGTTCTTCTTCTGAAGGACGGCAGAGTACTGGAAGGAAAGCTTATCGGCTTTGACGACTACATGAACATGGTCCTTGAGGACACCGAAGAGACCACCGAAGAGAGGGTCAGACGCCTTGGTAAAGTGGTTCTTCGGG
This sequence comes from Thermoplasmata archaeon, assembly GCA_027006785.1. GTDB lineage: Archaea > Thermoplasmatota > Thermoplasmata > WALJ01 > WALJ01 > JALTFR01. The sequence goes on along the minus strand of JALTFR010000018.1, from coordinate 39,221 downwards.
GAAACAACGTTGTTAGCATAGCTCCTAAGTAATAGAAAAAGCCCCATATTGGGGCGAAATCATTAAATATGGCTGTGCAATCCTCCACACAGCACTTTTCGGAGGTGAACTCCTGTGCTGATGAAGGGAGAAAGAGCCCTGAAAAAATAAAATTTAAAGGTTGATACTATGAAAGAAGAAAACCCTGAATTGAAGGAAGGTACTACCACTCTTGGAATGATATGCAAGGGCGGAATAGTCATGGCTACCGAGTCGAGGGCCACAATGGGAACTCTCATTTCCAACAAAAGGACGAACAAATTGTTCAAGATAGATGAGCACATCGGGATGACGATAGCTGGTCTTGTCGGTGACGCACAGATGCTGGCAAGATATCTCTCGGCAGAGGTGCAGCTATACAGAATAAAGAACGAGACACCCCTCAGTATAAAGGGCTCTGCCACCATGATGTCCAACATACTGAACGGAAGACGATATTATCCGTACTGGGTTCAGCTCATAGTGGCGGGAATAGACAGTACTGGGGGTCATGTGTTCTCGCTGGATGCTGCAGGCGGGGCCATAGAGGATGAGTATGTGACCACCGGATCCGGTTCCCCTTATGTCTACGGTGTGCTCGAAGACCACTACAAAAAGGACATGAGCATAAAGGATGGTGTGGACCTTGCGGTCAGGGCACTTTCGATGGCCATGAGAAGGGACTCCGCATCAGGAGGGTGGATAAATCTCGCCACAATAACAAAGGAAGGATTCAAGAGATACACCGACAAAGAGCTGGAACCCTTCAGAAAAAAGTATCAATAGAGTGAAATAACTGGCAGGAATCGTTATGAGCTTCGACGACGTACTTCGGGAGGCAAGACAGGCCGTAAACGAGGTTCTCGGAGGAAGAGGCGACCTTGTAAAGGTGACCTTCGAGGGACCAGAGATTGTAATATATACGAGAGACATGGCATCATTCGCCCAGAGTGATGAGATAATCAATGCTCTGGCAAGAAAGCTTAAGAAAAGGGTGATAGTTAGGCCTGATCCCTCCATAACACTTCCGGAAGAGGATGCCAAATCTGAGATAGAGAGGATAGTACCTGATGATGCCGGAATAACTGGGTATTATTTCGAGAAAGAGACCGGACAGGTGACCATCGAGGCAAAGGCTCCCGGTAAGGTCATAGGAAAGAAAGGAGCGCTTTTGAACGATATAAAGAGAAGGACGGGTTGGGCACCCCAGGTAATTCGTACGCCACCCATACCTTCGAAGACCATAGAGGATATAAGGAAATATCTGCGGATGGTTGGAGCTGAGAGGCGCGTATTTCTGGAAAGGCTTGGAAAGAGGCTGAACAGGGACACAATCGAGAAGGGAGAGTACTGGGTTCGTTTCACGGCTCTCGGAGGATATCGCGAGGTCGGGCGTAGCGCAACCCTGCTCATGACAAAGAACAGCAAGATACTCATAGATGTGGGAGTCGATGTTTCAACCGACCCTGATAAAAGAACGCCCTTCCTTGAGGCTCCGGAACTTCAGCCTCTTGACTCTATAGATGGTATAGTTCTCACCCACGCACATCTGGACCATTCAGGACTGATCCCTGCCCTATATAAGTACGGGTACGAGGGGCCAGTATACTGCACACCACCAACAAGGGATCTTGCTGCTCTGCTTCAACTAGATTATATCAAGGTCGCACACGGAGACAATGGAAAAAGCCCTTACAGTTCGGGGGATATAAGAAACGCTGTCAAACACTGCATAGCTCTGAAATACAAGGAAACCACGGATATAGCTCCTGACATCAAGGTAACATTTCACAATGCAGGGCACATCCTGGGCTCAGCATCGGTTCATTTCAACATAGGGAACGGGGCGCATAATCTGATGATAACAGGGGACATAAAGTACGAAAAGACATGGCTTTTCAACGCTGCCAATGTCAAGTATCCAAGGCTTGACACAGTTATAATGGAGTCCACATACGGAGGCTACAACAACACACAGCCAACGAGGAAGGAAGCGACCGAGGATCTGAAAGAGATCGTGACCCGCACTCTTGCAAAGAAAGGAAAGGTTCTCATACCTGTTTTCGCGGTCGGACGTTCACAGGAGGTCATGCTCGTCCTTGAAGAACTGATGAGGAAGGAAGAGATACCGAAACTCCCGGTATATCTTGACGGTATGATATGGGAGGCAACTGCGATACACACTGCATATCCCGAATACCTTAACAGCGACCTCAGGCGCAAGATATTTGCAGATGAGGGCAACCCGTTCCTTTCGGATATATTCAACCGTGTTGAGACCGGAGCGCAGAGGGAGGCGATAATCGGAGACCCTGACCCGAAGATAGTGCTGGCCACATCAGGTATGATGAACGGAGGGCCGGTCATGGAGTACTTCAAGCACTGGGCCGATGACGAGAACAACACTCTCATATTTGTGGGCTATCAGGCTGAAGGAACGCTGGGTAACAAGATCCAGCGCGGCTGGAAGGACGTAACCCTGATGGAAAGGGGAAATCCGATAACCATAGACATAAAGATGGACATCGAGAGCTCGGAGGGATTCTCGGGGCACTCGGACAGAAGGCAGTTGATGAGGTATGTTTCAGCGCTCGACCCACAGCCGAAAAGGATAAGCATGTGTCACGGAGAGGAATCAAAGTCCATAGAACTGGCCTATGCGATAAAGAGGAAATATGGCATAGATACCATCATTCCAAAGAACCTTGAGACCGTGAGGTTGAAATAGGAAAATGGATTGAAATAAGAAGGGTTTTCAGTACTCTCTCCATGTGTGGCCGCATTTCGTACAGCGGTATATCCTTGTTTCGGGCTCATCTGCGGACCTGGTCTGTTCCAGCCTCCAGTAGGCCTCGTCGTTTCCGCACTTCGGGCATTCCACCTTTGTCTTTGGCAGTATGCCTTCGTCACCCTCTATGACCACCATCTCCTTTTCCTCGGCATTCTCTTTGATGATGGTGCCTCCTTTTATGTCCTTGGTATAGCCGCACTTCGTACAGACGAGGACCTCTTCGCCCTTATCGTTCCTCTGAGGAACCATTATGGAATGGCATTTAGGGCAGAACATCATGGCCATGATATCACTTGCCCTTCCTTCCGTGTGCCCTTATGGAAGGCCTGTTCTTCTCGGTGCCCTTGCCCTTCCTTCTCATTCCACGGCCTTTCTTTCCAGCGCTTGTGAGCCCTCTGCCTGCACGGTCCTTGTGTTTGCTTATCCAGTTTATCTTCGAATCGCTCTTTATCACAGGGTGATGGGGATCAACGAGTATGACCTCGTAGTACTTCTGCTTTCCATCCTGGCCGACCCAGTATGAATTGAGCACTTCGAGGTTCGGGTACTTCTTGGAGGCCCTTTCCTCGGCTATCCTCTGAAGGCTCTTGCCCATTGTTATTTTGAGGATACCCTTCTTGCTGGCCTTCCTTCCGCCTTTTATCCTTCTCTTCCTGAGCCCGCCCCTTCTGACCTTGACACGGACAAGGACATAGCCCTGCTTCGCCTTATAACCGAGGGCTCTGGCGCGGTCTATCCTCGTGGGATACTCTATGCGCTTTATGGAAGGCTCCTTCCTCCACTCTATCATGCGCTCCCACTGAAGCCTCTTCATCTCATCGTGCCTTGGCTTCTTCCACATCTCGCCCACATAGCCGTACATGTTCTTCGGCTTCTTCGGGGCCTTCTCCTCATCGTCACCATACGATGTCTCGGCCGGAGTCTCAGCCGTCTGTTCAACGATCTCTTCTTCCGTCATGTTTTCAACTCCTTAGGGTTCACCATGGAGGCACATCCCCTTTCAGCCCATCGAAATTCTACTGGTATAAATAGGTGAGGGTTAGCGGAGCGGCAATTTCCTCACGAAGTACTCCTCACCGCTGTATTCTATGCGCACCAGCCTTCTGGATGATATCAGGGATTCCACGAGGCCCCAGTCCGCACCATCGCTTTTGAGTATCTTTTCCACTGCGTCATACCTGAGAGGGTGGACAGAGGATATGGACAGTATGTCCTTCTCTGCATCCCCGGATGTGGAGAAATCGTCGCCTTCGTAGGAGATAAGGAACTCGGTCTCTGTGTATCTTGAGAATTCATGGAATGCAGATGCGAGAAGTTCTTCGGAAGGCGGAGTGACCCACGATTCCGAAGGCGGGCGCGTTGGCACTGAGATGTATGCCATATCCGGCTTCAACTCCGACAGGAACCTTCCTATCTTTTCAAGTTCTCCAGAATAATCCACGCCTCCGATGAGCATGGTTTCGGTTATCAGCCTTCCTTTGAAGGAGTCCCTGAACTCAAGAAGGCATTCGGCTATTTTTTCTATGTCAAGAGCATCGTGCGGCCTGTCTATTCTTTTCCAGAGTTCGGTGGAGAGCGCATCCACCTTTACGGAAACCAGGTCAAAACCAATGAGGTCCTCCCTCACATCTTCCATCCACATGAGGGATGAGTTCGTGATTATCGCGGTTCTTCCAAGGGCTTTGAGCATTTCCCTCTCCTTTCCGAGATTGATGTCAAGCGTAGGCTCGCCGTCCGGAACGAAGGTCAGATAATCTATGTGTCCAGAGCCTTCAACAGTCTTTTCAGCCTCATCGAAGATTTCCTCAGGCTTGTAGAATACCTGACGGCTTATCGTTTTTCTCACCGTGCCTCCGAGCTGGCAGTAAACGCAGTCGTATGTGCATATCTTCGGAGGTATGTTGTTTATACCGAGGCTGCGCCCGAGCCTCCTGGAAGGCACAGGTCCGAAGGCGAGGGAGTTCATGTCATCACATCGCTGTTGTGGGCTTAAAGATTTTCACGAAAGGCTTTTTAAGAGCGCTCCTATGCATCATCATGCGCCTTATCTCATGGAATGTCAACGGAATGCGGGCTGTGCACCGCAAGGAGATACTTCCCGGGCTGATACATGAACTTAACGCTGATGTCTACTGCTTTCAGGAAACGAAAGGGGGACCGAACGATTTTCCCGCTGAACTGCGGCATGTGGATAGATACGAGGCATACTGGTACCCTGCGCAGAGGAAGGGGTACAGCGGTGTCGTCACCTATACGAAGATAAGGCCGCAGGATGTCATATACGGAATGGGGCATCCTGAATACGATTCAGAGGGAAGGGTGCTGACCCTTGAGTTTGAGGGCTTTTACCTGATAAACACCTATTTTCCTAATTCCCAGCACGGCCTGACGAGGCTGGACTTCAAGATAGATTTTGATGATAAACTGCTGGAATTCGCAGAGAAATTGAGGAAGAGAAAGCCTGTGGTGATATGTGGGGATTTCAATGTTGCCCATCGGGAGATAGACATAGCAAGGCCGAAGGACAACGAGGGAAACCCGGGATTCACGAGGGAGGAAAGGGAATGGATGACGAAGTTCCTCGAGCACGGGTACATAGACACATTCAGGTATCTGCATCCCGACGAGGTGAAATACTCGTGGTGGAGCTACAGGACAAGGGCGAGGGAGAGAAATATCGGATGGCGCATAGACTACTTCATCGTCAGCGAGGAACTGAAGGACAGGATAAAGGAGGCCAACATACTCAATGAGGTCATGGGCTCCGACCACTGCCCGATAGAACTGGTGATGGAGTAAATTAAATAAGAAGGGCATTTACCCACCATGCTCACCCTCATACTTGCGGACGCCGAACTCGAACTTATACCCCAGAAGTTATGGGGCCACCCGGCGGTCGTCGCATACACGAAGCGCAGGAAGAAGAAGGCCAAGATGTGCATGCTGGATGCAACATACCACCACTCCGCGATGAAGGAACTGGATGATGGAGGCAGAAGGGGAAGGCCGGACATAGTGCATATGTTCATGCTCCTTGCGCTGGATTCCATAGCCAATCAGGAAGGTGAGGTGAGGGTGGCTGTGCACACGAGGAACGACGAGATAATAGAGGTGAACCCAGAAACAAGGCTGCCGAAGCACTATGACCGGTTCATCGGGTTGATGGAATCCCTCTATGACATGGAGGCAGTCCCAAGCAGGAAGAACCCGCTGCTGGAACTGACATACGGCTATCCGCTGAAGGAGTACATCGAGGACATACGGAGGGACGAGGAGATAATCGCGATGTCTCCCGAGGGTGAGAAGGCGAAGCTCGGTGGAATATTCAGAAAGAAAGGTGATTATATAGTGATAATAGGCGGATTTCCGGAAGGAGATTACAGGAGCCCGGTGTATGAGATAGCGGATCGGAAGGTGTCCATCTACGACGGGATTCTGAAGGTCTGGACGGTGACATCAGAGGTGATCGCAGATTACGAGCGCGTCCGTTAGGCCGTCACTGGGAACCCTTGGTGCCCTCGGCCTGAAAGATGTAAAGATGGCTGCGATGCCCACCACAGCATATATCATGCTCGGGGAGCGCTGCAGGTCCAACTGCTCCTTCTGTACACAGAGAAGGGAGAACCCGCATAGCGACAGATTATCCCGTGTGGTCTGGCCGGAATACGGTGAAAGAGAACTCATAGATGCGCTCCACCATGATCGAATCTTTGCGAGGGTGTGCCTTCAAACACTTGATTATGATGGCATGGTGGAGGACTCCATAAGGATAGCAGGGCAATTGTCCGACATATATCCAGTATCCGTTTCAATGGTTCCCGTGGATGAGGACGATATGCGAAGGCTGAAGGATGCAGGTGTTGAATATCTGAGCATAGCCCTTGATGCAGCGAATCCGGAGATATTCACCAGAATAAAGGGCAAAGGGGCTGGGAACAGGTTCACATGGGAAGGGCACTGGAGAGCGCTCCGGACCAGCGTCGAGGTTTTCGGAAAGGGGAATACCCATCTCATAGTCGGGCTGGGGGAGAGCGACGAGGACATCATCGGAGTCATGCTCGAACTCAGGGATATGGGCGTACAGACCGCGCTCTTCGCATACACCCCTGTGAACTGGGGGAATCCGCCTGACATAAGAAGATACAGGGTGATACAGCTGGCTCGCTATCTGATATATGATTCTGGAATAAGCGATTTCCATTTCAGGGATGGAAAACTGACCGGATTTGAAGCAGGGGGAGATGCGGTGGAGAGCGCTGCAAGAAAAGCGTTCATGACCTCTGGCTGTCCCGGATGCAACAGGCCATTCTACAACGAGAGGCCAGGAAAGGAACTCTACAATTATCCGTTCGTTCCGGACATGAAAATTGTGGAGAAAGGGGTTTCGGACGCGATGGATTACATCGCTCTATAGCGCTCTTCAAGGGCTTTCAACCTTTCCTCATACTCCTTTTCATCTATGTTACCGATGACGAGCTCGCGGCGGAGCGCTAAGCAAAGACACTAGCTTCCTTCCGAAGTCCGCACCTCACCTAACGGTTCGGAAGGGCCCGAAGCGGACCTGCGGGGATTCGAACCCCGGTCCCCGGCTCCGAAGGCCGGAAGGATATCCAGACTACCCTACAGGCCCATGGAAAAAGGGAAAGGGGAGAGGGTTAAAAAGATTTGTAGGGAACGGAGGCTGAGAATGAGCGAAAGAAAGGATGGTGCAGCCCCATGCGAATATTAGCCAACAACTACAAAAAATATAAATATATGCTAGTCATATCTTCCAATAGCGAGCCGAAAAACACAGGCTCACGATAACCGGGGTGAAAAAGTGAAACCTAATAATGCGCGAAGGAACAGGATGAGAGCCGTCATTTCAATCGGTCTGGTAATGATTCTGCTCATGGGGGCGATATATCTGATTCCCGAAAGAGGGAGCTCCGCAGAGGCAACCGAAGGCTGGTTCATGTTCCACGGTAACGCACAGCACACAGGGTTGAGCGCATACGACGCATCTAGCAATACAGGAGAAATATGTGGGAAACTGCAATTGGTCGCACCAGGCGTGTCCGCAGTAATAGATTCCGATGGTGTCATCTACATGGGGGGCGTTCTGGGATTCTATGCGATTTCTGAAGATGGGAAGATACTGTGGAAATACGAAGATGTCAGCGTCGGAGACCCAGCTGCTATATTCAAGGACACGATTTATTTTGAAGACATGTCCTCGGTGTATGCCGTTGATAAAAACGGAAATCTGAAGTGGAAATACAAAATTGAATCTGGACTAGCAGCGTCATTGACCGTATATGACGGACGGATATACGCATGCTCTCAGAATGGTACTCTGTATGTACTGAATGAAAACGGAGAAAAAGTTATGGAGCACAGCTTCAAAGAGGATATCATGGCTCCTGCGGTAGGTCTTGATGGAACCGTTTACATCGCCTCCAATAGTACTCTCTATGCAATGACCCCTGAAGGTGATTTCCTGTGGAACTATACGCCGGATAACTCATCCTTCGGTTATCCGACACCTGTCGTTGATGGAGACACCATATATCTCGGATCAGATGATGGAAACCTCTATGCAATCTCATCAAATGGAGATCTCAAGTGGAAATTCGATGCTCATAGCGAGATATGGAGCACACCGGCCATAGGAAATGACGGTAGTATTTACTTTGGTACGAACTCAGGGCGATTCTTCGCCGTCAACAGATACGGCAATGAACTATGGAATTTCAGCACAGGTGACGATATAGTTTCTTCGCCGGCAATCGACAGCAAAGGCAACATATTCTTCGGATGTGATGACGGCAACCTCTACAGCCTTGATTCTTCCGGAAACCTGAGATGGAAGACCAATCTCGGAAAAATGATAAGGGCATCTCCTGCCATAGCATCCAACGGAAACATCTATGTTACCGCCCATGACGGGAACCTCTACTGCATTGGAGAAGGAAGTTTTTCAGGCTCTTACAGCTGGGCGTTATGTGCCGGAATAGTAGTAGTATCCGTTGCAATCATCTCCTACCTCGTGGTTAAACGAAAAAGGAGTAAAAAGGCCGTGGAAGAATACGATGATGAGGACGATGATGAAGAATATATGTGAGTTAGAAAAGGCTGAAAAGAGCCCCGGGCAGATTCTCGCCACGACCTTTTACTGTGCAGTAGGTTAAAAAGGTCTGGTTCGAATCTCCCCACAGGTGGTTGGAGAAAAGTTGGTTAGTAGCCCCGGGCAGATTCTCAGTGCCCTTTCCCCTTCGGGCAAAGCGCACCTCGGAAAAATAGCTGGCGCTTCGCTTACATCCTATCGGTGAAAACCTTGTTCTCATCTGCCCCTGTTAATGGGTTAAAAGTTGGTTAGTAGCCCCGGGCAGATTCGAACTGCCGTCCTCGGATCCAGAGTCCGAGATGATTGACCGCTACACTACGGGGCTGTTATGTTGTAAGGGATTTCAGTCCGAGATGATTGACCGCTCGAGTGCCGTTACGCCGGCACGAGCAGACCTTTGCTGAGCGAAGGTCGTGGGAGCAAAGTATTGCCTTTGCGACCAGAACTCCTGTAAGGAGTTCGTGACACTAGGGGCTGTTCTGCTTTTTAACCGTTTTCATCCCTCATCGGGTAATTCGGGCTTAACTCAAGGATATATTTAAAAGTGATGTTCACAGCCTATCAACTGCCCTGCCGATTTCCTCAAGTGCGGAGCGCAGGATGTGTTCATTGTCGTAGGAATCTATGATCTTTTGCAATTCCTCTTCCGCCGTCTTCTTCATTTCCTTTGCCAGACTTACCATGTTCGGAATCGCCCTTATGATGTTGTCCACTATGGTTATATCCGCAGCGCGGGCAGTTCTGGAAAGCGGGTTGAGGTCTATGGTTATCACCTTCTTTCCCATCTTTTTGAGGGCCTGCGCTCTGTCCCCGTCCTCAAGCGGAACAAGGACGACATCCGCAGAGTATATCCCGTCTTTATGGCAGAGCGCTCTGGCGTGGTCCAGCCCGGGAATCCTTGCATCAGGTTCCGGGCCGAGGATATGCTTGGCGCCCAGTGATATCAGGTATTCGGTTATCCTTTCCACCCTTTCCCCTGTCCTGTGGAAGAGGTTCACTTCCAGAAGAGAGCCAGTTTCCCTTCCCAGTTCTATCAGTTCCTTCCCGGAGAGCGCTGCAGCATTCCCGTTTATGGAAATTACGGGGTGCTCCGCAAGAAGAAGCGATGCCACAGCGGCTCTTTCGGCCTTTTCGGCGAAGTCATTGGTCCTCTCTCCGATGAGATAATCGTATGCCTCACCCCTTCCATGCGCTATGAGTCCCGCCTCGCTGGCGATTCCCCTGTGCACCATCTCCACCAGCCTCTCCCTCGTTATCAGCGAAAGGTATCTTGGATGGGATGGCGGGATATCGGTCATGGCATTGCACAGTCCCTGCGAGCATAAAAGACTTATTCATGAAGCACATCCCCCGGCATGGATGAGAAGATAACAGCGATAGGTTCCGCCGTTCTTCTGGTGGGCATAGCCCTTTTCTTCGGCTACCTGCCGCTGATAGGAGAGAGCGCCGACAAGCTTTCTATGGAATACCACAATGGGGACTTTGATAAATATGCTTCGGGAGACCGCGTGACAGTTTATGGAAAGGTCACAGATATAGAATATCTCGATAACATAGGCGAGGGTGGTGTTACAAGAATCATTCTTAATACACGGAGCAACATACCCATTTATGTAGATGGAAAGATAAGCGGAACGCTTGAGAAAGGAGAGCGTATATATGTTAAATGCTATGTTTACATGCCTTTAACCAATATCTCAGATAACATTTCCTATTCCGAGATACTCAGAAGCAGTTCTGACGGCATACACGAAACGATATGGGTAAATGTGACATTTATCATTGTGACATCTGCAGGGGCCATTGTCCTGGTAGTGGGAATAAGGAGGTTATAGAATGGGTGCAAAAACTATTGTACTGGGGTTTGCTCTCTTTTCCATGGGAATACTGCTCTTTGTGGGCTTCTTTCCAATGATAGGGGAGAGCGCGGAAGAAATGTCTGACGACTACTCGGGGTCCGACTTTGAGGATTATTCGGAAGGTGATCGTGTTTTTGTCTATGGAATGATAACAAGAATGGACATCAAAAAAGACACGACAGTACTTGTTCTCGACGGGCAGACAGATGTTCCGATAACTGTTGATGGAAATCTGAGCGGACATTTCAGGGAAGGGCAAAGCATATATGTCAGATGCACAGTGAAAGAGATTGGCATAGGCGGTTTTGTTACTTTCGAGTACCTTACTGCACACCCTTATGATGTACACAATGAGGTCTTCATACAGGCCATATTCGCACTCATAGCCATCTCTGGACTCCTCATCGTTGTGGTCGCAGTGGTGAAAAAGGTTTAAACGCAGCAGGCGTTCAGGTGGTATGCACCACACAGAGAAGAGGATAAAGAGGATATTCAAGCTTGCAGGCGAAGATGTAGGGGCGATAATGATATTCAACGGGGACGAGCCCCACACGGATGTGAACTTCTACTATGTCACGGACCTCACGAAGGGGCTTTTCGAGCGCTCCGGTGTCGTCATATATCCCGATGGAAAAGGAGTGATAATAACGAGCGAACTTGAGGCGGAGAGCGCTTCCCGTTCGCCAATGGAAAAGAGGTTCTTCCGGACAAGGCAGGACCTGAGGAGGATGGTTCGGGAGGCCCTGGATGTGGATGGAAAGGTCGGAGTGAACTACACGGACCTGCCGCACTCATTGTACAGAGATATGAAGAGCGCCGCAAAGGGAATACCGTTCACGGATGTTTCGAAGGCCCTGTCAGATGCAAGGATGATAAAGGATGAGGTGGAGATAGAGAGGATACGAAAGGCCGGAAAGATAGCCACCGATGCCCTTGAGGTTATGAAGAACGAACTTCACGAGGGGATGCTTGAATCCGAGGCAGCGGCCCTTCTGATATATGAGATGATGAAGAGAGGAGCGACCGGACCTGCCTTCGAGACGATAGCGTCCTTCGGAGAGAACAGTGCCGAGCCGCATTACACCGCAGGCTCGAGGAAACTGAAGAAAGGGGATTATGCGCTCTTCGACTTCGGAGCCCGCTTTGAAAGGTACAATTCCGACATAACGAGGACATTCGTCATGGGGAAGGCGGACAAAAAGCACAGGGAGATATACGAGATAGTCAGGGAAGCCCAGCAGGCTGGCATAGATGCCATAAGGCCCGGAGTGAAGGGGCCTGATGTGGATGCCGCAGCCAGAAAGGTCATAGAAAAGGCAGGATACGGAGACAGGTTCATACACTCCCTCGGCCACGGGCTCGGCCTGAAGGTGCATGACGGCGGAGGCTTCTCCCCCCGGCTTGAGATGGATGTGAAGGAGAACATGGTGATTACTGTGGAACCCGGCATATACCTTCCCGGCTGGGGCGGAGTGCGCATAGAGGACGATGTGCTCGTGAAGAAGAACGGAGCCGAGGTGCTGACATCATTCCCCAAGGAGCTGATAGAGCTTTGAAAGTGCATGTGATAGAGGGATACGGGATATCCTCCAACATCTATGTCATAGAAGCGGAACGGCCTGCGGTCATAGATGCGGGAACCCTTGAGGATGCCGAGCAGAGCATTGCAAGGATAAGGGCCACAGGGCTTAAGCCAGAGATAATGGTGCTCACACACCGGCATGTGGACCATATCGGAGGCGCCAGGAGGATTGCGGAGGCATTCGGAATATCCGAAATCTATGCCGGAAAGGGAGATGCGGATGCCATAAGGAATGCGGACGACAGCGCGGGAGCGCGGGCCTTCGGGCTCGGGGTCGAAGCCGTGGATGTTATACCAATAAGTGAGGGCGATTCCATAGATATGGGCAATCATGAACTTGAAGTGATGGAGACCCCGGGGCACACCATAGGTAGCATTTCCCTTGTGGAGCGCTCTTCAATGGCCCTCTTTTCCGGCGATACTGTTTTCGCCGATGGTGGGATCGGTAGGTGGGACCTTCCAACAGGGGAATTCGGAGCGCTCATGTCCTCTGTGGAGCGCCTGAGCTCTATGAAACCATCATCCCTTTGCCCGGGTCACGGAAAGGCTGTTATAGGGGGTGCAGACAGGCATTTGGCCATGTCTCAGTCCTCTCTCATATATTATTCGTCATCGTCATTAAGTGATTCCGAAAGCTTTTAAAAGATGATTTGTCTGTCCTTCCCCTTGCGAGGAGAAGCCGCTCAAACCTCTTAAAAACCGAAATAAATGGAGGATTAACAGATGACAGAACCGACGACGATATTCCATCGCTACCTGAACGCCCCACACATCTTCAGAAAGGACAGAGAGATACTGAGACCGTCATACCTTCCTGAAAAGCTTCCTCACAGAGAAAACGAGATAGAGCAGCTGGCATCTATTATGTCCACCGCAATGCGTGGTGGTAGACCTTCGAATGTCATTATATTCGGAAAGACAGGCACCGGAAAGACAGCAGTGATAAAGTATCTGGCAAGAGAGGTTCAGAGGACGGAAGAACTCGTGGAGAAAGAGGTGCTCGATATACCGGATATGGCCTTCATATATCTCAACTGTGAGATTGTCAATACCCCCTACGGAATACTGCAGAACATAGGCAACAGGTTCATAAAGGACTTCTCAAGCATGATACCGTTTACGGGATGGCCGACTGAAAAGGTCTACAACATGCTGGTAAGCAAACTAGATGAAAGTCCCAAGATTGTCATAGTTGTTCTGGATGAGATAGACAAACTCGTATACAACAGCGGTGATGATGTTCTCTATTATCTTGCAAAGATAAACGATGATATGAAGAACTCAAAGCTCAGCATAATCGGCATATCCAATGACCTGAAGTTCATGGAGTTCCTTGACCCGCGTGTCAGAAGCAGGCTCAGCGAGGAGAAGATGGTATTTCCGCCGTACAACGCATCCGAACTCAAGGACATACTTGAAGAAAGGGCGAGGCTTGCATTCAATCCGGGAACGGTTGATGAAGGGGTCACCGCAGTGTGTGCTGCCCTTGCGGCACAGGAGCACGGGGATGCAAGAAGGGCACTGGACCTTCTGAGAGTTGCAGGCGAGATAGCTGAGAGGTCCGGGGACAGAAGAGTGACTGCAAATCACGTATATGCTGCAAAGGACAAGATAGAACTTGACTGTACTGCAGAGACCATAAAGACCCTGCCGCTTCAGTCAAAGCTCGTACTAATGGCGATAATCATGCACGGGGAGCAGGGAAGGAACAGACTTACCACCGGAGAGGTTTATTCGGCATATGCGGAACTCTGTGATTTTGTCGGTACAAAGCCACTTACCCAGCGCAGGATAACCGACCTGATATCTGAGCTTGATATGCTCGGAATAATAAACGCAAAGGTCAAATCCTTCGGAAGGGGTGGAAGGACAAAGGAGATACAGTCAAGTGTATCGCTTAAAGATGCCAAGAGGATACTTATGCAGGATTCGGACATAAAGGAAATCGGAGATTACAGGTTGAAGCAGACGTACCTGTGAACATCTCTATCGAACAATACCGAATAATACCTTTGTCGGCAGTATGGCCGATTCGGGACTTAGGTTCTTTCGAGAATTTGCACAGGGAATTCTTTTTTCCCGGTCCACAATCTTTATATACTGAACCTATTACTTGGCTCCACTCCTGAAAAATATGGGTCAACCAAACGCAAAGGGGCAATGCCTCGAGCAACCCCGTGCAACGCCACTTTCGTGGTGTTTTGAGCGTTGGCTGCGCGTTACGGTTGACACAGAGAGAAAAACCTATGGAGGTTTAAAATGGCAAAACCACACGGACCAAAGAGAGGATCCCATGGCTATTCGCCAAGGAAGAGGGCAAAGTCGCCCGTACCGCACATAAAGTCATGGCCAGAGCTCAGCGAAGGCCCTAAGATACAGGGATTCGCAGGATACAAGGCGGGAATGACGCATGTATTCATGACAGACTACAGAAAGAAAAGCACCACAGCAGGGCAGGAAGTCATGGCCCCTGCAACCGTTGTCGAGGTTCCACCGATGAAGGTAGCGGCGCTGAGGCTGTATGCCAGAGAGCCATATGGGCTCAGGTCAGTTGCAGAGGTCTGGACCAAGAAGCTGGACAAGGAACTGGCAAGAAGGCTTCCTGTTCCGAAGAATGTGAGGAAACCCTCCGAAATTCTGAAGAAGATAGATATGGATGAGGTTGATGACGTAAGGCTCATAGTGCATACTCAGCCAAAGCTCGTTACAGGCATTCCAAAGAAGGTTCCCGAGATAATGGAATTCCGCGTTGGCGGAGGAACCATAGCTGAGAGGGTGGAATATGCAAAGAAACTGCTCGGTAAAGATCTGGACATAACAGACTTTATTGAGGCTGGAAAAATGGTTGATGTTATGGGAGTGACCAAGGGAAAAGGATGGCAGAGCGCTGTCAAGAGATGGGGTGTCAAGGTGCTTTCCCATAAGAACAGCAAGAAGAGGAGAAAAGCCGCTAACACCGGACCCAAGAGGCCAGGATACATCAAGCCCACTGTGCCGCAGGCGGGTCAGACAGGATACCATCACAGGACCGAATACAACAAGAGGATACTTTCGATAGGAGAAAATCCCGAGGAGATTAACCCCAAAGGAGGTTTCCTCCACTACGGAGAGGTAAGGAACAAGTATGTGATAATCCACGGCTCTATCCCGGGACCGGCAAAAAGGCTGATTAAGATGAGAGATGCCACAAGGTTCAGAGGAGAGGACGTGGCTCCGGAGATAAGCTATATATCGCGGGAGTCCAAGCAGGGGGTGTGATGAATGATAGATAAGGTCAATGTTTATTCCATTGCCGGAAAGAAGAAAAAATCTGTGGATCTGCCGAAGGTCTTCTCTGTTCCGTTCAGACCCGACCTCATAAGGAAGGCGGTCAATATAACTCGCTCCAACAGAAGGCAGGCCTACGGCCCTAACCCCATGTCGGGCATGAGGCATGCTGTATCCACATGGGGAAAGGGAAGAGGTGTCTCGAGGGTTCAGAGGCTCAAGGGAAGCAGCACCGCTGCAGAATCCCCGAACAATGTCGGGGGCAGGAGAGCACATCCGCCGAGACCATACAGGAACTGGAATGAGAAGATGAACAGAAAGGAGATGAGGTTCGCAAGGTTTTCCGCCCTGTCAGCCACTTCAAATCCCGAGATAGTAAGGGCAAGAGGTCACAGGTTCTCTGACAAAGTGACCCTTCCTGTCGTTGTAGAAGACAAGCTGGAGAGCATAGAAACCACAAAAGAGGCGGTGGAGCTGCTCTCAAAGCTCGGGCTTTACGAGGATGTGGAGCGCGCCATAGAGAAAAAGCACATAAGAGCAGGAAGAGGAAAGATGAGAGGAAGGAAATATAAGAGAGCCAGGAGCATACTCGTTGTGCTTTCGAACAGGCAAAAGGCGGAAAAGGCATTCAGAAACCTTGAAGGAGTAGATATTGCCGAACCGTCAAAGCTGAATGTGGAAATACTTGCGCCGGGTGGAGATCCCGGAAGGCTTGTAGTTATGAGTGAGAAAGCCCTTAAAGAGATAGGAGAGTGGCAGTTATGAGTGCAAAGCACAGCAGGCACAGTTATGAGATAATACTCCATCCGTATGTGGCTGAAAAATCCCTCGCTCTCATGGACCATGAGAACAAGCTGCAGTTCATAGTCAAGAGGGATGCCACCAAGGCAGAGATAAAGGCAGCCATGGAAGATATCTTCGATGTTAAGGTTGAATCAGTGACCACCATGATAACAAAGAATGGAAAGAAGGCGACCGTGAAACTGAAACCCGAGTACTCTGCAGAGGAACTCGGAATGAGGATAGGAATATTCTGAGGTGTGTGAACATGGGTAAAAGACTCATAATACAGAGCCGTGGACATGGAAGTTCCACATACCGCTCACCAAGCCACAGGCACAAGGGAGAGATAAAGCTCCCGATGCGTGATGGAACCGGAAGGGTTGAGGACATAATCCATGACCCCGGTCACTATGCACCTGTGGCAATAGTTAAGATGCAGGGATATACTTTCAACATGCTTGCTCCGGCAGGGATGTATGTCGGACAGGAGATACATGTCGGTTCCATGGCACCTATAGAGCGCGGAAGCATAATGCCTCTTGGAGACATACCTGAAGGTACATCAATATACAATATCGAGATAACACCGGGTGATGGAGGAAAGCTCGTAAGGACCCCTGGGACTTCAGGACTTGTTATAAGCCATGGAGATAAGACAGTTGTACAGCTTCCGTCAAAGGAGTTCAAGGCCTTCGACAACAATTGCAGGGCAATTCTGGGAATAGTCTCCGGTGGCGGAAGGACAGATATACCCTTCGCAAAGGCAGGAAAGAAGGTACATGCATATCAGAGCAGGGCCAGGAGGTCGTTCAAGGTAAGCGGCGTCAACATGAACCCTGTGGACCACCCGCACGGAGGAGGTTCGCACAGGCATGTCGGTGGACCGAGCAGCATGGCCAGAGGAACACATCCGGGAAGGAAGGTCGGAAGACTCGCTCCCAAGAAGAGAAATAAGAAGAAGAGGAGGAAGTGAGCATGGCAAAGGTAAAGACCGCAGGCAGGGCCAAGGCGGCAAGAAGGCAGCAGAGGAAGAAGAAGAGCCAGATACAGGAGAGAAGGAAGAAGGAATTCACATACCGCGGCTACACGCTTGAGCAGCTCCAGAAGATGTCCGACGAGCAGCTCATGAACCTCTTCCCGGCCCGTGTCAGAAGAAAGATGAAGAGGGGCTACAACCCGGAGGAGATAGCATTCCTCGAGAAGATGAAGAAGAGCGACGGCAGCAGGGCTGTCCGCACTCACCGGAGGGAAATGATAATAATGCCCTCCTTTGTTGGAAAGAAGATAGCGATATACAATGGAAAGGACTTCCAGGAGATTACTGTAGCTCCGGAGATGATAGGACACTTCCTCGGGGAGTTTGCCTCCACGAGAAGGGCAGTGAAGCATTCAGGTCCGGGTGTCGGAGCCACAAGGTCGTCCAAATACATGCCTCTGAAGTAAAGGTGATGCTATGGCAGATAAAAAGGAAAAGAAGAAATCCGGAAAGGAAACCGAAAAGGAATCCAAAAAAAGCGAGATCATACACGCCAAGGGCTATTCCATGCCTTTCGACCCGGAAAAGACAGCCAGAGCAAGGGGCATAGACCTACCGATATCAAGAAAGAAATCCATGGAACTCTGCAGAGCCATAAGGGGTATGGAAGTGCAGAAAGCAAAGGATTACCTTGAAGATGTCATAGCCAAGAAAAAGGCCGTCCCCATCCGGAGATACACCACCGGAGCAGGACATAAGAAAGGAATTGGCCCGGGAAAATACCCTGTAAAGGTGGCAAAATATGTCCTGAAGGTCATAGAGAGCGCAGAGAACAATGCGGAGTACAACGGCCTTGATACAGACACCCTTTACATAAAGAGCATAGCAGCACATCCTGGAAGGGTCTACAAGGGATATATGCCGAGAGCACACGGCAGGTTCACACCCTGGGATGAGAAGACGACGAACATAGAAGTAATTCTTGAGAGCATGGAGGATTGAACTTGGCAAACGAGAGAAAATTCATTCAGGAGAACATTCGCAGGGTCCTTCTGAAGGAGTACATGATGAGAGAGACGAAAAGGGCAGGATTCGGCGGAGTGGATATCCAGAGAACGCCGATGGGTACGAGCATAGCCCTCATAGTCGAAAGGCCGGGCTTTGTCATCGGGCGCAAAGGAGGAGCCATAAAGGACCTCACTGAGGCCGTTCAGTACAGATTTAAGTTCGATAATCCGCAGATTGAGGTCAAAGAGGTGGATGATCCATCCCTGAATGCCCAGATAATGGCAGAGAAACTGGCATCATCCCTTGAAAGAGGCTGGCATTTTAGAAGGGCGGGCCATTCCACTGTAAGGAGGATAATGCAGGCCGGAGCCAAGGGATGTCAGGTCATAATAGCCGGAAAGCTCAGGGGAGAGAGGCACAGAACCGAGAAATACAAGGAAGGTCACATAAAGTTCTGTGGTGAGCCTAGGGCCCAGTGGATGCATGAAGGCTATGCCGTTGCCAAGCTGAAAGCCGGCGTGATAGGGGTTACGGTACAGATAATGGACCCCAAGGCAAAGCTTCCCGATGAGGTATCTGTGATGCTTCCGGAGGACAGGAAGGCAGAGAAGGCGGCAGCGGACAAGAAGGACAGGGAAGAGGCCCAGAAGAGAGAGGACCGCAGGCAGGAGGCCCGCAAAAAGCGTGAGGAAAAGAGGGGCCGTGACCGCAAAGGCGGAAGAAGAGACCGCAGGGACAGGAAGCCCAGGTCAGGAAAGCCACAGCACTCAGCAGCCCCGTCTGATAAGACGGAGAAGAAGGAGCGCGCTCCCGATAATCCCCAAAACGAAACCCCTGCAGAGGCTGCGAAAGAGCCAGTAAAGGAACCTGCAAAGAATGCCGAACTGAAGCCTGAGAATAAGCCGGAAGAGAAAACCGATGCAAAACCTGAGGCAAAGCCGGAAGAAAAGAGTCCCGAACCCTCTCCGGAACCTGCACCGGCACCTGAAGAGAAGAAGGAAGAACCGAAGGCTCCTGCAGAGGAGAAGAAGGAGGCTGAGGAATGACACTCAAACCGGCGGAGATAAGGAAGCTCAATCACGAGAAGAAACTGGAGAAGCTCAGGGAACTGAGGAACGAACTGATGCACGAGAGAGGAATAGCCGCCATGGGCGGTGCACCCAAGAGTCCGGGCAAGATAAGGTCTCTCAGGGCGGATATCGCCAGGATTCTTACCATACTGAATGAAGAGAAGGAGGAAAGGTAAGGATGGGTGGAATATGTCCGAGGTGTGGTCTTCCCGAGGAACTGTGCATATGCGAGGATATAGCCAAGGAACAGCAGTCGGTAAAGGTGTATCTTGGCAAGCGCAGGTATGGAAAGACCGTCACCATAGTCGAAGGCATAGAGAGCCAGGATATAGACCTCAACGAACTGGCGAAGACCCTGAAGACCAAGTGCGCGTCCGGAGGAACGGTGAAAGACGGAAAGATAGAGCTTCAGGGCGACCATGCCAAGAAGGTGGAGGAGATACTCACAGATATGGGTTTCACCGTGGAGGTGATTCACTGAACTCAAAGACTCTCGCAAGGCATGAGTTCATAGGAATGCAGGTTCGCATAGCGGATTCCAGCGACCCGACACTTGTGGGAAGGAAGGGAACCGTTGTGGACGAGAGCAGGAACATGCTCGTGCTTGAGAGCAATGGAAAGGAGATAAGGGTGGCCAAGGATGTGGTGACCCTTGCCTTCGACAATTATGGAATTATAATGGATGGAAAGAGGATAAGGTACAGGCCAGAAGACAGGATAAAGAAGGTCAGGTGAGCTGATGGCAGAGGAAGTTAAGAAGATAAAGAAAGCCGGAAAACCGGAGAAGAAGCCCCAACACAGGGACATAGGAATAGATGTCAGGCCGCCAGCAAAGGTGTGCGATGACCCCAACTGCCCGTTCCACGGCACACTTTCCGTGAGGGGACAGATGTTCCAAGGAAAGGTGAAGACAGCCAAGATGAACGGTTCGGTTGTTGTGGAACTTGAGAGGCTTCATTATGTTAAGAAGTATGAGAGGTATGAAAAGAGGTTCAAGAGGATCTCTGCGCACCTCCCGGAATGTATGGAAGCCAAGCCGGGAGATGAAGTTAAAATAATGGAGTGCAGGCCCCTCAGCAAAACAGTCTCATTTGTTGTGGTGGAGGTGAACTCATGAAGGGACTGGCAGGAAAGCAGACCAGAGGGCTTCCGGCAGGAGCTGTTCTGGATTGCGTTGACAACACCGGAGCCAAGAAGGTGCAGATAATATCCGTGCTCAATTACCACGGTGTGAAGAACAGGATACCGAGCGCAGGTGTGGGTGACCTTCTGGTCGTTTCCGTGAAGAAGGGAACTCCTGAGATGAGAAGACAGGTGATAAACGCGGTGATAGTCCGCCAGAGAAGGCCTTTCAGGAGGCCGGATGGCACGATGGTGCAGTTCGAGGACAACGCTGCAGTTATAACCACGCCGAAGGGTGAGACGAAGGGGTCCGAGATAAAGGGGCCCGTGGCAAGGGAAGCGGCAGAGCGCTGGCCGAGGATAGCAGCCACTGCCTCTATAATCGTGTGAAGGTGATCGAATGAACAGTACTAAACCGAGAAAGCAGAGGAAAATGCTCAGGAACATGCCCATACACAGAAAAGGCAGGTTGCTGTCCGCCCACCTAAGCCCTGAACTCAGGAAAAAATACGGTATAAGGTCAATGACTGTAAGGAAGGGAGATGTGGTTCAGATAGTGAGAGGTGCATTTACAGGGCACACTGAAAAGGTATCTTCTGTTGACAGAACAAGATATCTGCTTCACATAGAGGGAGTTACCATAGCAAAATCGGATGAAAAACAGGTAAGCAGGCCGATACACCCTTCGAATGTAATAATAACCAAACTCGACACATCAGACCCGTGGAGAAAGAGAAAGCTGGATGAACTTGAAAAGAAAGCAAAGGAGGCATCTGAATGAGCAATCATATAAAGGCCATTACCATACCAAAGTCATGGAAACTCCCGAGAAAACAGAAAGTATGGTTTGTAAAGCCCTCTCCGGGAAAGCACCCGATATCCCATGCAATGCCACTCGGAGTCGTGGTCAGAGATATATTGAATTATGCCGATACAATGAAAGAGGCCAGAAAAATAATTGGCTCAAGAAAGATATATATTGATGGCAGACCCGAGAGAGACTATAAGGCCCCCGTAGGTCTGATGGATGTCGTATCCATACCTGAAACCGGCGAACATTACAGGATGCTTTTCGATGCCCGCGGAAGGCTTGCTCTGACGGCGATAGATTCCGAAAGGGCAAAATGGAAGCTTGTAAGGATAGATGACAAGACAACGATAAGGCACGGAGTTATACAGTTGAATCTGCACGATGGAAGGAACATTCTGGTTGAAAAAGATATTTACAAAACCGGAGATGTTCTGAAGATATCTGTGCCAGAACAGAAGATACTGAAGCATCTGAAGATGGAAGAGGGCAGCAGAGCGCTCATTATAGGCGGAAGCCACAGGGGAAGTCTCGCTGTGCTCTCCGAGTATGAGGTCATAAAAGGGCCGCATCCGAATATCGTCAGGTTCAAAGAAGGATTCGAGACAGTGAAGGACAACGTCTTCATAGTGGGCCTTGATACCCCCGAAATAAAGCTTCCGGAGGTTGGTATAGATGAGTGAGAAGTCCAATCCCATGAGAAAAATAGGAGTTTACAAGGTTGTTGTTAACATCGGAGTAGGAGAGGCTGGAGAGCGTCTTGTCAAGGCAGAGAAGGTCCTCCAGATGCTCACGGGACATAAGCCGGTAAGGACCCAGTCACGCATGACAAACAGGGATTTCAACATCAGGAAGCATATGCCCATTGGTGTCAAGGTTACCCTAAGAGGCAAGGATGCCACGGATTTTGTGAAGAGAGCGCTCTGGACAAAAGAATACAGGCTTGCAGACTACTCGTTCGACCCTGAAGGCAATTTCTCCTTCGGCATAAAGGACCATACAACATTTGAGGGCGTGAAATATGACCCCGAGATAGGTGTCTTCGGAATGGACATATCAGTAGTTCTCAAAAGAAAGGGTTACAGGATAGCTGAGAGGAAGAAGGAAAGGAAAAAGCTCCCTGCCAAGCAGAGGATAAGCAGGGAAGAAGGTATCGAGTTCGCCGAGAAGGAATTCAATGCCGTCATAATCAGAGAGGTGAGCTGATGGAGCCCAAGAAGAAGTTTGGAAGGAAGGAAGGATGCGAAAGATGCGGAAGGAAGAGAGGAATCGTGAGGAGATACGGGATGCACCTCTGCAGGCAGTGCTTCAGAGAGATTGCCCCGCAGCTCGGATTCAAGAAGCATTCATAAGGAGGTATAAAGATGCAGCACGATCCACTTAACGATGCTCTCATATCCATCAAGAACGCAAAACTGAGCGGAAAGATGGAATGTACGGTGTCTCCCGCATCCAAGCTCACCGGAAGAGTACTCAATGTGATGCAGAAATACGGTTATATCCAGGAATTCGAACTTGTTGAGAACGGAAGGGGCGGAGAGTTCGTGGTGAAGCTCAACGGCATGCTGAACAGCTGCGGTGTTGTGAAGCCAAGGTTCTCCGTTAAAAAGGATGAGATAGAGAAATTCGAGAGAAGATACCTTCCGGGAAAGAACTTCGGAATACTGGTTATATCCACGACAAAAGGAGTGATATCGAACAGCGAGGCTAAGGACATGGGCATAGGGGGAAAACTCCTAGCCTATGTGTACTGAGGTGATATGATGCCGGTTGCAGGAATAATCAGAAAGGACATAACGGTTCCCCCTGAAGTAAAGGTCGAGAAGTCAGGTGACGAGATAATCGTCAGCGGACCGAAGGGAGATCTTAGAAGGCAGTTCATACACCCGAAGTTGCAGATCGAGGTGAAGGGAGACAAAGTCTCAGTTTACTGTGAATTTCCAAGAAAAGAGGAAAAGGCCCTCGTCGGTACGTGGGCGGCCCACATAAACAACATGATAAAGGGTGTTACCGAGGGATTCGAGTACCACATGAAGCTTGTTTACTCGCATTTCCCTGTGAAGATATCCGTAAAGGGAGATACCTTTGTCATAGAGAACTTCCTCGGTGAAAAGAAGCCAAGGACAGCGAAGATACTGGACGGAGTCAAGGTAAACATAGACAAGGACATCGTCAAGATATCCAGCATAGACAAGGAGAAGGCAGGACAGACGGCGGCTAACATAGAGAGAGCGACAAAGATAAAAGGATATGATATTCGTGTGTTCCAGGATGGAATATACATAATCAAGAAAGGGTGATTGACTTGGCCAGAAAAAAGAAGCAGGATAAGAGCCTTATGAAACAAAAGCCCGAACTGGACAATGAGACAGTAGAGGCTCTCAAACTACGCGATGAGAAGAACAGAAAGAGGCCAGAGTTCCACAGACAGGAATGGTTCAGATTCAAAAGGCTCTCAGATGGAAGGTGGAGAAAGCCGAGAGGGCTTCACTCCAGCATGAGAAGAGGATACGGATACAGGCCTAAAAAGGTCTCGATAGGATACAGAGGCCCTAAAATGGCCAGGGGGCTGCATCCTTCTGGTTTCAAAGAGGTTCTGGTTAACAATCCATCCGACCTTGAGGGTATGGACCCTAAGAAAGAGGCAGCAAGGATAGCTCATGGCGTGGGCACAAGGAAGAGAATAGCGATAATAGAGAAGGCGGAGAAGCTCGGAATAAGAGTGCTCAACAGGGGGTCGTAATGATGGATGTCAAGTATCAGAAAAGGATTGCAGCGGATATGCTCAAATGCGGTGTGAACCGTGTTTGGATAAGCCCTGAACACCTAGATGAAGTGGCAGATGCCATAACAAGAGAGGATATCAAAGAGCTTATAGACCGGAATGTGATTCAGAAGAGGCAGAAAAAAGGCGTTTCCCGTGGAAGAGCCCGGTATATCTCCGAGCAAAAGAAGAAAGGAAGAAGAAAGGGCCCAGGAAGCAGAAAGGGAAAGAAGCTCGCCGGCACATCCAAGAAAGAGAAGTGGATGACCAGGATAAGGCCCATAAGGTCGGAGTTGAAAGAGCTCAGGGATTCCGGGAAAATAACCCCTCAGGAGTACAGGAAATACTACATGAGAGCCAAAGGAGGAATGTATAGGAGCAAGGCCCATCTTAAACTTCATCTGAAGTCAGACGGGCATATCGAGGAGGAATGAAGATGGCAGGCGGACCTAGATACAGGGCTCCATTCAGGAGAAGAAGAGAGGGAAAGACCGATTTCAGATACAGGCTCAGGCTTCTGAAATCCGGGCTTCCAAGGGCTCTTTACAGGAGAAGCAACAGATATATTATCGTGCAGGTGGCCGCATTCGACTATGCCGGTGACAGGATACTTGCACACGCAACATCCAAAGAGCTTTCGAAATATGGCTGGTCAAGAAGCTATGGCAGCACACCGGCTGCATACCTTACAGGCTATCTTGCAGGAAAGAAGGCGCTCAAGAACGGCATCACCAAAGCCGTATTCGATATGGGCCTCAGCAAGCCCTCCAGAGGATGCAGGGCATTTGCAGCACTCAAAGGACTCGTAGATGCTGGATTGGAGATATCTCACGGTGAATCGGAGCTTCCGGACGATGAGAGGATAAAGGGTGCTCACATATCAGAAGATGTGGTCGGGATGTTTGAGGAAGTGAAGGCCAGAATAGAGGAGGCATAAACATGGCGGAAGAGTGGGAACCAAAGACAAGGCTGGGAATGCTCGTCAAAGAGGGAAAGATTACGAGCATGAAGGAAGCTCTCGATTCCAGGCTTCCTCTTAAAGAGCCGCAGATAGTGGACATACTCCTCCCAGAACTTGAGGACGAAGTACTTGACGTTAGAATGGTTCAGAGGATGACGGATTCAGGAAGAAGGCCCAGATTCTCGGTTGCGGCTGTTGTCGGAAACAGGGATGGCTTTGTGGGCATAGGCATGGCAAAGGGAAAAGAGGTAGGGCCCACCATAAGGAAGGCCATAGACAATGCCAAGCTTCACATAATCGAGGTCAAGAGAGGCTGCGGCTCGTGGGAATGTGGGTGCGGGCAGCCACATTCTCTGCTGATAAAGACGGAAGGAAGGAGTGGATCGGCCAGAGTCACGCTCAAGCCGGCTCCCAGAGGTGTGGGTCTTGCTACCGGAAACACTGCAAAGATAATTCTCGGTCTTGCAGGAGTGAAGGATGTATGGGGATTCACCAAGGGTCACACAAAGACTACTGTGAACTATGCTTATGCGGTGTATAACGCACTTAAGAACCTCTCTGCAACGAGAATGCACGAAGAGCTCTCAAGAGGTGGTGAATGATGGCCTATGCTGTTATCAGAGTAAGAGGTACCGTAAACATAAAAGAGGATATAGAAGATACCATGGAGATGCTCAGGCTCAACAGGGTAAACCACTGTGTGGTGATTCCCGACACTCCATCTTACAGAGGCATGCTTCAGAAGGTAAAGGACTATGTCACATGGGGCGAGATAGACGAGCCCACCATGACACAACTGCTCCTCCTCAGGGGGCGCATAGATGGCGGCCACCCGATAAGTGAGGGTTTTGTGAGGGAGAATACCGAATATAATAGTATAGGCGAACTCGCAAAGGCAGTATGTGATAATAAGCTAAACCTTTCGAAGATAGATGGATTCAAGCCGGTATTCAGGCTGAACCCTCCCAGAAAGGGATACAGAACGATAAAGAGGGCTTACTCTGTGGGTGGAGCCCTCGGATACAGAGGAAAGGACATAAATGCCCTCCTTGAAAGAATGATGGACGAGCGGGGGAATGATGATGTCAAAGAGGAATGAGAAGTTCAGAGGAATGAGGACACATGGACACGGAAAAAAGGCCCGCAGAGGACACGGAAAGAGAGGCGGCGTCGGAAACGCAGGGATATGGAAGCACCGAAAGATCGCTATAATGAAGGAGGATCCGCTCCACTTCGGAAGACATGGCTTCAAGAGAGCGCCTGAACTTGTGGAGAAGCCTGTGACCATCAATGTCGGAGAGATACAGGATCGCCTCAAGAGCCTTGAAGATCAGGGCATAGCAGTGAAGGACGGAGAAATCTATGTGATCGACCTCACAGCCATGGGAATAGACAAACTTCTGGGTGCCGGAAAGGTAAGCACTCCCATGAGGATAAAGGTCGATGAGGCAACAGAAAGAGCGATTGATAAGATAAAGAATGTTGGGGGCGAGGTTGAGGTAAATGCCTGAAGATAACGATGAACAGGAGAGGAATCAGGTATATGGCCTGATATCCGTGCTGTTCTGGGCAGCTTTCGTCCTCGCATGGTACAAGTATGCCCAGCCCAACTGGCTGTCTACAGCACTGACCCTACTTGCCGTCGCACCGATGGCATATTTCACTTACATGGTTGCTTCATACGTACCAAGAGATGAGGATGAGAGCAGGCTCCACGGCTTAAAGCCTGTTCTTCGTTACATACCCGTTATAAAGAAACCGGACGGTCATGTCTCTTTCAAGATGAAGATGACATGGGACCTGGTCATTCTGATAACATATTTTGCCCTCACTAACGTCATGATATTCGGTCTGGACCAGCAGAAAACACTGGACCTGTTCTCAGAGTTCAGGGCGATAATGGCAGGAGCATCCGGTTCGATAATGCACCTAGGTATCGGGCCGATAGTCACTGCATCCATCATAATGCAGTTGTTCGCAGGTGCAAAGATAATAAAACTCAACCTCACGAAGGATGAGGATAAAGCGGTGTATCAGAGCACTCAGAAACTGCTTGTCATAATCATGATATTCGTTGAGGCCATACCGCAGGTATATGGATATCTCGTTCCAGACAGCGGATTCATAAGCATGCTGGATGGCATAAGTCCGGGAAATGGCCAGCTCCTCGCAAGGTTGATAATAGTTCTTCAGCTTTTCGCAGGCAGCTACATAGTATTTCTCATGGATGAGGTCGTTTCAAAATGGGGTATCGGCTCAGGGATATCTCTGTTCATCGCTGCAGGTGTTGCTCAGGCCATAATAGTCGGTACATTTAACTGGGAGCCGATACAGAACAGTGTGATACCGAGTGGAGCCCTTCCGAAGACAGTGTATTACCTCACGCACTACTCGGCATCACAGATGGCAAACGGGGGCTTTGAGAGGATGTTCCTCAGTCAGCCCAATCCGATAGTGGCGTTGCTTGGTACAACAACCATATTCCTGGTTGTTTCATACTTCCAGTCCACAAGGGTGGAACTGCCGCTGTCACACGAAAGGGCGAGAGGAGCAAGGGGTAGGTACCCGATAAACCTGATTTATGCATCGAACATACCTGTCATCCTGATGTCGGCCCTTCTGGCCAACATTGGAATGTTTGCACTCCTGTTCTGGTCGCACCCCGCCCTTCAGAACTTCCCGATACTGGGCCACAATCCTCTTCTCGGATACTACGAACCCGGCTCAACAAAGCCATCCGGAGGACTTGCATGGTATCTGACACCTATAAGAGGTGTCGGAGACTGGCTTCTACCTCTTGCATATCCTACCAGATACCTTCAGTATACCGGGCACGGCTGGTGGCAGGTTCTGGCCAGGGTGATAATCTTTCTGACCGTGATGATTTTCGGTTCCATGATATTCGCCGTATTCTGGATTGAGACGACGAACATGGGCCCGAGGGCCGTGGCTGAGAACATCCAGAGGAGCGGGATGCAAATACCCGGGTTCAGAAGGGACCCGAGGGTGCTCGAGAAGGTGCTGGAAAGGTATATTCCGGCGGTCACAAAGTTCAGCGGTGCCTTTGTGGGTGCGCTGGCCGCAGGTGCTGACCTGATAGGAACGGTCGGAAATACCAGTGGTACTGGAGTGCTGCTTGCCGTGGGAATAATGATACAGATGTACGAGGCCATGGGCAAGGAGCAGATGGTGGAGATGCACCCGATGCTCAGACAGTTCTTCGGAAAGGAGGGATAATCTGGGCAAGGATGAGAAACCCATTACCGACCAATCCTCTTCCCATTCTTTGGAGGCTGTTGATACAGGCAAAGGCAATGAAGAACCTGTTAAGATATTCGACGTGTCCAGGTTCATAATGATATTTCTGGCCCTTCTTGCAATATGGGCAATGTTTGACAATGAACTGAGGATGGCTCTTGGAGCCATAGTCGGCATAGTCTTCTACCCTCTTTTCGGCTTTCATGGAAAGTACATACTCCTCACAATCTTTCTTTCCAGCGTTACGATGGCAGCTTTTTCAAGTGCAGTCACATTTTACCATACTGATCTCGTAGAGCAGGCGAGGGTGCAGAAGATAATGAGCGCATTTAACAAAGAGCTCAATGCCGCCAGAATGGCTAACAAAACCACAAAGGTGGAAAAGCTGAGGAAAATACAGCCCGAAATGATGCAGATGCAGACAAAGGCCATGAGCGGACAGTACAAGGTCATGGCATACACCATGGTAATCTTCATATCGGTTTTTGCGTGGCTGTATCTCCTTGTGGAGGCCCTTCCGTATCAGTATATAAGTGTACCATGGAATATGAAAGTCTCTCTGTTCAGCAAGTATGTTCTGCAGGTGTGGGTTCTTCTGTATTCTCTTATGTCAATACCATTCGGTTACGTCATACGCAATATGGGAAAGATTTACATTTTTAAGAGAGAACTCGCCAGACTGGAGGAATGAAGTGAGGATAACCATCAGCGGCCCACCGGGAAGCGGTAAGACGACCCTCGCAAGGCTGATATCCGAGAGAACAGGGATGGAACTGATATATGCCGGCCAGATCTTCAGGGACATGGCGGAGGAGCGGGGGATGAGCCTTGAGGACTTCGGAAGGCTTGCAGAAAAGGATGAGAGCATAGACAGGGGCCTGGACGAGAGGATGGTGGAGATAGCAAAGGAGAATGAGGATGCGATCTTCGACGGAAGGCTCACCGGATACATGACATATAAGCACGGAATCCCTGCTTTCAGGGTGTATGTCACCGCAGATTTTCCCATAAGGGCGGAGCGCATCGCAGGGCGCGAGGGAAAGGACATATCTAGGGTTGAACAGGAGCTTCTGGAGCGCGAAAGGTCGGAGTATGAGCGATACATGAAATACTACGGAATAGACATCAGGGACACATCCATATACGACCTTGTCCTGGATTCATCCCACATGGGCCCTGAAGCACTTGCAGAGAGGCTTCTTCATGAGGCAGGGGTGGAGCATGCTCACGAGGATTGAAGGGGAGCGGCCAGGGCCGTACGGAAAGAGGCCCGAGGATAGGAGCATAAAGGAACTGTTAAAATCATCAATCGTGATAATAGATAAGCCGCAGGGACCGACGAGCCATCAGGTCTCCGCATGGGTGAAGCAGATACTCGAGGTGGACAACACAGGGCACAGCGGTACACTGGACCCCCATGTGACGGGAGTGCTTCCTGTAGCGATAGGAAGGGCAACCAAAGCAATTGATGTTCTGCTGGACGAAGGAAAGGAGTATGTCGGGCTGATGAAGTTCCACAGTTCGGTCTCAAAGAGGGATGTGGAGCGTATGTTCAAGGAGTTCACAGGCAGGATCTACCAGATGCCACCCGTGCGCTCCGCTGTCAAAAGGGCTCTCAGGGTTCGTGAGATATACAGCCTTGAACTGATCGAGATGAAGGGAAATTACGCGCTTTTCAGGGCATCGGTTCAGTCCGGCACATACATAAGGACGCTATGCCACGACATAGGCGAGGCCATGGGCGTCGGGGCGAACATGGTTGAACTGAGACGGACGAGGAGCGCTCACTTCCTTGAATCCGAGGCGATAACCCTGCACGACCTCAAGGATGCGTATGTCTTCTGGAAGGAAGGGGACGGGTCGTATCTCAGGAAGGTGCTTCTTCCGGTTGAAAGGATATTCGATAAAATGCCTAAGGTCATCGTGAAGGACACAGCGGTGGATGCCCTCTGCCACGGAGCCGAGCTATCGGTGAAGGGGATAGTGGCCGTGGACGAGGGCATAAAGAAAGGGGATATGATCGCGATATTCACCCTCAAAGGAGAGGTGATAGAGAGCGCAACGGCCGAGATGAGCAGCATGGAGATGCTCAAGAGGAACGGGGGCATCGCTGCGAGGCCGAGGCGCGTTTACATGGAAGCAGGGACATACCCGAGGGTGTGGAAAACCGCTGGCGATTGACGGATAAAGAAAGGAAATAGATAAATATAAGATATGCATATCTTCCGAATGGTGATAGTGCTGAAGAATGAGAAAACCATCGGAAAATTACTGTCTCGGAGGGACATGGAATGGCATACACATTGACCATGCTCACCTTCTCCCTTTTCTATGTCAGTTTATCTCTTCAGGCAATCAGATGCAGAGAGCTTTTTCATGCAGGTGGAAAGACCTCTTTTCAGAAGGAAATACATACCGCTAAGATATTTCTGTATGCGAGCATACCTCTGTTTCTCCTGTCACTCTTCTTGCTATTTTTCGAAGACCAGCAACTTGCATTACTGGCCGCGGGTATAGAGCTCGTTTCCCTGTTCTTTGTGGGAAAAGCTGGACATATGGTCTGTGAGATCCGAGAGTATGAAGTGCAGAAAAAAAGGAGCAAACCCAAAATCTGGTGGGAAAAGGCGAATTCTAAAAGCGAAAAACCGGAATGATTCACTTTTTGATCTTCTTTTCCCTGTAACAGAACCTCATCCGCGCACATTCTTTATGTTTGTCAAACATTATGTTCCGCATACATAAAGTTTAGAAGAGGGGAGATAGGGAAAATTACTTTTATCAGTCCCTCAGCATGAACTCCTCTATCCTGTCCTTAGCCTTCTCCCTGTTCTCCTGATGTCTCTGGAGGAATGCGTTTATCTTCTCCGTCAGTTCCATCTTGCACTGGCCACAGAGCCTTTCACCGGCCCTGCACTCGTCGTAGATCTGCCTCAGTTTTTTATCGTCCTCTTCGAACATGTAGTAGAAGTACTTGTACACCGTGCACACTTCCGGATTCCCACCGTTCTTCCTCTGCTCCTCCACAGATACCGCTCCGCCCGTGAACGCCCTCCCTATCTTCTTCTTCACCTTCTTCGGCGTGTCGGTGGTGTATATGGTGGCATCCGGAGAGGATGAGGACATCTTGTCCCCTCCGCTAAGTGAGGGAAATAGTTTGCAGTAGAGCATCGTCGTTTTCGGATATCCCAGCCCGGGAGCCACATCCCTCGTCACCCTGAAATGCGGGTCCTGGTCTATTCCACAGGGGACGAGGCAGTTAGTGGGCCTACCGTTGAGCACGGAACCGAGGAAGGCGGGAGCGCTCTGGATGCTGGTGTAGAATATCTGGCCGATGTTGCTGGAGTTCTGGAAGCCGAAGACCGCTCTGGCCGTTGAGAATGTTATCTTCTTCGCAACCCTCAGGGCTATCGGGTAGAGGTGGTGTATGTACTCCGTGTCTATGAATATGTGCGTCTTTTCGGGGTCGAAGCCAAGGGCGATGATGTCCAGTATGTTCTCGTATGCGTAATCCTTTGTCTGTTCCAGGCTCATATCGTCCTTGAAAAGGAACTTCTCATCATCGGTTATCTGGAAATAGAGATGGGCGCCGAAGGTGTCCTGCACCCATTTGGTGAATATCCAGGGCATCAGGTGGCCGAGATGCGTCATCCCCGAGGGGCCTCTTCCGGTGTAAAGGTAGAATCCCTTTCCCTTCTCATAGTCATCGAGCATCTTATCGAGGTCCCTGTGGGAGTAGAATATCTTTCTCCGGAGAAGCAGGTGCGGCTCCCCGTATTTCCGCATCCTGTCTATGAGGGCATCATCTATCGGCGTGGTCCCGAACCTCTTCATAAGCTCGTCGTAGTCTATGTCCCCGCTTACTTCCCAGGGAGTAACCTCGAACTCGGCCATGATGTCCCGAGGGCGATATACTAAATAAATCTCACGATTTCCTCCCGTGAAATGGAGCACACATTTCATAACCGGAATCACCGTAGGTCTGCTGTTCGCCCGTTTCCTCGGCGGAGACTATGTTCTCTATGGACTCATAGGAGGTCTGTTCGGCGTTCTTCCCGATGGGGACATAATACTGGACAAGCTCCATCTGGCGGAGCACAGGGGAGCCTACAGCCACAGCCTCGGCGCTTCCATGATAATGGGAATCACCGCAGGGATATCCGCATACTTCCTGTTCTCGATGAGCGCGAAGGAATCCGCTATCATAGGGCTTCTTTCGTTCTCGGCGGCGTTCTCCCATGTCATACTTGATTCCATGACATATTCCGGAGTCCTCATGCTCTGGCCCATCAATTCACGGAAGTACAAGGGGTGGGTCAGGTACGACAGCATACCTGCGAACCTCGGAATAGACCTCGCCTGCATGGGAGCGCTCTACATCTTTGGCATATTCCAGGATTTCGTGGATATTCTCCATTTCTGGTAGAAAAGAACAAATACTAGGTTTAAGTTCGTCTAAATAAGTTAGGTTGAAGGCGGTACCATGAGGAAGAAGGGAATGAGCGAGACCGAGGAAGATTACCTCAGGGCGATATACGAGCTCTCCGAGGAGAAGGGATACGCAACGGTCTCCGATGTGGCGCAGCGCCTATCGGTGAAGCCTCCCAGTGTCACGGACATGATAAAGAAGCTGTCCGATTCTGGTTATGTGGTATACGAGCCCTACAAGCCCATAACGCTCTCTGAAGAGGGAAGGGAGGTGGCAAGGTCCGTGGCGGACAAGCACAGGGTTCTGAAGAACTTCCTGACTATTCTGGGCATAGACCCTGAGATAGCTGAGGAGGACGCCTGTGGAATAGAGCACCACCTTCACCCTGATACCACCGAATTGCTTACCAAGTTCGTGGAGTTCATCCAGCTGGCGCCGAGGCAGCCCAGATGGCTTGAGCACTTCAACACCTACCTTGAAACAGGAGAACTGCCTGACGATATGTGCAGGGATGTGGAGGACGGCACATGAAGAAGATAAAGAGCGGAGTTTACGGACTGAACGCGATAATGGACGGCGGGATAAACGCAAACTCGACCACAGTGGTCATAGGATGTTCGGGGGCTGGAAAGACGACCTTCGCCACGCAATTCATCAGAAGAGGGCTTGAGGAGGGACAGGAAGGCGTTTTCGTGAGCCTTGACGAGAACAAGGAGCAGATAATCAAAGAGGCCATAGAGATGGGCTGGACCGACATACTGGACCATGTGAAGAACAAGAGCCTAGTATTCATAGATGCCTCAGGAAAGGACTTCTCCACATTCATAAAAAAGGAATTGCCCTCATTCGTGAAGCGCTGGGAAGGTGCGGATGCCAGAATAGCAATAGACCCTCTGACCCCGGTTGTGTGGGCTTTAAAGGACAGGTATGAGCAGAGGGATGTCATAGGCTTCATGCTGAAGGAGATGAGGAAGATAGGCACCGTCGTGGCGACTCTGGAGGAGCACGGCAAAGGGGACCTGTCCGGGCCTGAGGTCGTGATACCGATGTACCTTGCTGACAATGTGATACACCTGAACTACAGGGCCACTGAGGAGAGCAACAGGTACCTGAAGATAGTGAAGGCGCGCAGCACAAGGCACAGCGACACATACCACAGGTATGTGATAGTTGGAGGGCTGGGAGTTGTTGTGGACACGAAGCCATACCATCCCACGAGGAGCAGGAAGGCGGCTCAGCAGATAGCGAGGGAACTGGCCGCGCATCGGAGCGAGATGCCGGAGAGCGCATATGTGAAGATAAGGAACTCGCTGAAGAACATGAGGGACGATGACCTGAAGGGAATAGACAAGGAGGACATCGTCCGGTTGATACTCGAGGAATACGGAGAGTGATGTAATGGGAACGCCAGGTTCTGTCTCGGTCGAATGCCCCACATGTGGGGAGGAAACGAGGCACACGGTGATAAAGGGAAAGGTTAGCGAGAAGAAGGGTGCCATAAGCTTCGAAGGCACGGTGAAATGCACCAAGTGTGGAACGGTACACCATGCAGTGATAAAGGAGAGCGCTCCCCTTGACATAAGGACGATAATCAGCGAGGGAAGGGAATCCAGAAGGACATCGGTTGCCATACCTCCCGAGGAACTGGTGATGGTGGGTGACGAGTTCATGCACGAAGGCAGCCTTGTACGGATAACCGCCATAGAATCAGGCGGAAGAAGGGTGCAACAGGCCCACGCATCGGACATAGAGACGATATGGCTCAAAAGGTTCGACCATGTGGAGGTCAAGTTCTCCATAAATAAGGGGGAAAGGACGGTATCACGGAAGATAAGTGCCGAGCCGGATGAGGAGTTCATAATCGGGGACTACTTCCAGATAGACAGGGACTATGTTGTAATACACAAGATAAAGGCGACATACGGATTCGTTGAGAACGGTTCTGTACCTGCCAGAGATATAGTAAGGGTCTACGCCAAAAAGATACGGCGCTGATGCTCACTCTACGGTCTCGATCTTGAAGAAGACGCCCATGCCCTCGAGGGTCATCTGGATCTGGTCAGCGAATATGACAGCGTCCCTGACATTTGCGCTATTGGGCCACTCATACACCATGTCGTATGGCCCTGCTATCGGTTTGAAACCCAGCTGTACCAGTGAATCCACCACATCTGAGGGCCGTCCGCCGTCGCTGTTGAAGAATATCGTGATATAGGTCTTCATCGCGTCTTCAAAGTGCCTGCACGCTTAAATACTTATCGTTCAGGAGAGGGCCACGGACTACCAAAGCTTTATATCGGAGTTTCAGTTGTGAGCGCACCTCAGCAACGTCGCATGAGTCAGAGATGCCTCGGCGAAGGAGGAATTGACATGAAGAAGATGAAGAAAACAGACCCGAACCTGATGGGGCTGATAAGCGAGTTGAAGACAGTGGCTCGCGAGAACGATGCCCCTATCTGGCGAGACGTTGCTCGCAGACTTGAGGGCCCTGCCCGTAACTGGGCCGAGGTCAATGTGAGCAAGGTTTCAAAGTACGCAGAGGAGAACGACACGATAGTGATACCCGGAAAGCTTCTTGGAGCAGGAGATATAGACAAGAAGGTCACCATAGCTACATACAGGGCATCGAAGAGCGCAGTGAAGAAGGTGGAGAGCGCCGGTGGAAAGGTCATCGGCATGCTGGAGCTCGCGGGAAGCAACCCGAAGGGCTCAGGCGTGAGGATAATGAGGTGAGATGATGGTGAAATACATCGATGCCGACAAGATGATCCTCGGAAGGATGTCCAGCATAGTTGCCAAGATGCTTCTCAACGGCGAGGAGGTTGTCATTCTCAATGCGGAAAGGACCGCCATCGTCGGAAACAAGTACACGATATACAGGAGATACGGGGATAGGCGCCACCTCGGAGACGGGAACAGCAAGAGAAAGGGGCCGTTCTACCCGAGGATGCCGGACAGGATAGTCAAGAGGACCGTGAAGGGAATGCTCCCCAAAGAGAACACAAGAGGAAGAGAGGCCCTCAAGCGCCTGAAGGTTTATATAGGAACTCCAGCTGAACTTAAAAAGGTGAAGCTTACAGAGATAGATGCCAAGGTAGACGGAATAGAAGGTACCACCTACATAACAGTGGGGGACCTTGCGCGCCACATGGGAGCCAAGTTCTGAGGGGTGAATAGATGAAGAAGAAAGACACCAAGGTAACCAGCGGAAAGAGGAAGACCGCCATTGCAAGGGCACACATAAAGAAGGGTGCCGGAAGGGTCAGGATAAACTCAGTGCCGCTGGAGATATACGGAAACGAGCTTTCAAGGCTGAAGATACAGGAACCCCTCGTACTCGCAGGAGACAAGAGGATATCCAAGGTGGATATCAACGTCCGCGTCGAAGGAGGAGGATTCATGGGGCAGGCGAGCGCTGCAAGGACGGCCATAGCCCGTGCCCTTGTTGAGTACTTCAAGGACAGGGAACTCGAGGCAGTGCTCAGGCAGTACGACAGAAGCATGCTCGTGAACGACCCGAGAAGGAAGCTCCCGAAGAAGCCATTGGGCCGTGGTGCGAGAAAGAAGAGACAGAAGTCTTACAGGTGATGGAATGATAGTCCCTGTGAGATGTTTCACCTGCGGGAAGGTCATCGGCTCCGCTTACGAACCCTTCAAGACAAGGGTTGAGAACGGAGAGGACCCTGCAAAGGTCCTGGATGACCTTGGAATAACCAGATACTGCTGCCGCAGGATGATAATAAGCCATGTTGATCTAATCGACGAGATAAAACCCTTTTCTTAAACCCTAATTTTATCACCTAGGGCCCGTGGGTTAGCTTGGCATACTTGTGGCTTCGGGAGCCATAGACTCCGGTTCAAATCCGGGCGGGCCCACTTCGGGCTCTTTCTTTTCTGCTCGTTGCGCTGGCTCACCCTCCAAAGAAAGCCACCGGATGAGAAAGAAAATCGGGTGGGCCTGCTCACTCACATACTTTTGGCCGCCTCGCGAAGGCGCTACGAGTTGCGGAAGCAACGAGCCAGACTTCTGGAAGAAGTCATGGGTTTGCTCGTCGGGCCCACTCTATGCAATTAATATGCAATTAAAAAGACCGGATTTGTCCAAACGAGCAAAATATGAAATATTTTGCGACCAAGCCTTTTCTTCGGAAGGCAGGCTCAGAACTATCGTTCTTCGGCAGGACTTCGTATGAAGTCCGTACTTTGCTTGGTGGACCCGTCAACTTTGAACCAAAGACTATTTTCCACACATTGTTTTTGAAAACCCTTTTTAACCCTCCTGTTTTTCCCCTCACGATGACAGACATCCGCGACAGACTCAGCCCGCTTGAGAAGAGAGCGCTCCTCACACTCAAAGACGG
Organism: Thermoplasmata archaeon; assembly: GCA_027006785.1. Classification (GTDB taxonomy): domain Archaea; phylum Thermoplasmatota; class Thermoplasmata; order WALJ01; family WALJ01; genus JALTFR01. Next base: position 2,061 of record JALTFR010000018.1, on the reverse strand, counting down.
AGAGATGGACATAGATGAGATCATGGAGAAGGGAGGCTTTTCCTCGCAGGTTGAGGTCATGAACGCTATCTCATGGCTGAGATCCAAAGGGCTTGTGGAGATACACGAGGATGTGAGGACGGAATACGAGGCCACCAGAGAGACGGAACTGCCCGAAAGGTCAATACTCAAGTACATGGCCGTGAAAGGAGGCAGGGTCACGCTGGACGAGGTCAGGAATGCGGGCTTCGTGGATGCCTCGGAGGTGTCCGTCGGAATGGGGTGGCTCAAGAGAAGGGGATGGGGGAACATCTCCAAAGAGGACGGGCAGACCGTACTGACGATAACCGATAAAGGGAAGGAGGCTCTGAATGCTCTCGAAGAGGACGAGGTCGCACTTGAAAAGCTCAGGAAAGGGGAGCAGATAGACCCAAAGATGGGAAAGGCGCTCAAATCAAGGAAAGCGGTGAAGGAGATCGAGAGGGTGGAGAGGAGCGCGGTGCTCACGGATGAGGGCAGAAGGGTCCTCGAGATGGGAATAGAGCTGAAGGATGAGATCTCCCAGCTAACGCCGGAGATAATAAGGGGCGGAAAGTGGAAGGAGATGGACATCAGGAAATACGATGTCAACGCATTCGCGCCTGCGGTGTACGGCGGGAAATCCCATCCGATGGCACGCATAATCGAGGAGATAAGGGAGATATTCATTTCGATGGGATTCACGGAGATCGAGGGGGACTATGTGCAGAGCGCTTTCTGGGACATGGATGCCCTTTTCATGCCTCAGGACCACCCTGCCCGCGAGATGCAGGACACATTCTACCTGAAAAGGCCCGCCAGGGTGGAAATAGACCTGCCACAGTACATAGAGAAGGTGAGGGCGGTCCACGAGAACGGAGCCGGCATATCCAGGGGCTGGGGATACCAGTGGAGCCTTGAGGAAGCGCAGAAAGGGATGCTTAGGACGCACACCACGGTGAACAGCGTCAGATACCTTGCGGAAGGGCACGAGCCGCCTTTCAGGGTGATGTCAATAGGCCGCGTCTTCAGAAGGGAGGCCATAGACTCGACGCACCTGCCTGAGTTCCATCAGATAGAGGGAATAGCGTGCGAGGAAGGAGCGAACCTCAGGATGCTCGTCGGGCTTCTGAAGGAGTTCTACAGCAGGATGGGATTCGACGAGATACGGGTGAGGCCAGCATATTTCCCGTACACTGAACCAAGCTTAGAGGTCGAGGTGATGTTCAACGGAAAATGGCTGGAGCTCGGCGGAGCGGGGATATTCAGGCCAGAGGTTACGGAGACATTCGGGATAAAATACCCTGTTCTCGCATGGGGACTCGGGCTGGAGCGCCTGGCGATGCTCAGGCTGGGCCTAAAGGATCTGAGGGAGCTTTACAACGATGACCTCGAGTGGCTTAGGAATGCGGAGATAAGGGGTGCATAGATGCTCAACACAGAACTCTCCGGCCTTCGCATGAAGAACCCGCTCATCCTCGCCTCGGGGATACTCGATGAGGTCGGTTCCACAATGGCCGAGATAGGCAAACAGGCGGGAGCGCTCGTCACGAAGTCAATTGGAATGGAGCCACGCGAGGGATACGGAAACCCCGCAGTGGTACCCCTGGAACACGGGATTCTCAATGCAGTTGGCCTTGCGAACCCTGGGATAGAGAACTACCGCGAGGAGATAGCGGAAGCGAAGAAAGGCGGAGCGCCGGTCATCGGAAGCGTGTTTTCCTCTGATTTTGAGGGATTCGGGTACCTTGCCGGAAGGATGGAGGAATATGGTGCTGATGCCGTTGAACTCAACCTATCGTGCCCTCATGCGAAGGGATACGGCCTTGAGGTGGGAAGCAGCCCCGAAGGTGTCAGAAAGGCGGTGGAGAGCGCCGTTTCCTCAGTGAAGATACCTGTCTTCGCAAAACTTACCCCGAACACGCATGACATAAGCGCTCTGGCACTTGCAGCCTATGAAGCGGGAGCTTCCGGAGTTGTTGCGATAAACACCGTTAAGGGAATGGCGATAAATGTGGATGCCGGAATGCCTGTTCTGGCCAACAAGGTGGGTGGTTACAGCGG
>JALTFR010000017.1 GCA_027006785.1 Thermoplasmata archaeon | reverse complement strand
GCGAGTGGACGAACTCAGGCTGGAAGAGCTCCTATTTCACATGGGGAGAACCTGACGGAACCAATTTCACCCTCATACCCGGTCAGGGATACTTCGTAAGGGTGAGCTCGGACGTCCAGTGGACACCGGAAATCGCATCTCCAAGCTCTACCCTCTTGGCCGATTATAAGCCTTGAAATTCTTGAATTGCGTTTACCATTTTCAGCATGCTTCGATTGTACGGCGCATCTTTCCCATTTTCCTCAGCTTTCCTGACGAATGCCCCGTTTATTTCCGGTATTTCCGTTCTTTTTCCCCTTTTTACATCCTGCAGAGCGCTCGACATATTCTCTCCTGTGTTTTCTGCAACCACCTTCCACTCATTCACAGGTGATTCCGGCAGATCTATACCGGAATATCCGGCTATCTCCTCGCATTCCTCCGCTATTCTGTCGCCCAGTTCTCTGAGGTGCTCGTTCTCGAGAAGCACCCTGTTTTTGATATCGAGAATGGCAGTAAGAGGGTTTATGACCGAGTTCACCGCTCCTTTCAGCCATATCTCACCGATGATGTTCTCGCTCACCTCTGTTATTATCCCTGCCTCAGAAAGCACATATGCAAGGGCACGCACCCTCATGGACGACCTTCCGTCCAGTTCTCCTATTGCCGTTCTTCCCTCTCCTGCATGCCTTATCCTTCCGGCCTCCAGAAAAGTGACTCCATGCGATGTGACGCCTCCAACGGCATCTATGCCCATGTCTCTGAGCATCTCCTCGTTATCAAGACCGTTTTGGAAGGACAGCACAGGTACGCCGGGAAATCTATCACGTATCTCCTCTCCGCTCTCACGGGTCTGATACGCTTTTGTCGTGAGTATTATCCAGTTCGGGTAGAATGGGCTGTCTTCAAGGCTTTCACCTGCGAGAGGAGCATATTTTCCCTCGTTCAGACCATCCATGTAAAGCCCGTTCTCTTTCACCATATCCACATGCTCCTTTCTTCCCACCATATAGACCTCATTCTGCCTTGAAAGAAGCGCAGCAAGCATGGAACCGAGAGCACCCGCTCCGAAGACTATGATTCGCATGAAGCGACATTGCGGGGTCACATTAAAAGATTCTCCGAAAGGCACATCAAAACTTTTTTAAAAGGGGTATCCAAAGGACATCGGATGAGGCGAGATGCACTTCTCGGGATACTTGCGGAAAGAGGCCTTTTGTTGAGCCCGGACGCACTTGAGTACATGGAGAAAGAGGTAGAGGGCGAGGACGAGGTTATGGAGATAATAGGGAGTATCGAAAATCCGGGCATACTCGGTCTGGACGGGGTGCGCTCCCTGTTCGAAAAGAAGATTCGAAATGAGGGGACTGAGAGGACAGTGGATACAGGAACTATCAAGTCTCTGAGAATGCTTCCGGAAATAAAAGCAACCGAACCGGTGGTGCTCATGGACGTCACCGGAAACTCGAGGTCCACGGCCAAGGTGGAGAGCTTTGTCCTGACATTTCAAGACAGATATCGCAAGATAAGGGAGATATTCCGTGGAGACATCAGGGTAAGAGGACTTGTTGATATGGAGGCCCTTTCAAGCCCGAGGATGGAGGGAAACACCGTCTCGGTCATAGGTATGGTGACAGAGTTTCACGACACACCTCGAGGAACCGTGGCACTCATAGAGGACCCAACCGGTTCTGCCAGGGTGTTCTTCAGAAAGGAGAACCTTCCGGAGAAATTGATTCTGGACGAAGTAATAGCCGTGCAGGGAAGGGCAGTGAGGCCAAAAGGAAAGAACGGAATATCCATGTTTGCGGACAGCATATACTGGCCGGACATACCGATACATACTCCAAATCGCTCGGAAGAGAAGGTGAGCGCAGCTTTCATATCAGACATTCACATAGGAAGCAACACATTCCTGCGAGATTCATGGGAGTCATTCATTAAGTGGCTGGCCAGCGACGACCCGGATGCACGCAGAATTGCCTATCTCGTGATGGCAGGCGATGTGGTGGACGGTGTCGGAATATATCCTCATCAGGAGGAGGATCTGGAGATAAGTGACATATACGAGCAATATGAGGCACTTGCAAAATACGTGGAGAATATACCTGAGAGGATAAAGGTTATAATCTCACCCGGAAATCATGATTTTGTGCGTCCGGCAGAGCCTCAGCCTGCATTTGGAGAGGATATAACATCTCTTTTCTCATCTTCAAACGTCGAATTCATAGGAAGCCCGAGCCTTATAGAGTTAAGCGGGGTAAAGGTTCTGGTCTATCATGGCACGAGCATAAATGATTTCATCAGCAACCTGCCGGGTGTCAGTTACGAAGACCCGACAAAGGCCCTCAGAAGGATGTTGAAATCGAGGATAATCGCTCCTTTATACGGGGCTTCGACACCTCTTGCTCCAGAGCAGACGGACTACATGGTAATTGACGAGATACCCGACATATTCGTAACAGGCCACGTTCATTCCTATGCCAGATTCAATTACAGAGGAGTAGGGGTTATAAACGCATCAACATGGCAGTCCCAGACAGAGTATCAGAAGATGAACAATTTCAAACCGATTCCCGGTGTTGTCACAGTGGCAGAACTCGATACGGGCAGGATTTTCGATAAGAGATTTTACTCCGAATAACAGGAAAAATCTATATGCAGGAATGCCTTTACCGAAGAAGGTGACTCAATGTATGTCGTTATCGTTGGAGGAGGCAGGGTCGGAAGAGACATAGCCGAACTTCTGCTTCCCGAAGGCCATGATGTCGTTATTCTGGATACTGATGAGGAGACATGCAATCTTCTAACAAGGGAATACGATGCTCTTGTAATAAAAGGAGATGGAACAGACATAGAATATCTGAAGGAATCAGGGGTTAATAAGGCGGATGCCCTGCTTGCCGTAACCGGGGACGACAAGGTGAATCTCATCGTATGCCAGCTGGCCCAGAAGCTTTTCAACGTTCCGAAAGTGGTTGGGAGGATAAACAACCCGAAGAACGAGGCTGTTTTCACAACCCTCGGAATAAAGGCCACCGTCAGCACCACCCGTGCATCGGCTCTTTACATAAAGAACGAGATAACGGAAGAGCGCACGGTTCTGACGATAGCAGGCGGAAAGGCAGAGATAATCGAGCTCCAGATAAAGAAGCACTCTCCCGTTGCAAACACGAGGATAAAGAACGCAGGCTTTCCCAAAGGTGTGCATGTACTTTCAATCGTACGAGGGGACAAGACCATATTTCCAGACGAGAACACCACTCTTCGCTCAAATGACCTTGTGACGATACTGGCAAGGACAAACTCCGTGGCAGAGGTGAAAGAGCTCATAAACGGAAAAAAGAGGTTTAAATTTGGCATCTAAGTCCCCGAGGACAGGTCAGATATTCTATTTTGTAAAGGGAAGCAACGAGGATAGGATGGAGAATCTCCGTCAGAAGCTGAGGCATTACAGCGCAGTATCCATACTTTTCCACTATTTCGGTCTGATCTTGATTGTAGGCGGGGTTCCGATGTTCATACCTGCGGCCATAGCCCAGTTCATGGATCATAACGCCATGCTCGCATACTGTTTCTATATGCCGGCCATTGCCTCTCTGATATTCGGAATAGGATTCACCAAGACCTTTCACAAGCGCGAACTTGATCTCGGGAGCGCAACCGTACTATCCGCATTCATATGGCTGGTCCTTCCATTTGTGAGTGCAATACCATATGTACTCGCTGGAGAACTTGTGAGTCCAGTGTATGGCCTGTCTCCGGTGGATGCTTTCTTTGAATCCATGTCCGGATACACTGCTACCGGCCTAACAATGTATACAAATGTTGAGATACTTCCGAAATCCATCCTTTTCTGGCGCTCCCTTACCGAGTGGATTGGAGGCGTCGGTGTCATAGTGCTTTTCCTTACAGTTTTCATAAGGCGTTCAGGAACCGTTGCGCACAAGCTTTACTCAGCGGAGGGCCGCTCCGACAGGATAGTTCCCAGCGTGATAAGCACAGCGCGCCAGATATGGCTCATATATCTCGGCTACACTCTTGCAGGAACTCTTGCACTGATGGCCCTGGGAATGCCCGGATTCGATGCCCTCAATCAGTCCATGACAGCCATGGCAACAGGGGGGTTTTCGGTGAAGAATGCCAGCATAGGGGCCTACGGAAATCCGCTGTACGAGGATGTTATAATGGTGCTCATGCTTCTTGGAGGAATCTCTTTTGTTCTGCACAGCAAGCTTCTAAGTGGAAAGATAAAGGTCTTTCTTTCAAATGTGGAGATAAGCACCATGTTCTTTATAATTTTCTTCTTTAGTATATCAATATACCTCAGCATGTACTGGGGAAAGATTTCCGCACCGGGTATGCAGGCAGCCTTCTTTCAGACGATTTCCGCACTTACCGGAACAGGTTTTGCCACGGTGGATTTATCGAAGTGGAACGAGTTCTCCAAGTTCATGATGACACTGCTGATGATATTCGGAGGGGGATACGGTTCAACAGCATCGGCATTGAAATTGATACGTGTTGCAGTACTGATATATGCCGTGTGGTGGACAGCAAAGAGAGCGCTTCTTCCGGAGCATGCTATCGTCAGGTTCAAGATGGCAGGAAAGGTCTATTCTGACAAAGAACTCCAGTCCGTTGCTCTCTATGCCTGGGTGTATCTAACGATACTTGTTGTCGGCGCACTCTTTTTCATGTTCTCTGGGCACAGTGCTGTGGACTCGCTCTTCGAGGTAGCCTCTGCAGAGGGAAATGTGGGCCTGAGCGTGGGCATAACCTCTCCTTTCATGCCAGTATATCAGAAAATCGTCCTTATAATCGAGATGTGGGCCGGAAGGCTGGAAATATTCCCCGTCCTGATACTCTTCCTCGCCCCGTTCAGGAAATACATAAAATAATCATTCCTCTATCATCATGTTTATGAAGTTCTCAAGATGGTTTGCGAGCTCAGGGTTGTCAGTATAGCCGCAGGCGCTTAGATCGTGCGAGGCGAGGAGCGCTCTTTTCCCGTCACTTATTATATCGGTTGCTATCAATCCTTTTTTGTGAAAGACCCTTGTGCTGGGAGGCGATTTCTGAAAGGGCTCGGTTATGACACTTATCTCCACGCCTCTGCTGAGTGCAGAGTTGAAGTTCTTGCTAAGGGTATCTCTTATCTCACTTATGGCCGGTGTGGATATCAGGAACCTTGTTTCCGTGGTGTCGAGGATCTCTCCTATCTTTTCAAGAACTCGTTCCTTTCCCGTGATAGTATAGACTATCTGGGGTATTCCATGTTCCCTCACTATGTCCTGCAGAAGAGATATCTTATCGAAAGTATCCTCTATCAGGCCAACAAACCTCTTTTTCAGGGTTTCCGGAGATACCGGGCGATACAGCCTGGGCCTCCCCTCAGCACTAATGACGAAACCCTTCTCCTCAAGTGATGCCAGCACCTTGTATGACGATGTTCTGGGAATCTTTGCTACCTTTGCAATGGTGTCTGCATCTCCGTAACCGTACATCACAAGAGCCAGATAGGTCTTTATCTCGTAACATGATAGGCCAAGCATACCAAGGTCGGATTGCAGCCGTTCATATTCCTTCTGGAGGTCTATTTCGGCCTCAACCAAGTATTTCACCCAGTTGGTCCGAGTACTTCATTATATCCTCGTCCTCTTTCGCCTTTTCCTTGTTGTCCGGGTTGAGTTCCACCGCCCTCTTAAGGAAGGTCTTTATGAGTTGCGGGTTCTCTCCTTTTATGGCCTCAAGTTTCGCCTTATAGTACCACCCCAAGTCCATGCTGGGGTCTCTTCTTATTACCTGATTGAAAGAGTTTATTGCAATATCCACCTTTCCGGTCTTGTAGAAGCATATCCCCTTGCTAAGCCATGTCATGACATCGTCCTGATTCCTCTTTGTAACCTCATTGAACGCCTTAATCGCATCTTCATACCGTCCCATGGCCATAAGGTTTGCACCCAGGTTATACCACATAGTATCGTCATCCGGATAAAGCTCCACCATCTTTTCGAATATGGGAAGTGCCTCTTCAAAGCGGTCTTTGGAATAGAGCGCCTCGGCCTTTGCAAGCAGTATGTCCGGGTCATCGGGCCTGTACTTCAGCATCTTATCATAATAGGAAAGGTTACCGGGGTCGATCTCAAGAAGTTTTTCGTATATCTCCACAGCAGCATCGGCGTTTCCAGACCTCTCAAGGAACACTGCCTTTCTGTAGAGAAGTTCAGGGTTCTCGGGCTCTTTCTCTATAATCCTGTCAAGAAGCTCTATTTTCGATGGATCCTTTTCGATTATCTGAGCATAGATCTCCGCCGCTTCCAGAAGCTTTCCCTCTTTCTCCAGTTTCTCTCCCTTCTTTATCAGTAGGTCCGGGCTGTCCGGGTCCATCTTCATTATGATGTCAGCAAGTTTGTCGTTCGGTTCAAGGGCATAAGCCTTTTTGAAAGCTTCCAGCGCACCTTTCTTGTCTTTGACCTTTAGAAGGGCCTTCCCCTTCTTTATCCATATCTTCGGGTCATCAGGTTTTATCTTCAGCATGCGGTCCAGATATTTCATGGCATTTGCAGGGTCCTTATCTATCAGTGTCTCATATACCTTAAGGGCCTCATTCTCTCTTCCAACTACCCTCAGAACATTGGCTTTCTGTACAAGAGCCTTTTTGTCGTCGGGTTTCAGTTTCAGGACATGGTCGAGGCACAGGAGGGCATATTCGTTCATCGTGTTCATTGAGACATATATGCTCGCTTTGAGACGCCATGCATCTATGTTGTTCTCATCGAGAGTGAGGGCTTTTTCAACCGTTTCAAGTGCGTGGTCGGTTTCGTCGAGCCCATAGAAACCCTGTGCTACCTCCGTATATATCCCGGAGAAGAGCTGAGGATTTTTTCTCACGTTCTCACTCTCATTTCTGAGAAAGCGGATGACCCTTCGGTATTCGGCAGCTGCTTTTTCCTTATTTCCTTTGACCTGAAGGGCCTTTGCTCCGTTGATCATTTCTTGGGCTTCTTTCCTTATCTTCTCCGCCTTTTTATCGACCTTGCCGCCTGAGGAACCGAACGCTGACATATACTATACCCCTGTGTAGCTATCCATAGATTATCCTCCTATTTGTTATAAACCCTTCGGTCTCCTCCCCGATTAATTGTATCTCAAATAAGAGCAAGACTTATAAACCCCCCGATTATGAGTGAGAAATCCCAAAAGGTGAAAATATGGCGCAGTTCAAGGTTGTTATCAACGATGTGAAGACCGGAAAATCCTTCCAGAAGGAGATAGAAGGGCAGTATGCAAACTCCCTTATCGGAAAGAAGATAGGGGATGTTGTGGATGGCATATTCGTGGACCTTCCCGGTTACAAGCTCCTCATAACCGGAGGAAGCGATCAGGCAGGAACGCCAATGAGAAAGAGCCTGCCGGGGCCGAGGAGAAGGAAGATACTTTTGAGAGGAGGAGTCGGTTTTCACCCCAAGATGCCCGGTCAGAGGCGTAAGAAGACAATCCGGGGCAATACCATAGGACCTGATGTTGTTCAGGTGAACATGAAGATAACGAAATACGGCCCGAAGAGCATACAGGATCTGATGGCCGAGAAAGAGGAGAACCAGTAAATGAAGGTCCCTCAGCAGCCCGAGGTGAACATCGGGATGGTCGGCCATGTGGACCATGGCAAGACTACCCTGACATACGCTCTCACCGAGGAATGGGCGGACAGGCACTCCGAGGAGCTCAAGAGAGGCATAACCATAAAGCTCGGATATGCCGACGCTCCGGTTTATTTGTGTCCCAAATGCGGAGAGCCCCACGGCTACACCAACAAGGCCATCTGCCCGCGCTGCGGAACAAGGACCGAATTTCAGAGAGCAATTTCTTTTGTCGATGCACCGGGGCATGAATCGCTCATGGCGACCATGTTATCCGGCGCTTCCATGATGAATGGTGCTCTGCTCCTCATTGCTGCCAACGAGAAATGTCCCCAGCCTCAGACAAAGGAGCACCTCATGGCGCTCCAGATATCCGGAATAAAGAACATAATCGTGGTCCAGAACAAAATAGATGTTGTCACTCCCGAGAGGGCGAAGGAGAACTATCAGGAGATAAAGGAGTTCCTGAAGGGAACTGTGGCGGAGAATGCTCCGATAATACCGATATCCGCTCAGCACGGGGCGAACATCGATGTCTTGCTTGCAGCCATACAGAAATACATCCCGACGCCAGATATGCAGCTGGACAAGCCACCTCTCATGTATGTGGTCAGAAGTTTTGACATAAATAAGCCGGGAGACAGCATAGATCAGATAAAGGGAGGAGTGCTGGGAGGAACTCTTATAAGGGGAAAGCTGAAGGTCGGAGACGAGGTTGAGATTGTTCCCGGGCTGGGAAACAAACAGAATCCTGAGAAGTACAAGGAGCCCATAATGACGAAGGTTACCAGCATAGTCTCGGGAGGAAGAGACTATGACGAGGTCCATGCAGGGGGGCTTCTCGGAGTGGGAACCGCTCTGGATCCAGCTCTCACCAAGTCGGACAACCTTTCGGGGAAGATAATGGGACTGCCCGGTACGCTTCCTGAGGTCAGGGACAGTATGGCGCTTGAACTTCACCTTCTCGACAAGGTCATAGGCGCTGAGAAGGAGATGGACGTTCAGGACATAAAGACAAACGAAATGCTCATGCTGAATGTTGGCAATATGATAACGGTCGGGATGGTAAAGAGCGCAAGAAAGGACTATGCGGAAGTAAAGCTAAAACTGCCGGTCTGCCCGCTGGAAGGGGAGCAGATAGCGATTGGAAGAAGGATAGGAAACAAGTGGCGCCTGATAGGATACGCCAAACTCGTTGATTAGGTGCTCCCATGCATGAAAAGGCCATGCCCCTCATTGAGATGGGGCTCTGTGACCGCTGTTTAGGGCGTTTTTTCTCGGACTGGCTACACGGAATAGACAATCCAGAAAGGGGAAGAAAGATAAGGGCCGAACTCGGCATAAACAAAGGAAAGGAATCATGCTTCCTGTGCGGAGATGCCTTTGAAAACCTTCATGAGAAGGCGAAATGGGTCATGGAGTCCCTCGAAGACATTGAATTCTCAACATTCCTGATAGGTTCGCGCTTCGACAGGGAGACACTGGACAGGGAAGAGGAGATAAGGCAGGCATACGGGCTCAATGGAGAGAGCATAAAGGTGGAGTTCAACAGGGAACTGGGGAAGGAACTGGAGAGAATAAGCGGCAAGAATTTCTCAAGGGAGCATCCGGATGTGGAGATACTCTATGATACGAGATATGACGACATAAGCGTTCAGATAAACCCTGTGTTCATATACGGCAGGTACCGGAAACTCGTAAGGGGCATACCTCAGACAAGGTGGCCATGCAGATACTGCCATGGAAAAGGGTGCGAGAAGTGCAACTACACGGGAAAGATGTATCCCGAAAGCGTGGAGGAGATAATCGCAGCGCCCTTCATGGAGATAAGCGGAGCAGAGGAGCACGCACTTCACGGAATGGGCAGGGAGGACATAGATGCCCTCATGCTAGGAACCGGTCGCCCCTTCGTTCTCGAACTGAAATCACCGAAGAAACGGGAATTCGACCTTGAGGAAATGGCGGAGCGGATAAATTCATCGGGAAAGGTTGAGGTTGAAGGCTTGAGATACTCATCAAAGGCCGAAGTGCGCAGGATAAAGGCCTCCAGAGCTGAGAAGACCTATGTGGTGAGAGTGGAACTCGAAGAGGACGTTGAAGAAGAAAAGCTTAAAAAGGCCCTGCAAATGCTTCGCACTACGATAGCCCAGCGCACACCCCAGCGGGTCGCCCACAGAAGGGCGGATCTGGTCAGGGAGCGCAGGGTCTTCGAAATACGGCTCCTCGAGAAGAAAGGGCCCATAGCCTCGATAGAGGTAAGAGGCGAGGCAGGGCTTTATATAAAGGAGCTGATGCACGGTGACGAAGGACGCACCGAGCCGAGCCTTGCATCTGCGCTCGGAACCGGCTGTAAGGTCCTTGAACTCGATGTGATCGCAATCCAGGAAAAGGAGGAATAAAAATGGTGAAGATGTCCCACGGCCTGAGGGCCAAAACACGCGGTATAACGACCAAGCATCCCAGAGAGCGCGGGATGAGCCCGATAACCCGCTCGCTGCAGACCTTCGAGGTTGGCGAGAAAGCACACATAGTGATAGACCCGGCTGTCCACAGGGGGATGCCGCACAGAAGGTTCCACGGCCTCACGGGAGAGGTGAAGGGAATGCAGGGCAACGCCTATGTTGTAGAGGTAAGGGTAGGAAATGCTATTAAGACGATAATCGTCAGGAGAGAACATCTCAGGAAGGTGAAGGTCTGATGGCCGACGAGGAAGAGAAGATTTACGTGACACTTCCGGAAGCCAGAAAGATGCTGGAAGAGGCAGTGGAAGAGAGAGAGCTGACCTACGAGCAGCAGCTCGCGCTCCAGCACGCTCAGCAGTTTGCCCGTCTTGACCCGGAAAAGGCCAGAAAGCTTAAGAAGGAGCTCCTTCAGATAGACGGCATCAATGAGTATTATGCCACCAGAATAGTGGACCTGCTGCCCACACATCCTGATGATGTCAGGGCCATCTTTGCAACGGACAAGATAGTTCTGCAGATGTCTCAGATGGAAGGCATACTCGAAGTCGTGAGGAAGTATATCTGAGGTGGATTCATGGAGGAATATGCCTATATCCTAGATTACCTGCCTCACGGGCATCCGGACAGCCGGAAGTTCAAGAAAGAACCGATAGCTTATGCTGTGGGTGAATCCGAATTCAAGCTATTCGAGCTCATACCGAAAGAGAATGCGGGTCTTATCGCAGGTGATCGGGTTTACATAGGCAAGAACGTGGAGGAAAGAGAACATATCCAGCATGTTAAGAAAAGGGTGCGCTATGACGAGCTTACATCGGCTGCACAGGGCGAATTACCGTATGTTCTGGAGGAAATAGTGGGGAACAACGAAGAAAGGTTCGTGAAATTCTTCAATGAGGCCCTCCCCCTCACGACAAAATTCCACACTCTCGAACTATTGCCCGGCCTTGGAAAGAAGACCATGTGGACCATAATAGATGAAAGAAAAAAGCAGCCCTTTAAGAGTTTCGAGGATATAAAGAGCAGAGTTCCGGCGCTCCACCACCCTGAAAAACTGATAGTTGATAGGATAATGAAGGAACTCTCGGAGCCGGAGCAGAAATACCACATCTTTGTGGCAAAGTGAGCGCTGAGTTGTGACTAAGTTTATTCTTTCAATCTTTTTATTTCCATAGCTATCTTTTTTGCTTTATCCTCGCCTGCGAAGGATGTCATAACGTTTTTGAGCGCATTCGAAACCCGTGGGAGGTCGGATTCCCTTATTTCATCAGGATCAATACCGAGGTCCTTGCACTGCTTTTCAACGATGAATTTTCCGAGATGCCCCATTTCTCTGGCCATTATTTCGTAGATCTTCCTGCTTATCTCGCTCGTCATGCTATCACCTCAAAGCCTCCGTTTCTTCTCCTATCTTTCTCAGGTGGTCTTCAGAGCCGATGCTTTCGAATATTTCTCTGGCTTTATCGTACATCTCCAGAGCTCTTTCACCGTCGCCCTTCTCTTTCAGCATTCTCGCATGTTCCAGATAGCTTATTGCGAGGTCGTATTTTATGTCTATCTCTTTCAGCATCTCTTCAGAGATAGTGAAGCTCTCATCTGCCTCGTCCCATCTTCCCTCTTTCTTGTATATCATTCCGTATGCCATGTAGATTCCGGATATCATATACTTATTCCCGGTTTTGTTGAATATTTTGCGCGCCTCTTCCAGATATTTCTTTGCCTCTTTCACTTTTCCCAGCGAAGCATAGGTTATCCCCAGATTTTCGACTCCGTATCCATATATGTTGATGCTGTTGCTCTTCCTGGAGTATTCTATACATTTCTGATAGGCATCCACCGCCTTATCTATTTTGTCCGCATACCTGTAAACCTCTCCCAGATTATTGTATATTCTACCAAGTTCAAGGAAAGCCCCCTGTTTCTTCATTATATCTATGGCTTCAAGGTATAGTTTTTCAGCTTCCTGGTGATTTCCCTTGTCGTTGTATATGTTTGCAAGGTCAACTTTCATGCTCCCTGCAAGGAGCATGTCGTCCATCTTCTCTGCAAGAGATATCGCCTTCTCAAGGTTCTCAAGTGCGAGTTCGTGTTTTCCGAGCCTCCAGTATATCTTGCCCATTCCGCGATATGCGTCAACTTTCATGGAGGTGTCCGGGCTCTTCATGAGCGTTTCATACATCTCGCGAGCCTCCTCCCAGTTCTGGTTCTCAAGGTGTATCCTTCCGATGATGCTGTATGCTCTGTATTTATATTCCTCTGGCGCCTCAGAATATATCACTTTTTCAGCACATTCTATGGCTTTCTCATATTTCATCAGGTTATTGTAGTCTGTGGCCATGCTGAGATAAACTTCCGGTGCTTTTCCTTCATTCAGGAATTTCAGCGCTTTTTCATAGTACTCTATTGCACTCTTATATGCGTAGGTTGTCTCGGCATCCTCAGCAGCCATAAGAGAGTATCTCACACAGCGCTCTCCATCGCCGGCCTCGCAGAACTGGTACGCAAGGTCATAGTCTGTGGTCCCGAGCCTTTCCAGCATATTTCCTGCCTTCAAATGCATCTCCTTTCTTCGGTCTCCGAGAGACTCCAGAATGCCATTCCTTATCTCAGGATGGTCGAATGAGTAGATTCCCCCTTCTTCCACGATTATGCGGTCCTCGATAAGCGAATAAAGTACCTTGTCCAGGTCCTCGACGCTGCTCAGCTCCCTCAATTCCTCGTATCTGAACGAGTTTCCCAGTACCGCCCCCCATCCGGCGACCTCTCTCTCTTCATCGTCCATCTTCGACTGTCTTCTGGCCACCAGCTCCTTGACTGTTGAAGGGACCTCGATTTCAAGATTGTCGGGGTCCTCCAGGTCACTACCAGATTTCTTTATTGTAATGGCCACCTCCTGTATCATCAGAGGAAGTCCTTTTGTCATCTCATATATCTTTTCAACTGATTCGGGAGGAATATCCTTTCCAAGGATGTTTTTGAGCATCTCCCCGGTTTTCTCCGGGTTGAAGCGCTCAAGTTTTACCATTCTCACCCTTCCTTCCATCATCAGTTCCATAAGCATCATGTTGAGCGGATGCGGAGCCCCATTCCTGTCTTCAAGTTCCTCCTGTGGAGCGGAGATTATGAAAAGTGCTTTTGTCTCAGAAAGCCCTCTTGCAACATATTTTATGAGTTCTATGCTCTCAGCGTCCAGCCACTGGGCATCGAATACTGCGACGAGAAATGCATCATCGGATGATATTCCTTTGACCATCTGGAATGCGGATTCGAATATCTCCTCCCTGCTACCTTTTGAGAACAATGCAGAGGTGTCACCTTTGATCATTCCCATATCCTTCAGCATTGCAACTATTTTTTTAACCGGTTCATAAGGCTCCACATTGTCGGAGCCCCTGCACTCATAGAATACGGATTTCACACCTGTTTCCTGCCTGAACTTCTCCATCAGGGTCCTTTTTCCGACACCTTCCTCTCCTGTCAGGAAAATGGTTCTACCCTGACCATTCCTGGCCATTTCCAGGGCATCTTTTAGTTCTTTTAGCTCTTCCTGACGGTCGGTCATTTCTTTCACCCATATCACCTTCTTGATTCTCTTCAACTTTCTCGTTCTTTTAAAGCTTTTCGCCCTTCTTTGGGCCCTTGTGTTATCGAAAAGAAGCACATATCCGATAACACCCGCAACAAACACGGAAAATCCCGCGAGATATGCGCTCCATCCCGGTGAGCCACTAACATGAAAATTCTCTGATAGCGAGCTCCCGTTCATCACGATCTCTCTCTGCTGGCAAGTGCCTCCAGAGCAGACACTCAGTGTGGCTGTCTCCCCGGGCATAAAATCCTCAGGTGCCTTCAATTTCAGCATATAGTGACCTCTGGCCTCTGTGCTGAAGTTCCCGGATGAGGTTCTCAGCTCAACCAGTGCCTCAGAGGGTTGCCCCATGAAATCATTCAGCTCGCCGGAGAGGATGAAATTTTTCTCGATGATGCCTGTGGATGTTCTGAAGTTTTCTATGGATGTTCCGTTGAGCAGATAGCTTACGACAGTGAAATAACCCGCACCCCACTGGAACCCAAGTTCTGCGGAACAATGTCCCTGTGTGGATTTCATAAGGCGGCCATTTTCGTATATCTCAATCCCAAGGGTTCCGTTTCCATGAGCGCTCACTGTGAAGGATTCATTCGCTCCATCCGAATTTGCATCCTCTTCCTTCACATTCAGGTATATTGGGCCCCGCTCTTCAGGTTGAACGGCCGAAAAATAGTCCTCTAGGAAAAGGCTCCATCCGGTATTGTATGCCCGCAACTTATCGTAGTCCGCTCTGCTTCCGTAGCCCGGGAACCATATGCCTATGCCATGTGCTTCTTCAACGCTCATATCGGACTTATTTGTGTGATGCATCTCAAGGATAACCGAGTTTTCCACCCCTTTTATGAGGGCCTCTCCGGCATATTCAAGTGGAGGAAAATCTATATTCTCATCGATTTTTTCTGTCAGATCCACCAGGTCATACGGATATGGGAGGGCCCCATAGCTCTCCGCCCTGCTCCTCGCCACCGTTATGTTCTCCTTGTAATACGGCAGCATATGCCTGAGCGTTCTGGCATATCCGGACAGAGGCACGGAGAGGGAATTCAGCCTTGTCAGGTTGAGAGCGCTCATAGTCGCGGAGTAACGGCTGTTCTTCGCAGCCCATGAGACGTAATCTCTGACAACCTGCATAGAGACATTTCTTCCATCGGGATTATCCATGGAATAGATATGCAAGAGGAGTCTGTCATAAGGCCATCCTGCAATATCTTCCTCTTTTTCCGATGCAACCGCATAATCGGCATAAGGAGAAATCTGATAGAACACCTCGAACATAGCCATGTTGCACTGGTCGAAACCTACAACGTCCAGTTTACCGTGCCTTTCATCCACTTCTTTCATGGCGAGAGAGAGGTTCTCAATGCTCATCACCCCATTCCCTTCATCATCGGGCATGCCCATCCATCCCCTCCCGTGCCCCCATAGCACGAGCATGCTGTGTTTTGCAGGGTATTGCGTCAGGCTCCAATCCACGAATTCCATGAGAACATGTGGGTCTGACATCTCAAGTTCGGTGCCCCAAGAGGGGTCAATGGAGTTCAGAGGAACACCCTGAAAAAGGCCATCCTTTATTAGCACAAGGCACTGGCTGTCACCATAGTCCACACCATCCTTCAGCACGACTATGTTAAAGCCCTTATGATAGCCTGCTCTTTCAATCTCTGCGAGATCATATGGCAGGGCATCTGCAATGTTGTTGTCATAACCTCCACCCATGTATATCATGATGGTCCACTGGCTCTCTGTGGCAGGGGGCGCAGATTCATTGGCTGCTGGAAAAGCAGTGAGAAGAAGAACTATGGCGGCGGAGATTATAAGAAGGGCCTTCTTCATACTTGTCAATTCTTTACGTGCTATAAGTAGATTTTGGGTTATTTTCCCGATTTCATCTCAGATTTTGTTTAACAGAACATATGTATATGAAGTCAAACGAAGCAACAAATATCAAATATAAAATTCTTTATTGCTTCATTTTAGCGAAAACTTTATATGCTGCATATATGATTAGAAAAGTACCTTAAAGAGAGAAGGTGAGGAAGCATGCATAAAAGAAGCGGAATACTTGCAATAATTGCCATACTTATGGCATTGGTGATGTTTGTGCCGGGGAGTGCTCTTCTTGCGGGTAGTGCGCTCACGGGCAGCAATGCCCCCATAGTTGCCAGCAACGGCTTTGTTCTCGGCACAATGACATCCTTCGAGAAGAGCTACGACCCCTCGGTCATAAACAACGATAACTTCATAGGATACACCAACGAGAGCCAGAAAATAGGCATAGTGATAGGTTTTGCATGGAGGAACAACGACCAGTTGAAGGAATTCCTTGCAGAAGTGAACGACCCGAACTCCCCCAATTATCAGAAGTTCATGACATGGGACGACTTGAATGAGACCTATGGACCAAACCCGGATGTCTACAATGCAACTGTGGAGTGGCTCCAGAACAACGGCATACACATAGAGCACACATGGCAGCTCAGAAATGCGATATCCATAGTTGATACAGTTGGCAACATAGAGCGGGTTTTCCACACGAAGTTCGCCGACTTCAAGGGTGATGGAGTAGGCACGAGGTCGGTGTATTATGCAGCTATAGAGCCTCTAGAGATGCCCAGCAACCTAATACCCTATCTTAACGGAATAAGCGGTACTAACAATGCGCCCCTCCCGCACATGAACTATTACACCAAGAGCAGCACAGATTACTGCACCGGTGCGGACATTGCAAAAATGGACAGGGTCTTCGAGCTTTACAATGACACCTCAGATGGCTCTGCAAGCGACAAGCACATATTCGCAACAGGACTTACGGTTGCTACGGTTCTATGGGAAGGTTCCACAGGATTAATAAGCAAAACCGAGAAGGCACCCTATGACCCATCGGCAGTGAATTATTACTACCAGCACAGCATACCCACATGGATACAGAACTTGGGTGTAATGTCGCACATATGGGGATACGGGACTGAAAGTGACTGTGTGAAGCCCGGGAGCAACACCGATGGCAGCGTTTCTATTGAAAATGAACTTGACCTTGAGATGGTAGGTACAATGGCGCCCGGTGTTACAACGGTGTGTGTGTATTCGGATTCTTCATTCAAAAACTTCCCAGCTGACAATTACAACTACATACTCGATACCTTGGCACACAATTCTACTCTTGTGGCAGTGAGCAATTCTTGGGGTTATAACTCTGAGACTGCAGTCGATGCTACAACAATGGCAGATGTTGAGGCCTTGAACGCTCTGGGAGTTACAGTTCTCGCATCCACAGGCGACAGCGGGAAGGATACTGCAACCACTCCTGCAACAGCAACCTATGATGGTTATGGATTCCTCGCAATAGGTGGAACTGAGCCCCATCCTAATGGTGTGGATGATTCTAACATAGATGATAGAGCTACCATGGCCTACAACACATATGTAAGTAACCCAAGGAGCAGTGAACCCGCGTGGTCCGGCTCTCAGTCCGGCGTAAGTGGAAAATATCCTGAACCTTGGTGGCAGAATAT
The DNA here is from genome assembly GCA_027006785.1 of Thermoplasmata archaeon. Classification (GTDB taxonomy): domain Archaea; phylum Thermoplasmatota; class Thermoplasmata; order WALJ01; family WALJ01; genus JALTFR01. The sequence goes on along the minus strand of JALTFR010000017.1, from coordinate 8,753 downwards.
TACGATAGGCTCAGGTCAGGGTGGAAGAGTTGTTGCAGATATATCTACAATGGGTACCAACACACTGATTTACATAAGCGACGGAAGCGGAAACAACGCTTGGAACACAGACTATAGTGGCACTTCATTCTCATGTCCGTTGATAGCTGGGATGTTCGCAGAGATGGCCGCCTATGCTGGAAGATACTATGATGGTGAAGGCTCAAGCACCTCTGATTCCACGATATATGGCTTCGGCTTCTTCGTTCCGACGATATATCTTCTGGCCTATGATTACTATCACAATAACATGTATGGCTCCAACCCACCATTCTTTGATGTGACTCAGGGAGGAAACAGCGATGTTAATGCAGGACAGGGTTATGACCATCCGACGGGTTGGGGTGTGCCAAATGCCTATGACTTCATACATGACATAGGATTCAGGATTGTTTCAGTGCAGAGTGAAAGGACCATATATGCCGGAAATTCCACATATTACAATTTAAAAATATGGTTCCCATACCATTGGACAAGTGAGGTCGGTCACTTCCAGATATCCGGATTGCCAGACGGCTCCTCATTCAACACCAATGTGAGCTATGTACATCCAGCAGGAAACGGTGCCGACAGCTATGTGAATCTTACGATATCCACATCGATAACAACACCGTCGGGAAATTACACTCTGTATGTAACAGCATACACTTATAATCATACATCAGGGCACTGGGGAAATCTTACAGACATGACTTATGTGACGCTCAGGGTGAAGCCGGTGGTTGTTGTGAATCTGGCCAGTGGATGGAATCTGGTCTCCTTCCCGTGGATAAGCGGTAGCCACTCTTCAATCAACCAGATACTGAACGGAGTATCATGGGATAGGGCCATGGTATATGACAATCAGAACAAGGAATGGCTGACATATAACGCAAACAGAGACAGCAAGTTCAACTTCGCATTCCCGGAACTGGATAACGCTGCCGGCGTATGGGTGCATATGACGTCATCCGGTTATGTCGTTGGTCCGGGAGACAACATCGGAACAACCTATCTGCACCTCTACAAGGGATGGAATCTGATGGGCTACCCGAGCGACACGGTCAGAACGGTATCGGACGCGCTATCCGGAGTGCCATATGAGTATGTGGAGACCTACAACTCCACCTCCGGACAGATGGTAAGCCTCGGTGCAAATGATACCATGAACCCGGGCTCCGCCTACTGGATATACGTCACCTATGACACCACATGGGGCGTTGACTGGTGAGGAAAAAGATTCAAAGGCACTTCAAACCATTTAATATCCTTTTTATTAGATTATCTGATGGGAGACCACAATCTTTATTATTACAGAAATTTCGCTGCCTGTGTATCCGGCGCTGAGGATAAGTAAGGATGATGCCGAAGAGGTAAGAAAGAGCCTTTACGATATGCACATCGTGGATGGTGAGAGAAGGTTCGTCAGGAAGGGCGACTGGATAGAGATCCCAATAATAGAGGGATACGAGGACAGGGCATCCGTCTTCGGCGGTATCATAGAACAGGAAAAACCGGTCTTCAAGCAGAGGACGCCGAGCCCTTTCATTAAGGCCGCTGCCATTCTGGGCATGGGGGACAACCCTCTTTTGCCGAGAAAATGGGAGATGTTCGGGGATGTTCTGGTTTTAAGGATGCATCCCTCTCTGGAAAACAGGAAATACGAGATAGCGCGGGCATATGCCGATGTGCTCGGTGCAAGGACCGTACTTCAGGATGTCGGGGGGGTGGAGGGCGAGTTCAGGGAGCCGGTGATGGAGTTCCTTTTCGGTGATGATGCGGAGACCGTGCATCTGGAGAACGGCGTCCGTTTCATGTTCGACGCATCCAGAATCATGTTCTCCTCGGGTAACATAGATGAGAGGGTCAGGATGGCGTATATTCCATCTCATAACGAGACCATAGTGGATATGTTCGCAGGAATAGGTTATTTCACAATACCGATGGCGGTACACTCCCGTCCTAAGAAGATATATGCCTGTGAGAAGAACCCTGTCTCCTTCGAGTACCTGAAAAGGAACATAGAGCTCAATCATGTCGAAGACATAGTTGAAGCGATTCTCGGCGACAACAGGGATGTTTGCCCCGAGGGTGTGGCTGACAGAGTGGTAATGGGATATGTCGGAAGCACCCATCATTTCTTCGATACCGCATTTTCCGCCCTCAAAGAGCGGGGGACCGTACATTACCATGAGACCTGCCCGGAGGAACTCGCCGGGGAGCGCCCAATACTGCGCTTGAGGTCAGCTGCGGAAGAGAACGGATACAGGGTGGAGGGATACACTCAGAGAAAGGTGAAGTCCTATGCGCCGGGGATACTGCATGTGGTGGTTGATGCCCGGGTAAATAAATATTGAAAATTGTGAATATACTCTTAATGAGCGCAAGTTATATATAGTGGCAGCTGCATCCACACTTACAGATTTCACGCTTAGGAGGAAGACAGATGAATGGAAAAAAAGCAAGCAAGATATTGAGCGTAGCAATAATAGCTCTGATGCTCTTTTCCGGTTTCAGCGTGCTAGCGAGCGCCAGCAATGGCGTTCCGGTCTCGACACAGGGAACTGCAGGGAGCACAGAGCAGGTTACAAGCTCAGGAGTGGTACACCACACACCTGCGTGGCTTCAGAAGATTGACCCATCCATAAGAGACAGGGTGGTTCAGAAATCAAAGGCCACGGTGGACATAACAGTGCTTACAACAGACGCAGGACTTCTGAACAAATACTATTCTCCTTCAATAACTGATGAGATTGGAAAGGAGAAGATAACAGGCTCACACATAGCCGTAAGAAACAGCGTTTCGAGCGTACCTGTTCAGAAGAACCTTCAGGTTTCATACGACCAGATTCCGCAGATAGCACAGCTTCCCGGAGTCATAGGAATATATCAGACTGAGAAGCCCAAACCTGCTATGATAAACAATCCCATACTCAACAAGGAGATTGCCGGTTTCAATGAGATGGGGGCTTCCAAACTGAAGACCGATCTATACAGCAGCCCGATAAACGGTGCCATAGCACAGGAGCAGCACGCAACCGATGCATGGGCAAAGGGATATGACGGAACAGGAGTGAATGTGGCTGTGGTCGATACCGGAGTGGACTTCGCCAATCCAGATTTGATGGGACAGTGGGCGGTTGATGAGAATGCCTCTTCACCATATTATGGTTGGCCTATAATGTGGGATCCTGTCTCAATGAACCTCATGATGTCTTACTTCACGAGCAATGAGGACAACCTTCTTCTGCAGGACAATGGAAGGATGCCGTATCCGATATTCGCAACATGGGGAGAGTCCTCATGGTACTCGGATACCAGTTATTCAACTCATGCCCAGTATAATAGCACAACCGATTCTTATACGGTCACATATACGCCTTTCGGAGGTATGGGATATCCGGGCAAGAGGGTGGACCCCATGGGCTATGGCGGGGCTGTGAATTCAAGCTACATATCGAGAACATACTACATAGGCAATTCCACCGACCATATCGTGAGTAAGAGCGGAGTATATCACCTGGGAATAACCAAAGACGACTATCTGACAGCTAAGTATGGAACAAGGGTCGGAATACTCGTTGTGGACAGCACCACACCCGGAGTTTATGATACAGTATATGTCGACCTCAACAATGATGGAAACTTTATGGATGACAAGCCCGTGAACAAGAGCAGCCCGCTTGCATATGCAGATGTAGATGGAGACGGAATGCCTGACATATCCGGAGGCCTTCTTTATTACATCTCGAATACCGAAGGAAGCGTTACCGGCGAGGTTCTTAACGTCACCGATGGAACTGCAAAGCTTGCCCACGGAGATATAGTGACGGATATTGGCCCGTACTATTCTCTCGACATAACGAATAAACTCTTCATAAACACAAGTGCAACATCGAATCCTCAGTACCTTCCATCATACAGTGATACGATATATCAGGACATTGTAACTAACGGAACTGGTATCACTTCAGGCTCTTCTTTCCAGCTGAATGATAGCAGCTTTGTATTCTATGGTATAGGAATACCCGGATACAATGTAAATGTTTCATACCTGACATCACTCGGATTCTCCATAAGAGACCTGACGCTTTATTATGGAAACGATACTAATGAGTATGCAATGACCCTTTCGGATGCACCAGGAATGCTTCACTATTCTTTCGATGCTGCGACAAACACGATAACCCTGAACTTCGACATGGAGAACAATTCATACATCTATGCGGTATACAATATGAACACATACAGTATAGATTTCAATACTGGAAAGATAAGATTCCTCAATGCACCGCCTGCCAATGCCGTAATCACAGCCGACTACGAGTATGGTCTTCCAATACCGTATTCTGTAACATATACCGAGAGAAACGGTTATGACAACTTCATACCTGCATCAGGAGATGTTGTTGCATTCTTTGGCGATTTCGACTATGGAAACAGCCATGGAACCATGTGTGCATCCAATATCGTGGGCACCATGAGGAATTTCGCTCAGGGAACCGCTCCCGGTGCCAAGATAATCGGTATAGGTGACTTTTACAACTCTGCGAGCTACGATGCATGGTACTTCGCTGTTGAGGGATATGACGGCAATGTCTCCACAACTGACGACGAGGCTCAGATAGTCAGTAACAGTTTCGGCGGCGGCCTTGTCAATACGGGCTGGAGTTACTCATCGAGGCTTGTTTATGATATAACGACAAACTATGCTCCTCACACGACCTTCGTAGCAGCAGCAGGTAATGAGGGATTCGGATACGGAACCGTCGGCAATCCCGGAGCCTCACCCGGTGTTGTCACTGTTGGTGCCGGAGTCAACATGGCATACAGGTGGCTCTTCGGGTATGACGGAGATGCCGCTGCAGGAGGAAACGACTGGATAAACTATTTCTTCCCTGAGGACTCATGGTATGGAGATGTGGCTTCATTCTCATCCAAGGGCCCGACCGCTCTAGGAACACCGGATCCCGATGTACTGGCAGTAGGAGAGTTCGGAGTCGGTGGCATACCTGTCAATTCGGTTGGAAGCGGTGTAGGTGCCGTCACCCTGTGGGCAGGTACAAGCCTTGCAACACCTGTAACTGCAGGAGTTCTTGCGCTGGAGTATGAGGCATACTATCTCAATCACAACAACACATGGCCCACCAACAATGTTGCGAAGAACATACTCACATCAAGCTGTGATGACCATGGATATGATGTTCTCGAGCAGGGTGCTGGCTGGGTCAATGCCTCGAAGGCTGTGGATATGGCCTCAGAGACAACCGGCGTGAGCGCTGACAGGATGTACTGGACACCTGGCGGCTACGATGGAGAGAGCCATGACATGTTCATCAACCTGATGAGGCCCGGCCAAAATGACACCACTACGATGACACTCACCAACCATGATCCCAACAACGACAGAATCGTGGTTGTAGGAGATGCATATTACAACAGGACCGGAAACTATACCTTCGACCTTCCTGTTACCGTGGCAGGACAGGTGGTTCTCAAACCTGACGGTCTTTACTCGGAAAACGGCAGTGTAGCACTGAATAAGAGCCTGTGGACCACTGCAGAGTGGAACAATGCTGACTTCATGAAGATAACAGCGTATATAGACACTCAGGCACATCCGGACCAGGCCGATGCATATCCATACATGAACCTCTTCGACTGGAAGGACAAGCCGATGTATGGAGGAAACGAGACGGCATTCAATGCCACGATAATACCCGTGGTCAACCAGACTGTCATAGTCGGCCATAACGGAGAGACACACGCATACATCCAACCGCCTGTGGACCCAGACAGTGTTGATCTGGTACCAGGTGCACCCATACTCGTGTACTCCAACGGAACGCTTCTCGATAACAGCACCGGAGGAAATTACACGATAGACCTTAGCACCGGAGAGATAACCTTCCTGAACGCAACAGGCGCTCTAAGGCCTCTTGCCAACGGAGAGGTGATAAACATAACATACACGATTTACGTCACCCAGTCTGCAGGCGATTACTATGTAACAACTGAGTCACCTATTGATTCCTACGCTGTTTGGTTCACAAATGCAAGCACCGGAAAAACCATAGACTGGACAGCAAGTGCCGGAACAAACTTCACTCTGGATACGAGCACAGGAAACCTTACGCTTCTGAAGGACCTCGCTCCAGGTGACAAAGTCTCCATAGAATACTACTGGGGAACACCCGGAGTCTATGACGGCTCCGGAGAGCGCATCAGGATGAACGAAGACCTTGAGCACGCAAATCTTGTGACGGCATCAATATACAACCCTGGAAAGAGAGTGGATGACGGACTGGTTCTTACAATGTATGATGTCAACGCCCTCTTCTTAGGTGCCAACCCCAAGCTGTACAACTTCATCGTTAGTGTGGAGTTCTACAGGAAGACAGACTGGAACTGGATCTCCGAATCTGCGACCAGTGTAACAGTACCGGCTAACGGCACAGCCACTGTTGACATAACAGCATCCGTTCCGACCAATGCAGGAGTCGGTTCCTATCAGGGAGCCATAGTTCTGCTTGTTGGCCAGGGAAGCGGAAAGGCACCGATAAGGACAATAATACCTGTTCTTATAAATGTGCCCGCCACGACATTCCCGGTGCACTTCGGTGGAAATGTCCCGACGACCTCACTGTATAGCAACAGTGCGATGCAGGGAATACACGGAGGAGAATACACCGGCGGAGGAGACTGGAGGTTCTTCTTCGTGGATGTCAGCGGACTGAGCGTTGCCGACAATAAGAAACTCATAACCATGCTGTACTGGAGCGGCGCAAATGATGACTCTGAGATGTATCTCATGCAGGCACAGCCTGACCCGGCAGGATACTCCGGAGGAGCATACGGGCCGTTCACAATGGTGAAGGTTGCTCAGACAAAGGAGTTTGTTGGTGCGACGGATACGCTGGTACCCGGCAGTGAGATATTGCATGCGGACATGATGGACGGGCCGTTTGAGCTTGCAGTCAGGAACTGGCAGCTTACAGGAGACATTCCATACACGGAGTTCCACGGAGATATGGGATACATGCAGACATCACCCACAGAGATGGATATCTACACGAACAGCCTCACGGGTTCGATGCCACTGACTGTATCATCCAATATAAATCTCTACAAAGGTCTGGGCTCTGCGGTGACATCATCAAGCAAGACAGTATTTGCGAAGCAGCCAGTGGACCCATATCCGTATACTGGTGGCTCGTATGAGGTGTATCTGGCCAACGCGCCCAATCACAACTATTTCACCATGCCAGCGAATGTCATAAGTGTGAAATTCTCGATGTACTTCTACGGTAGCGGTGCGAAGGATGTGGATATGGGTGTTTATTATGACGCAAACGGAGATGGAATCCCTGAGCCGGACGAGCTGATAATTCCGGATACTGAGACAGCCACTACTAACAATCCAGAGGTTGGAACTCTTATGTTCCCACCGGCAGGACCATATATCATCAATGCGGCGGGATATGATGTGGCAGCCGGAAGTCTCTATGACCTTACCATAACAACCCTGCAGGTTGCATCCAATTCACCGTTCTCTCTCAAAGCAACCAATGAAACGATTCCTGCGGGAACACCCAGTGTTGCACAGGTGGCATGGGACTTCGGAAGTAGCGCTCCCACAGAACCCCTCTCAACTCTGCTTCTGGTAAGTCCGGGATGTGCACCATACGCTCTGGTTCAGCCAGTGAGCATAAACTTCGTATATGATGACCAGGCGCCGGTTATAAGTGCACCATCACCATCTGTAGGACAGATAATAAACACCGCATCCACGACAATATCTGCATCGTATTCCGACAATCTGGCAGGAATAGACAAGAGCTCGGTGAAGATGCTTCTGGATGGTTCGATGGTGTATGGAAATGTGGGCGACAATTCCGTGTCCTACTCCGCATCTGGATTATCGGATGGTGTGCACATAGTAACCGTCTCTGTATCCGACCTTGCCGGAAACACCGCCAATTACCAGTGGGCTTTCTATGTGAAGACCAAGACGAGCGGCGGTACCGGTGGAACGGAGACGGGGCAGCCTCCGGGCGGAGTGCCGCCGAATTCGACACCTGTACCTCCGACAGGGGCATCTGAAGAAGGCGTGAGCGCACCGGGCATGTACATAACTTCACCGACCCTCACCAATGAGAATCCGTACACACTAACCGGAGTTACAGCACCCGGCGTGAAAGTTTCCGTTGCAGGCGCAACTGCCACGGCCGATCGTTTCGGACAGTTCTCTCTGCCGGTAAATCTCATGGAAGGCGATAACCTTGTCTCCATCACCGTTACCGATGGAAACGGTGTCGAGTACTACTACTCCGTGGGAATCACACTGGATACCACTGCACCACAAATAAGCCTCAGTAACTTCAGGACTGTCGTTACAACGCCAAGCATGGATATCACCGGACAGGTCAAAGATGCTCACGGAATTACCCTGAGCGTTAATGGCATGCCTGTCCCGCTCTATGCAGATGGAAGCTTCACAACAACCGTCTCTCTCATAGAGGGAACAAACACGATAACCTTCACCGCAACCGACGCAGCAGGAAACACCAACACGATAACCAGAACCGTCACACTGGATAACACACCACCTGCAATATCAGTAACAGCTCCGGCACTCGTCAGCGGTGACAACTCAACTGTCACGATAACCATCAACGCACCTGATGCGGTATCTCTGACTGTCAACGGAATACCCGCAACAAGCAACGGAGACG
>JALTFR010000016.1 GCA_027006785.1 Thermoplasmata archaeon | reverse complement strand
TGCCTAGGCCGAGGGGGAGATTCGAACTCCCGCGGGGTCGCCCCCAGATGGTCTCGAGCCATCCGCCTTAGCCGGACTGGGCCACCTCGGCATAATGATTCGTCTTTACTCAACGGGTTGAAGGAACATTCTTAAAAAACCTTGTGCATGGCGGAGCGTGAAGGTGCATCTGACAGTTAACGGAGAGGAGCGCGGAACCATCGAGGTTCCCGAGGACAGCACCGGCAATTCCCTTGCTAAGGGCATCGGAGCACCCCTGCCGGTCACGATAATGAAGGTCAATGGAAGGTTCACACCGCTTCCCGAGAGGCTGAATGAAGGGGACCGGGTGGAACTGTTCATCACTTCCTCAAGCGGATAGGCCTTTTCGGGAGCTGAGCCAGAGACACTATGTCATCGTACAGTTCCGGTATCATCTCGAAGGTTATGAATAGCAGTATGATGAGCGCAATGAGGCTTCCTGTTTTGGCAATGGTGTTGTGTGCTGTCTCGAAGTCCGTTATCCCGTAGTGGACCAGATACATAACACCCGCATTTCGAAATATGTTCAGTCCGTATATCACAGTGACGTTCATAATAAGGGCTTTAACTTTCTGACGAAGCACACCATGATTTGCGAGGACAACACCTGCCGCTATCAGTATGCTCTGTATTGCAGTACAGGCCAGGATTATGCGTATATTCACCTCGGGAACCGAAGAACCCAGCTCTCCGTCCACATATGTCGGAGGCAGTGCGGTGAAATGTTCACCACTCATCAGGTTGAAGAGCCAGACGCTCTGTTTTGCTACGGAGTAGATTAGGGGTCCGGATATCTGAGGCAACCATTCAAGAAGATAATACGGAACACCTGCAATGAATGCCGCTCCTGCGATGAATTCCAGACCGCGATGTTCCTCATTCCTGCGAAAAGAAAGCTCCTCCTGAAATGCGAGATAAAAGAAGAAAGGAAGGGCAATAAGGCAGAAGAACGTATTTACATAGTCTCCAATCCCTATGTAATAAGGTGCGTTGAACGGCCAGTAAACTGCCATCAAAACCCAGCCTGCTGCTCTGAATCTGTGTTTGACGTCTTCTCTGTAAAAGAAACCTGCTCCGAGAAGAAGGAGGGATGAGAACATAAGTATATCATAGAGTTCCATCGCCATCACCTGCGCTGCGGTCAAGTTCGTAGTTCATGACGGCTATGGCCTGCCATGTGTGCATATGCGTCTTTCCGAGGCTCATCTTCTTAGCACCCATGGTCATCAGAGAGCTCTCCTCTGCGGGACTGAGGTCCTCGCTGTCGCCGAGAACGAATGTCGTGTTCTCCGGTATCTCCGTTTTCCTGACATCATCACCATCCTCTTTGAGGTATATCAGTTCTGAATCCTGGGATACACGGCGGAGCGCATCCTTCAGGTCCATGTCAGAGATGTACATGCCCGGGGTGGACTCCATCTCGCCCTTTCCTTTGTATCTTATGAGCGCGTTCCTTATCATGGATGCCATGTTCCTCTCATCCGGAAAGAGGTATCTTGCCTCAGAACCGATCATCCTTATGGTCCTCGGCTTACCGTCCCTCCCTCCGTTGAGCACGAGCCATACTTCAGTGTCCTGCCGTAGACCGTGGGAAAGGAAGAGGGCCGCAGAAGCGCTCATCGCCAGTATGTCCATCCTGCCTCCGCTGCCCGGAAGGTCGTCGAGTTTGAAGTAGCCTGTGCTGTCGGCCCTGTGCCCGACCACGAGAAACCTTCTCATATCATCACGAGATTATCTCATCCAGCCTGTCCTGCTCTGCGGCCATCCTTATCTCCCTTGCTATCCTCTGGCCTGTCGAAAGCCCGGGTTCGATGAGGTCTGCGTATGGTGAGCCAGAGATGAACGGATTTGTTCCGGCCACAATCCTCGATGATATCTCGAAGACATTGAACTCCAGTTCGTCGGTGACTATGGACTCAAGGCAGAATGCCCCTATCATCCCTCCGAAGAGCTTTATCGAGCTCTCGACCACCCTTTCAGCTATGTCGAAGGCCTTGGGGAGAAGGGATTCCCTGAGGACAACAGGGACATTTCCGGTGACCACGAAGGAGGGGAATATGCCCATCTTCTTCAGTTCTTCCTGAGCGCCCAGTTTGTAAATCTCGTCTATGTTGGACTCATCCCTGCGGTCTATGCTGAGCATCTCTATGGTGCCTTTGGAGACCTTATACCCATCCTCTTTTATGGGCGAGTAGAAGAAGTGAAGGTAGTATCTTGTTCCAAGCACATATTCCTGTATGGAGTATTTCTTGTTCCAGTCTATACCCATTTTGAACTCGGCGTAGTTCTTCGCTATAAAGAAGCCCCTGCCGCCTTTTGCACCGTAATACTTCACAAGTACGGGGCGGTCAATGTTCCTCGGGTCGTCTATCTTCTTTGGCATCTTTATACCTGCGTGTTTCTCCAGCCATTCTCTTTCCTTTTCTCTATCGGATTCCCATTCTAGGACCCTGCGATTTCCGAATGTGGGGAGAGGCAGTTCTTTGAATCTGGAAGCGCCCAGATATTCAACAAATGAGCCGTGAGGTACGATTATCGCGTTCTCCTCTATCAGCCGGTCGGTAAGGTCGAATATCTCGTCGTAGGATTCCACTATTATGAACTCGTCCGGCCTTCCGAGTGGAAATGCGTCGTAGAACTTCGCCCTTTCCTTTATCGCTATGCCGATGGTCCTGAAACCCTCCTTTCGCGCTCCGTTGAATATCTGAAGACTGCTGTGAGAACAGACGGTGGCTATGCTCAAATTCTTCTTGTCGTAGCCATCCAGTATCTTTTTGATATCTTCCTTTGAGACCATATAACCACATACAGAGGAAGCATTAAAACTTTTCGAGCATCGTTTTTCGCCGCAAAGTATTTTTCCACTGACGGATTGCGAAAGACCATGAAGATAGTCGTGGCAAGCGGAAAAGGAGGCACGGGAAAAACCACGGTGGCCACCAACCTCGCTCTTGTGGCAGGCAGTGCAATGCTTATGGATTTGGATGTTGAGGAGCCCAACGATGCCCTGTTCATTAAGCCAGAATACACCGGGGAAAAAGAGGTGAACATGCTGGTTCCAATAGTGGACCAGGACAAATGCACCAACTGCGGTATATGTGCTCAGGTCTGCGAGTTCAATGCAATAGCGGTTCTGGGAAAGAAGACAATGACCTTCCATGAGCTCTGCCACGGCTGCGGGTTGTGCGCATACGCCTGCCCTGAAAAGGCCATAAGCGAGGTTCCACACCCTCTCGGGGTCATAAGGTTCGGAAAGGCGGGGAACATAGACTTCGTCGAAGGCGTGCTCAACCTCGGAGAGCCAATGGCAACGCCTCTGATAAGGGAGACGAAGAAGGAAGCGAAAGGAGATACGGTCATAATGGACGCACCCCCCGGAACATCATGCCCTGTGATAGAGGCCATACACGGCTCCGATTTCTGCATACTCGTCACGGAACCCACACCCTTCGGCCTGTGGGACCTGAAACTTGCAGTTGGAGTTGCCAGAGACCTGAATGTCCCTCTAGGAGTGATAATCAACAGAGATGGAATCGGCGATGACGGAGTGGAAAGGTACTGCGAGGAAGAGGGAATCGAGATACTCGCGAAGATACCGATGGACAGGAGGATCGCCGAGGCGTATTCAAAGGGAGTTCCGATGGTGCAGGAGATTGCTGAGATGAAGAATGTCTTTGAAGGCGTTTTGCAGAGAATAAAGGACACAGTGAAAAAGGACGGAAAAGAGGGGGAGAAAGCGGCTACATGACGCTGACTCCCCCAATTCCTTAACACACTTTAACCTGTTGACCTCAGAATCTCTTCGAACCAGTCTTTATGTTGTCCATTGCGTCAAAGAGATAATCTTGGCGAAAAACCCCACAGCTACAGTTCCACAGTCACCTAATGCAACGGTGAATTCCGAACAAGCTTTTCACTCATTTAAAAAATTGAAAAATGGATAAAGGGTTTAGAAACTGGTTGTTTCTTCCTCTGTGTCCAGTTCCTCGCCCATCTCCTGGTCTTCTACAGGTTCCGCAGGGATTCCACTGTTGCTTTCCTGTTCAGGTACATATTCCTCAACAGGTGCAGCAGGCTCAGGGGCCGGTGCGGGTGCAACAGTTGTGGTGGCAGGCTCCTCCTTCTTTTTCATTCCTTTGACCATGAGGAGAATCGCACCGATTATTGCGAGTATCAGGAGTATTATTATGAGCCAGGACATTATCTCAGGTGTGGTTACCCTTGAAGGTGACTGTATTCCCACCTGCTGTGCCGTGCTGTCGGAATCTCCTCTGTACATGTTGTCGTACGACATATATGCGGTTATCGGATATGCCTGCGAGCCCTTAAGGCTGGAACTTGCAACGAAGGTGAACTGGACAGTAGCGTTTTCACCGGGTGCCAGGGAATCTATCTTCGGAGGTCCGCTTACGAGCGCTATATCCGAGCCCTCCAGTGAATTGTCCACTGCGAGATTTATCATCAGATTCCTTGCAACGTCATCTCCCTCGTTCTTCACGGTAATTGTTACGGTGAATGTCTTTCCTGCCTTTATATCTCCGACATTCATTCCTGTTATCACAGGCTTTGCCCCCGATCCTGTTATGAGTATCCTCGCTGTGACTGTGTTTTCCACCGTGTTGTATGATGTCATATCTGTTGCCCTTATCCTGACAGGCACGTCGTAGTAGCCGGAGCTTATACCGGGCTTTGTCTTCACATGCAGTGATATGTATGCTGAGCTTCCACCATTAAGCCATGATACATTGTAGGGCTCTGACCAGTCGGAAGCTGGGTTTGTCGGGTTAATGAAAGGAGAATCGGCTCCTGTGCTAACGAAGAAGGAAAGGTCTCTGTAGTCCCTGTATTCGTTGTTCTCCACCCTGAGCTTGAGCATGTTGTCCTCTCTGATGAGTGAGACGGAACCGCCATAAATGCCGGTGGAGGAGGCCGTGAGTTCCATATCAAAGACATCTCCCGTGATATTGAAGAATACGAAGGCTCCCGGGTGCAGGGTTCTGGAATCGTCAGGATAGTATCTCCATGAAGAGTCCCATGCACGCCATCTCGGCATGTAATGGGCCGCACTGCCGTCCATAGGTGAAGAATCCCATGACCAGTAAGAGTACACCGTTCCATTGGCATACGTTGCCTTGAAATCGAAGAGGACCTTGTGCTCTCCTGCGGGAAGGTGTGAGTCAATTATCAGTTTCACGGTCTTGGTTGTGGTCTGGCCCTGTGTTATGTTGCCGACGTACACCCATGGATTCGAGTATATGGCATGGCTTCCCTCATATCTCTCAACCTGTTGAGGTATCGTGAAATAGGCCGTGCTTGCGCCATCGAGCTTGATTTTGAGGTCTTTCAGGTCAACGTTACCTGTATTTGTGAAGGAGAGGGTAACGTTCATGGTGCTTGTACCTCTCTGTATGTCGGTTGTTGTGGAGGACATCTCAATGGTACCGAGAGAATTTACCGTTACGTTGAAATTCCCATCATCGCTGACCCTTCTTCCGTCAACCGTATATTCTATCTTCCAGTTGAACCGATAATTGCCGGGAGCTTTCTGCTTCGTCACATTGAAGATAAAGTAGTGCTGCCAGTTGGAGTAGGAGTAGAAATCAGATCTGTGTGTTGTATCTGCACCTGCTGGGAACTCGAAGTCATGGTCGTCGCTCGATATGTTCCAGTAGACATCATGGACAGTTTCTACACTATAAACGTCCATGGCAAGAGTATGATGCAGTTCTCCGGGATATACTTTGTTTCCCCAGTCCACTCCAACAATCATCCTTGAGTCTATCTTGAAGAGCACATATCCTTCATATGAGAATTTCGCTCCTGTGGAGTTCTTGAAGCTCATGTGTACTGTTATGTTGTAGGTTCCGTAGGGAGCATCGGATTTTATTATAGCATTGAATCCATTGAAGGTATGGCTATCGCTGGGATACGATGTCCCCATCGTAACATCATCATTCACATCCTGTTTATGCCAGTTAAACGGGGATGTCACGGGGTTTCCATTCGCGTCATGCACTTCGCTGTTTACGGAGAGATTGCAATGATACAGCGTCTGAGAGCCGTCATTATACATTCTTACATAAAATGTCACGTTCTCTCCGCGGTATCTCGTGTGGTCATCCAGATTGGTGGCTGAAATCATCACATGGAAGTTGTTTGGTGTGTTCACCACCTGCGCCTCCGTATTTTCCGCCAGTATGGCCAGTCCGGAGAAGACCATCATACTGACGAGTATAAGGGCTATTGCTTTTTTATTAACCATTTTATCACCAAAGGCAAGAGCGCATCACCATATATAAATTTTTCTCATTATTGGATAGCTTCGGCAATAAAAAATGAAAGAAGGAATCAAAAACACTATTTCCATGCCTTTATTCGGTCTCCAGCCCATTCTACCATATTCTCGAACCATCCCTCATAGGTGCCGGCGCAGTGCGGGCTCAATATGATGTTATCCAGCTCCTCAAACGGATATTCCTGCCTGAATTCCTTTCCGTAATGCCACCAGACATCCATCGCAGCGGTGAACTCTGGGTTGTTTTTCAGATGCTCGTAAAGGTCCTTTTCAACGATTATCTTTCCTCTGGAGATGTTCACAAGCACTACGTCCTTTTTCATGAGTTCAAGCCTTCTTCTATCAATGAGCCCTTTCGTCTCAGTAGTGAGCGGAAGGGTTATCGCCACGATGTCCGCATCCTTGAGCATATCATCAAGATCCTCGAGACTGCCAACCCTTTTGATTGGAACATCCCCTTCATATCTCCCGCTCCGGTTTATAGCGCTCACCACGACACCAAGGCAGGATAGCATCATTCCCAGTTCCTGACCGATATGGCCGAATCCGAGCATCAACGCCTTCTTTCCATGAAGAAGCCTGCTCTCAATGAGTTGAGGGAAATTCCCTTTCCTCATCTCCCTGTCCCTCCACGGCACCTTTTTCATGGCCGAGAGGGTGAGCGCAAGCCCGTGCTCCGCGACCGCCCTGGCGTTGGCCCCCGCATTGGACTGGACCTTCACGCCTTTGGGAATGATTGAAAAATCTATATGGTCTGTGCCCGCCGTAAGTGTCTGAATCAACCTGAGATTCTTCATCTTCGGTATGATGTCCTTAACATCCCTGAAATGAAAGACAATAAGAACCTGAGCGCTCTCCACGAAGCCTTCATCCGCCTCCTTAATGCACCTTATCTCGTCATCCGGCAGGGCGTTGCGGAGTATGTCCAGGGAATCGCAGAACGAGGTGAGGATGTTCACGGAAGGTAATGGGGGAGGGTAAATAGGTTTTATGGGTTCTGTGAGTTTATGAGCCTCAGGATTTCTCCTTCAATCTCCTGCTCTTTCCTTTCATCCTCCGGTATCCTGTATATCTCAATGCCAGACCTGTTGCCATCCGGCCATATTGTTACTCTCATTCCCGAAGGGGTCTCAAGGTAGTTCAGAGGCGGAGCGCTCCACGCTGATCTCTTCTTCTCTTCGTACTCCATTCCTAGATTGGAGAGCGCTCTCTTCACGAGTTCCAGAGCATCTTTCTTCCTTATTTCCACCTTCATACTTCTGGATTTCCCCATTCTTTTGGCCCTCCACTTCAGTGTGGTTGCATTGACTGGAAGCGCTGTCGCCAGCATTCCCATGCTGAGAAGGAACATGATGAAGCTTTCATCTCTGAAGAAATCCAATCCGAGAAAATGGTACATGATAGCGATGAACTCGATTGAAAGCATGATCATGAACAGATAGATGACCTTCAGAAAGTCCATCATAGGAGCGCTCATCTCCTCTGTGGAGAACCAGATGTTCAGATACTTTTTTGATGCGATCTCCCTTATTCCGGATGCTATGAGAAGCACGGGCAGCGCGAGAAGGAGCAGAAGCATGGTCACAAAACCGCCGTAGTCGAGCACTATGAGCGGGAATGCCACGACAAGCCAGACACCCAAAAGTATTCCGGCCCTTTTGGCCTTTCTTCTTATGCTCTCGATGTACTCTTTCTCATCCACGCCCATCCAATCAAACGATATTATTTATCACTTTTCAACCCCAAACCTTATTTTACCCCCATCATAGCAGGTGATATGCCCGGAGAGCGCGAGGTTCAGGAGATGCTCGAAAGCATCGGAGTGAGCAGCATAGACGAGCTTTTCAGCGACATTCCGCAGGAGGTCAGGATGGATGGCCTTGACCTGCCGGACGGCATGAGCGAGATGGAACTCAAGGAGATGGCAAAGGATGTGCTTTCAAAGAACACGACAATGGATGAGATGCCCACCTTCCTCGGCGCAGGCATATACCGCCACTACATCCCCTCGGCAATCAGGGAACTCCTGTCGCGCTCCGAGTTCTACACCTCTTACACACCCTATCAGGCGGAGATAAGTCAGGGAATGCTGCAGTCCATATTCGAATACCAGAGCCTAATGGTGGAACTGACAGGAATGGAAGTATCCAACGCATCGCTTTACGACGGCTCGACAGCCCTTGGGGAAGCGGCCCTCATGGCAGCGCGCATCACCAGAAAGAAGAGGATAATCGTCCCTAAGGCGATGCTCTGGGAGAAGAGGTCCGTGCTTGAGAACTACGCACACGGCCCCGGGCTAATCATAGAGGAAGCACCGTACGAAATGGACACCGGCAGGATGGACCTCTCAGCTCTCAAAGAGATGGTGGACGATGACACCGCAGCCGTATATCTTGAGAACCCGAACTTCTTCGGCGTTCTGGATGACCGGGTGGATGAATTTAAGGAAATAGCCGGAAACGCAATGCTCATCGTGGGAATCGACCCGGTCTCTCTTGGGATAATAAGGCCCCCTGGCGATTACGGAGCCGACATTGTGATAGGCGAAGCGCAGGGAATCGGAATGGCCCCCAATTTCGGAGGCCCGCTTCTGGGAATATTCACCACACGCAAGAAGTACCTCAGGCAGATGCCGGGAAGGATAATCGGAATGACGAAGGACAGCGAGGGAAGAAGGGCCTTCACCATGACGATGCAGACTCGGGAGCAGCACATCAGGAGGGCCAAGGCAACCAGCAACATCTGCTCGAATGAGGCGCTCTGCGCTCTCGCTTCGGCTATGTATATTTCAATGCTGGGCCGAGACGGCCTGCGCAAATTGGCGAAACTGAACATGGCGCGCGCTCAGGACCTTGCATCCCGCATATCCTCAATAGACGGCTTTGAAGTACCCTTCAAGCCATTCTTCAACGAGTTCGTCGTGAAATACCCTGTCGAGTTCGAGAGAGTGCATGAAGAACTGCTGAATAATGGAATACATGGCGGGCTTTCCCTGAAGGAGCACTTCCCTGAACTTGGGGAGAGCGCTCTCTACTGCATAACCGAAACAACCCCTCAGTGGGGTGTTGAAAGATTGATAGAGGTTTTAAGGGGTTTTGAGGATTAGTCCTGTATCGTCACGCTCACTATGGTTATATGCGTTTCCGGAACATTCTGCATCGGGCCGTCTCCCCACGGGTTATGTGCTTTTTCCTGGTGTGTGGGTATTTTGGCCATGTCCTGAACCAGATTCCATCCTGATATCACCTTTCCGAAAACACAGTATCCCGGGTTATTACTGTTATAATCGAGATTTGTATTGTCCTTCAGATTAAAGTAGAATTGACTGGTTGCACTGTTCGGGTCGCTGGTCCTTGCCATCGCTATAGTCCCCTCCACATTGCTCAATCCGTTGTTTGCCTCATTCTTGATAGGGGGATAGGTTGCGTTCTTATAAGTTAATATTCCATCATGACCATAGTAATATCCTCCGCCCTGTGCCACGAAGTTTTCTACAATCCTGTGAAAAACCAGCCCGTTGTAAAAGCCGTCATTCGCATATTTTATGAAGTTGTCCACGGTTATCGGTGCTTTATCCCTGTACAGTTCAACTTTTATCACACCATCTATGCTTCCATCATCGCTTCTCACTCTGATGAGCGCAATGGGGTTGGATGTCTGTGAGCTTTCTCCTCCGCTTCCCGAATCATCTCCACTCGGACTTTCCATGCTTCCACCTTCATTTCCATAATCTATACCTGCTGAGCTATGGCCTGTGTTGACCATGAAATATGCGGCCGAACCGATACCTGCAGCAAGCAGAATAAGAACCACGGCCATAACCATAAACTTGCCACTTTTACTGCCCGTATTCCGGGCAATTGTCTCCTTTGTTTCTTCATCTGGCTCTATGTTTTTCCTGCGGGACATGCCTCTAACTCGTGTATCTTCTATTTAAGATTATCTTGCATTTAATGCTTGTTCCATGCGAAACCTATTTATAGCGGCGCCGGATTGTGCGATTACCGACAAATTTGAAGGAGGAAAAACATGCACGGAATATCATCAAATAAAGGATTGATGAAAGCGATTGTGGCATTTGCGCTGGTAGCTCTTATGGTAGCAACGCCATTTGCGAGCACACAGGCACATGCACAGCAAGCAGCGACAAGAGCTGACGATAATGGTCAGCAACTGATTCTCAGGGTCGCCATGCAGGATGACATAAAGACGTTGAACTTTCTGACAGCCGGTGATGTCTGGACATGGAATGTCATAGGCTGGGTGTTTGACGGCCTTACATGGCAGAACGCGTCCAACAACGACCATGTCGAACCATGGGCCGCGGAATGGTTCCATCACGGACCGAACTCAACATGGTCCAGTGAGCCATATCCGGATCACGACAAAAACTCAGACTACAGGAACTGGACAGTTAAGCTGAGGCCGGATATAAAGTGGCACGACTGGCAGTCTCAAGATGTGAAGAATCAGACGGTAAAAGCTCACGATGTGATTTTCTCTCTCAGGCTGGCTGCCGATGTTTCAAGGTATGAGGGAGGAATAGATTGTGTGATTGCAAGGGATGCCAACGGGAACATGATATATGGAAAAGACATAAGTGACAAGATACCTGGCGGCATATACAAGGGTCCGAACGGCAACTGGGACTTCGGAGTGGATGTCTCTGATCAGGCGAATTATCCCAACCTTCCTGTTGTTCTTGTAACCGCAGATAAGGATGGTCTCACACTTCATTACACCCTCATGAAGACCTATGCCGATTTCCCGATAGACACTCTAAATGCTCTGATTGTGCCTGAGAGGATATGGAGCCACCATATAGCAGATAAGCTGACATGGAGCGACCCGCAGGGACTTATAAGCTTCGGTCCTTTCAAGTTCGATCACTGGGATAAGACAGCTCAGATTTCCAAGATAGATACATTCAGGGACTATTTCAGGCCCTCATATGACCCTGTTACACACCAGCAGAAGCCATACATAGATGGAGTTCTTTTCAAGAGGTACGGAACAACCGATGCTGCGGTCATGGCCCTGAACTCCAATGAGGTGGATTACATCGCATGGGCAATAGATCCGGGTTTCATAGATACTATAAATGCGAATCCTCATCTGACACTGGTCAGGAACTCAGATCTCGGTTTCTACTATGTTTCGTTCAACATGAGGAAGCCCGAGTTCGGATATGCGGGATACAGTGCGGATGACATCCCCTCCGGAGGAATACCCACATACAATCATGGAAATTATACGGATGTGGGCAAGCCTTTCAGAGTTGCTTTTGCACACATCATAAACAAGCAGTACATAGTTTCCAAGTTCCTTCAGGGATTCGGAAGCGTGGGGACATCTGTGGTTTCACCTGTGAATTCATTCTGGTATAACCCGAACATCAAGATCTACAACTATGATCCTGATGAGGCAAACAGAATTCTCGACCAGTATGCTCCCGATAAAGACGGTTCCGGTTTCAGAAAACTCCCGTACAGGGGAGATTCTCAGATAACCATGCTCACACCTCCGGCAGACTATGACCCGATAAGGGCTCAGTCCGGACTTCTCATCCAGCAGGATGCGCAGGCAGTGGGAATAAACCTGAAATCTGTTCCTACAAACTTCGGTACGATAGTTCAGCAGATTGGAAGTCACCAGTTCGACATGTACATGCTCGGATGGTCCATACCCAGTCCGATATCCTCCGCGACTGCTCCATGTGACTTCTTCGGCTCAAAGAACGATGGCGGAGGTAACAACTATCCGGGATATCACAACCAGAGCTTTGATAAACTCTGCGAGGAGATGAACACAGAACTCGATATAAACAAGAGGAGAGCAATAGACTTCCAGCTTCAGAGTATAATAGCCGAGGATGTGCCGTACAGTGTTCTCTACTACAGAGATGTCCTCGAGGCATACAACAACGAGTTTACCGGCTGGGTCCCCAGGTATGGAACCATATTCAACTGGTATTCGCTCAGGGATCTGAAGGTTCAGCCTCAGAGCAACTATAAGCTAGATCTCTCCGCACCATCAACTGTGAATGGAGGAAGCCAGTCAACAATAACTGCATATGTTACGGACAAGAATACCGGTGACCCGATATCCGGAGCAACGGTCACGTTCTCCGTTGACAACGGAACACTCTCTCAGACAACGGTCACAACGGATGCGAACGGTAAGGCCGAGGTAACATACTTTGCACCTGAGCCTCAGAACTCCCTCGGAGTTACGGTTGTTGCAACGGTTCACGATGCAAAGAACAATGTGGATATCGGTGTTACCAAGTTCATAGTTGTCCTGCCAAAGCCGGAAATAACTCTGAACATCGACACGGTACCCAAGGATATGGTCTCCGCCAACGACAAGATACCGACGAATGTGCAGATAATGGTAACCACCAGCGATGGTCAGACCCTTGGAGAACTGGACAATAACAATACAGGTGTGACATTCAACATACAGATATCCCCGGAGGGTGCATCATACACCTATGTCGGATATCAGAATGGTGCATTCGTATATCAGTTCACCGGAACGGCACCGGAGGCAAAGACCTCTCAGTACACCATCACCATAACTGCGGAGTATCTTCAGGATAACTCTACTGTCAGTTCAGCCAGCAAGCAGCTGACATTCACAGTTGTCGGACCGCAGCCTCCGCCGAGTACAGGTGGAAACACAAGTGGGCCTGGAAACGGTACACCTGCTCTCGGAGTCATACCTGTGCTGTTTGCGCTCTCCTTCGCAGCGGTGGTGTACAACGTACACAGAAAGAAGCGCTAAACCCCTTCCTTTCTTTAATTCTTTTAAAAATAAAAAATAACTGGAGAGTGATTCAATGAGGCTCCGTGAATACCTAATAAGAAGAATGATTCAAATCTTCATCACACTGATAGTCGTACTCGTCATGCTCTTTGTCATATTCAGAATGATGCCCGGAGACCCGGCATCCATGGTCATGAGCCCGAAGTTCACACCTGAACAGAGGGAGCTTCTAAGGCACCAATTCGGGCTTGACAAACCGATGTGGGAACAATTCGTTCTATATATGAAAAACATGCTGGTTTTCAACCTAGGAACATCTTTCTATTATTCTCAGCCTGTCCTCGATCTTATAATGGTCAAGATAGGGCCAACGCTGCTCCTTTTCGGTACGGCCATGGTGATAGCCTATGTGCTGGGAATTCTGATAGGTGCGGTGATGGCATGGAGAAGAGGAAGCAAAGGTGAGGTTGCAG
Organism: Thermoplasmata archaeon; assembly: GCA_027006785.1. Lineage (GTDB taxonomy): Archaea > Thermoplasmatota > Thermoplasmata > WALJ01 > WALJ01 > JALTFR01. The sequence continues at coordinate 13,067 of JALTFR010000016.1, read as the reverse complement.
GAATAGCCATTTCCCTGTTCTTCTATTCCATGCCTCTCTTCTGGTTCGCCCTGATAATGTTATGGTTCTTTGCATCCGAGATTAAGATTTTCCCGATATCTGGTCTCGGGGGTTCAGACCCGAATACCGGACAGGCATATCCATTCCCGAAGAACGTCATAGATATTCTGTGGCATCTGGCCCTCCCGCTGCTAACACTTACAATTGCCGGTCTGGCAGGAAACATCCTTCTGATGAGGAACTCCATGCTGGACACTCTCGCAGAGGATTACATCGTAACCGCAAGGGCCAAGGGAATCCCTGACAGGAGGATAATGTACAGGCACGCCGCAAGGAATGCTATGCTGCCTGTTGTAACTTCATTTGCAATGGGCCTCGGTTTCATAATAAGCGGAGGTGTGCTGACAGAAACAATCTTCTCCTGGCCGGGAATGGGAACAATGCTCGTACAGGCAACGCTCAACTACGACTACCCGGTGGTTCAGGGTGTATTCTACCTGATTGCCATACTGGTGCTGATATTCAATGCCATAGCGGACATACTGTATGCATATCTGGACCCGAGGGTCCGCCTGTGAGGTGATAAGATGGCTGCATCAAGATTTAAGGACAGATACAGGGATTTCAGGAAGGTCTTCAAACAGAATTGGGCTCTTTTCAACCAGAGCAAACTAGGAAAGATAGGTCTTTACATAATAATATTTTTTGTAATAATGGCAATATTCGCACCGGTGATTCCATATGCCAACGACAGGAACCCGGTCATGTGGATGGCTCCTGATAAGGATCTTATAGAGATACAGCATATGTGGGGCTCACCTGACAGTAATTATATAATAACTGTTCCCGCAGGCACGGATGACAATGGCAATGTGATAAACTATCCTGTGGTTGCCCGTCCGGTAGGAATGCTCTCTGACGGCAGTTCTCTAAACGATCTTATGGATAATGGCGCAGGTCAGGGTACCAATTACCTTGAAGCCATATACCTGAGCACCGGCAATGTCGGAAAAGGCGTAATAGACATAAATCCGCTTGACGGTTCCACAAACCTTCCGTTCATCGAGAGACTGCCGCCTGGCCACTATTCAAGGATATCCAGTGCCATACCTTCAGGCATGGGCCCGGTGAATTCTTCGGTTGTAATACACGAGCTCAGGTCGGATGATGACGGTGCGATGGGTCGTATGTCAAATATCTACATCACAACAACCACCGGGAATATAATTGCGATAAGAGCGGACCAGCACCGTTTCACAACATCGGGAAGCTCAACACATCTGTTTCCCATAGAATATTCACTCCTATGGACTCGACATATAAACGGAAGCATATCTCAGTCTGTGGATATTTTCTATGGCCCGAACACAACGACAGGTTCTGATGACAGAGTTCTGGTCACATCCGATAACGGAAGTCTTTACTGCCTTGCTGCAAACACGGGGAATGTAATATGGCACGAGAATCTTGCTGGAAACGGTTTCTTCTCTCCAATCAGCATATATCCTGCCCATATGACCGTTGTTTCCAGCAGTGACGGGCATTTCTACGGGCTTAACATATCTGATGGTCATGAGATCTGGAATGCCACATATGACAATGAGCAGTTCACCTCTGCAGTTGTGGGTGATAACTTTAGAAACAACTATGCGAACAATGCGCTTCTATTCGCAGGTACAACAGATGGAAAGATATATGGAATAAGGCTTTACGGCCAGACATCCAACACCACCGAGAACTCAACAGCACTGCTGAAGAAGGCCGGAGATGTGGAGCAGATAATACCCCTGCCTGGAGCTCAGGGCTCACCTGTGGGTAAGATATTCATAACTTCTGCCTCCAATCCATGGCTCTTTGTGGGAGTCAGTCTCTATCAGAATGGCCAGCCTACAGGAACTGGCAATATGTATGCCATAGATGTCAATAAGGTCGGTGTGCAGGGCCAGAAACCGTTGATATGGTCCTACCCGAATACAGTCGGAGGAGTAACATCGGCACCGGCATTCTTTGACAACAGGTATGTCTATTTCGCCCTGGATTCCGGACGTATATATGCAGTGAAGATATCTGACGGAAACATAACATGGAGGGCTACGATAAAGGAAGGAGCCCATATGCAGACACCCATGGTCGCAACCGCAATACCTGGTGGAAATGCTCAGGCAAAATACGTCACAGTCGCTGCCGAAACCGGCGAGATGTCTCAGCTTAGCACAGATGGAAAATATCTTGCGCCGCTCCCACCCACATGGGTACAGAAGGCACCGAGTGGAAACACATATCTTCTGGGTACTGACTCATTCGGAAGGGACATATTCAGTCAGCTTGTCTGGGGCTCCAGAATAGCTCTGCTGGTCGGTTTTGCAGCGGCATCTCTCTCGGTCCTTATCGGCATAATAATCGGGGTTGTGGCAGGATATTTCGGCGGATGGGTGGACTCCGTACTGATGAGGTTCACGGATGTCATCCTCGTCATGCCATTCCTGCCTCTGATCATCGTCTTTGCCTCTGTCATGGGCCCGAGCATATGGAACATAATAATTGCAATAACGCTTGTGGGCTGGCCGGGAACTGCGAGGATAATAAGGTCTCAGGTTCTGTCCATAAAGGAGAGGCCATTCATAGATGCGGCTAGAGTCACCGGTGCCAGCAATACTAGGATAATGTTCAGGCACATCATACCGAACGTTATGCCTCTGGCATTCCTCTACATGACCTTCGCTGTAACAGGGGCAATACTCGGTGAGGCATCGCTCAGTTTCCTCGGACTAGGAGATCCTACTACCATGAGCTGGGGCATGATGCTTTACAACATCTCACACGGCTCTGGATATACCCTGACAGCATGGTGGTGGCTGCTACCTCCGGGACTTTCCATAACCTTCCTGGTTCTCGGATTCTTCCTGGTAGGTAGGGCTTTCGAGGAGATAATCAACCCAAGACTTAGAAGGAGGCGGTAAAATGGACGAAGCAATGGAGAACAATGAGCTTGAAGTCGTGGAAAACGAGCCTTTGGAGGTGCCGAGCGAATCACATTCTGATGTCATAACATATGACGAGAATGAAGAATATCTCCTCGAGGTGAATCACCTCAAGGTGTATTTCGATGTGCTCGGAGGCGAGGTAAAGGCAGTGGACGACGTCTCTTTTGCCCTCAAGGCCGGTGAGACCATGGGGATAGTTGGAGAGAGCGGCTGCGGTAAGACCACCACTGCATTCAGCATAAATCGCCTTCTTCCTGACAATGGCCATATAAAAGGTGGATACATAAAATACAAGGGAAAGAAGATAGCGGAACCCGATCCGGAGATAACAGGACTCATGAAGGACAGGAAGAAGAGAAAGCTCTACAAGGAAAAAGAGGCAATGATGGCTCCAATACGCTGGAAAGAGATTGCAATGATATTCCAGAGCGCCATGAATGCCTTCAATCCTGTTCACACAATCGGAGCTCAGATTGTCGAGGCGATACAGGCACACGAGGATGTGAGCGAAGACGAGGCTATGGAACGCGCAAGAAATCTCTTCAAGATGGTGGGTCTTCCGCCGGAAAGGGTGACAGGATATCCTCATGAGTTCAGCGGAGGAATGAGGCAGAGAGCTATGATAGCCATGGCTCTGGCGTGCAATCCATCACTGCTGATTGCTGATGAACCGACAACTGCTCTGGATGTCATAATGCAGGACAGGATTCTGGCCGAGATAAAGAGGCTTCAGAAGAAATTCGGCATCTCCATGATAATCATCACACACGATGTGAGCGTGGTGGCTGAAACCGCAGATAAGATAATGGTGATGTACGCAGGAAAGATGATGGAATACGGGAATATATCCGAAGTCTTCCATCATCCGGCGCACCCATATACCATTGGTTTGCTGGGTTCTTTCCCGAGCATAAAAGGAGAGAAGAAGAAACTGAAGTCCATACCAGGATCTCCGCCCGACCTCGTAAACCCACCGAAGGGATGCAGGTTCCACCCGAGGTGCAAACTGGCAAAGCCGATATGCATGGAAGAGGAGCCACCCATAGTGGAATTGTCTGACGGACACTGGGCTGCCTGTCATTTCGCCAGAGAGATATACAGCGGAGAACTCAAGGAGGAGTAAAGATGGCCGAGAAAGTAATTATAAATGTAAAGAAACTGAAGAAGTACTTCCCTGTTCGCGGCGGACTCATGAGCTCTTTTGGAAGTGGAAAGGAGCAGAAGTTCGTTCATGCTGTGGACAACATCTCCTTTACAATAAAACAGGGAGAGGTATTCTCCCTTGTAGGGGAGAGCGGCTGCGGTAAGACTACTACCGGCAGGCTACTTACAAGGCTTGAAGACCCTACATCCGGTCATATATATTTCCATAAGAGAGATATAGCCAATCTGGAAGGAAAAGACCTGAAGTCATTCAGAAGGAACGTTCAGATGATATTCCAGGATCCGTACGAATCTCTCAATCCAAGACTAACGGTCTTTTCAACGGTTGCTGAACCTCTGCTGGTACACCATGTCGGAGACACCATTGATGAAAGAGAAGACCTTGTTGCCAAGGCTCTTGAGGCTGCGGAACTTAAACCAGCTATGGAGTATCTTCATAGATATCCTCATGAGCTCTCAGGAGGACAGAGACAGAGGGTTGCAATTGCAAGAGCACTGGCTCTAAGACCGGAGTTCATAGTGGCAGACGAACCCGTCTCCATGCTGGACGTATCGATAAGGGCAGGGATACTGAACCTTCTTCTCGACCTGAAGGCTAAGTACGGAATACCGTATCTCTTCATAACACACGACCTCTCGGTTGCAAGATATATGAGTGACAGGATAGGTGTGATGTATCTCGGAACAATAGTAGAGACAGGGGAGAGTGAGAAAGTTATCAAGAATCCTCACCACCCGTACACCCGTGCTCTTCTTTCCTCAGTCCCCGTACCTGACCCGGATTATAAGAGGGAAAGGAAGAAGATAAAAGGAGACCTTCCCAGCCCGATAAACGTACCGAAAGGATGCAGATTCTACCCGAGGTGCATATTTGCCAAGAAGGGCATATGCGACAGGAAGGACCCGCCTGTTGTGGAAGTTGAACCCGGTCACTTCGTAAAGTGTCACTTCGCAGCGGATATACCGGCTATGGATGGGAAAGCTGACGAGGAGATGGAAGAGAAGGTGGAACTCGGAGAGCAGCTCCTGCAGGAGACAATGAATTCAGCAGGAAATGACGAAGAAGAGATCGAGTTCGTCTGAACTCTGACAAACCCCTTATCTTTTTCATACATTTTTAGTTCCAAAAACAAAAAATGAAAATAAGGATTAATTGGTTTCTGGTTCTGTGGGATTTTATTGCAGTGCTTTTTCGAGGGCAAGGTCGCGTTTCCACTTCTCGTTGACCCATTTCTGAAGAGTCTCTATCTGTGCATCTGTCATGTGGCGGAATCTTCCCTGCATCTTCAGATAGTCCCTCACCGGAACTGCCAGATTTCCATTTTCATCCAGTTTCGGCTTTACGTTAATGGTCATCTTTCCGTTCTCGTATTCATAAAGCGTCCACATACCGGTCTCAACCGCTTTTTTGGCAACTTCAACGGTCTTTTCCGGTGGCACTCTCCATCCTGTCGGGCATGTGGAATACACCTGCAGGTATCTGAATCCCTTCATGTTCTTGGCTTTTTCAAGCTTTGTCAGCAGGTCAGTCGGGTATGCGATGGATGCAGTGGCCACATATGGCACATTGTGTGCTATCATTATCTGTGGAACATCCTTCTTGAAGCGCTCTTTTCCCTTTATGACCTTGCCGGCTGGAGTTGTGGTGGTCCATGCTCCGTACGGTGTTGAGCCACTCCTCTGGATTCCGGTGTTCATGTATGCCTCATTATCGTACATTATGTAGAGGATGTCCTCGTTCCTTTCGGCAGCACCCGAGAGTGCCTGCATCCCTATGTCTGCAGTTCCCCCGTCTCCTGCGAATCCCACAACTAGGGCATCATCCTTTCCGGAGGCCTTCAGAGCCCTCTTTATACCTGCACTGCAAACAGCTGTGTTTTCGAATGCGACATGGTGATAGGGAACTTTCCATGAGATATTCGGATATGTTCCCCCGAACACGAGAAGGCAGTTGGCAGGTGTATATATCACCGTGTTCTTTCCGAATACCTTCATCGCATTCCTCACAAGTATGGCAGCACCGCAGCCGGGGCATGCCGTATGTCCGCCTGTGAAGAGGTTCTCCTTCGGAAGGTCGTGGATTGTGATCTTCGTGCTGCTCATGGGTTCACCCCCCTGGTGCCAACCCATACAACCTCTTTATCTGCCTTTCCTTTTCCTGCCGCTTCGAGCGTCTTCTCGAACATCAGCTTTATGTCAGAGTACATCACATCTCTTCCTCCTAGACCTGCCAGGTATCCTATGACCGGTTTTTCCATTCCGTACAGTGCGTTCCTGACCTCCACGAATGCAGGCCCGCCGGCGCTGTATGAGATCGACCTGTCATATACACCTATGGCATCGACCTTTTCCGCTATTTTTCTGAGCTCTTCCTTGGGGAACGGCCTCAGGAACCTGAGTTTCACGAGTCCGACCTTCTTTCCTTCCTTTCTCATATCCATTACGACCTTTCTTGCCGTGGACGTCACGGTGCCGAGAGTTATCATTATTGCCTCGGCATCATCTGTCATGAACTCCTCGACAAGGCCGTGGTAGTCCCTTCCGAACTCCTTTGCGAATTCATCGTTGACCTCTTTTATGACCTTCTTCGATGCTTCCATTGCCTGTTCGGTCTGATACCGGTATTCCTGAATGTACTCGGGCGGGCTGAAAACACCGATGGCCATCGGGTCATCCGGCCATAGATGTGCGTGTTCCGCTTTGTATTCCGGCAGGAAGTCATCTATATCGTCCTGGTCGGCGAATTCCACTGGTTCGTAGGTGTGTGAGAGTATGAACGCATCCAGGTTCGGCATGAATGGGAGCAGCACCCTCTTGTCCTCAGCGATCCTGTATCCCTGTATTATCATGTCAAAGACCTCCTGGTTGTCCTCCACGAACATCATCATCCATCCGAGGTCCCTCTGGGGCATGACATCGTTGTACTCCGCCCATATTCCAATCGGCGCTGCCACGGTCCTGTTCACCACAGGCATCACTATCGGAAGCCTGAGCGGTGCAGGTATAGCGAGTATCTCGTGCATGAGCGCCAGTCCCTGTGATGCAGTGGCAGTGAATGACCTTACGCCGGTGGCCTCTGCGGATACCGTTGCGCTTATGGCGCTGTGCTCGGATTCAACTCTCATGAACTCGGCCTTCATTATCCCGTCGTTCACGAACTCGGAGATGTGCTCCACGATGAATGTCTGCGGGGTTATCGGGAAAGCTGCTATGAACTTTACATTTGCGCGGAGCGCTCCGTACGCTGCCGCGTAGTTTCCACTTACGAGTCTTCTCTCAGGCATGTTATCACCGCTCCATCGTTATCGCCTTTGTCGGGCATTCGTTCGCACATATTCCACATCCTTTGCAGTAGTCGTAGTCTATCTTTATTCCCTTCGGATTTCCCTTGGGATCGGTGCCTGTTCCTGCGGGTATCTCGGACTCTGGAAGGTTCATGAGCATTTCAATAGCACCTTCTGGGCAGTAAAACCAGCAGAGTTTGCAGTTTACACACTTGCTGTTGTCCGCAACAGGCATGAATGTCCTCCATGAGCCTGTCTTGTTCTCAACGAAACTTCCCAGACCTATGAGCCCGGCATCGGTCTTTACTTCCAGACCGAGGGCCCCACCTGTCGGGAACTCCTGAGCTGTGGGCAGCCACTTCTTCTCCTCTGGGTAGATAAGGGTGCCTTTGCATATACCAACGCTGGTTCTTTCGTATGCGACCTCTGCAGCCCTTGCGTTCTTCTCTGCCAGTCTCTCTCCTATCCTTGCGCCGAAGATGTCCATTATCCCCTTCTTTATGGACTCTATGGACACCACTCCAGTGGCCTTTGCAAAGGCCCCCAGAATAGCACTGTTCGTTATCGGGGTGCCAAGAACTTCAAGAGCAACTCCGGTGGCATCAACCGTTGCGGTCTTTACTGCTCTTCCAAGCTCGACCTCTTCCGGTTTAAGGCTGGTGTTTATGATTGCCATACCTGTATCTTTCAGCCCCTTGGTGACATCCACCATAAGTGGCAGTTTATCATCCAGAACGACCACATAGTCCGGTTCGTAGACCTGGGTCTTCTCGTATATCTTTCCCTTGTCGACCCTCGCGAATGCCAGGACCGGAGCGCCTCTCCTTTCAGCCCCGAAGAAGGGAAATGCTACTGCGTAGTTCCCTTCTATGAAGGCTGCGTCGGCGAGCGCCTGTGCCGCCATGACAGCACCCTGGCCGCCTCTTCCGTGAAAGCGTACCTCGTACATTTATGACCTCCTTTTGTGCGTGAATGCGCTTTGCTCATAAAGGTTTTGCCTGTTACCTCCCTTCAGGACACCGCTTTTCTTCAAAACATTTATAAAGTGGAACGAGATTAGGGGCTCTGTGGTATGATGGCATCCAAGAATAATGATGACTGGTTTGAGGCTCTGGACGAGGAACTGGAAAAGACTGCGCAAGAAATTGTGAAGGATATCTCCCAGACGAGCAAGAAGAAGATGGACTTCACAAAGACACTGCTTGCAGACCTCTGGAGAGTGTGGCTCAGGTTCAACAGGATAAACATAACATTCAAGATGGAGCCAGACCCGTACAGCTTCCTTCGTTTCAAGGCATATCCGACTGAATGGGAGCTAAAGGATGAAGAGGAGGTTGACTATGGCGGTCTCAACCATATTGCACTCATAGATGTTTCTCCTGTGCAGAACAGAACAGGGGATTCTCTGAAGATTCTTTTCTATCCGAGAGATGGAGAGACATATGTGAAGATGATATTCGAGTTCTGTGAAGGTGAGCACTATTATAAGCTGGCAGGATGGAAGAGGATATTTGTTCAGTACATCCTGTACGAAGCACCACTAAAGAAGGCAAAGCTCGATGATATACACGAGATAATGGGCGATGTGGTCAAGGTCTGGTATGAATCCCATCTCAGAAAGAACAGAGATATTCTCATAGACCACATAAGGTCCAAGTATGTCAAAGGGGAAGAATTTCCCCAGTAAAACCTTTTTTTTAATTTCGAGGCGATTTTTTGAGTGAGTCTGCAAAGGAAGAGGCTAAAGAGTGGATAAAGGATATCGTTGTCGCACTTCTGGTAATATCAATCCTTATGGGAGCGCTCTATGCCTACACAGGTCTGTGGCCGCCAATGGTCGTGGTGGAATCGGGCAGTATGCAGCACAGTAACGATAGAAGTTACATCGGGGTCATAGATACGGGCGACATAGTGCTGTCAAAGAAAGTATCTCCTATGGAGGACATAAAGACTTACGTGGAGGGAAGGGCCATCGGATACGAGAAATACGGTGATTACGGTGATGTAATAATCTATCATCCGCTTGGTCTGGACGTTACGCCTATAATACATCGTGCTGTCCTTTATATGTACTGGAACAGCACAGGTTCATTCGATGTACCGGGTCTCAAGCACCTTCAATACGGAAGAGACTACGCCACTGACAGCGCTTCATGGCACGGCATTCGACAGGAAATAGTGATTTACGATTACGGTTATGCACATAGAGATCTGCACATAGATGTCAACAGGCTTTTGAGATATCATCACGGCGGCTATCTTACTGCAGGAGACCACAATGTTGCAAGGGGCTACTCAGTGGATCAGAACTCAGGAATCTGTGCTGAGCCCATAAAGACAGACTGGGTTATGGCGAAAGCGGTAGGTGAACTGCCATGGTTCGGCCTTATCAAACTGAGCTTCAGTGGAAGCCTTCACGAAAACCCTGCCCCCACCAACAGCTGGGTGATGCTCATAATATCCCTTTCGCTCTTAATAGTCGCGCCAATGCTCGTTGAAAAGCTATGGGATACGAGGGAAGCCAGGAGAAAGCAGAGCGAGAATGAAGAAGAACAACGGATTGAAGACGGTGATTCACCTGAGAATGAAGAGGGCGAGAACAGGTGATTTCCACGAAAGGTATTTAATCGGGCAGGAATTGGGTGGGATGATGAGATTTGGAGTCATCGCTGTGCTTTTTATACTGCTTTTGGCCACTTTCACAGGCCCGCTCGCCTCTGCAAGTTCTGATAGCGGCAGCAGCCCTTCCGGCATACCACTCAAAGGTGACTGGGTAATCTCCCCCGGAGAGTCTATAACACTTGATTCCAAATCTGTGGAACTAAAAGGAAATCTCATCATTGAATCAGGAGGCTCCCTTACCCTTACCGATGGTTCCACACTTGTGCTCAACTCTTCATATGATGGTCAATATGGGATATATGTCAAAGAGGGCGCCACGTTAAATGTGATGGATTCCACCGTAAAGGGTCTTGAAAAGGAGTATCACGGCTCAATCACTTACAGCCTCAAAGAGGGTATGAATTGCATAAGCATACCATTTGAGAGAGACAATAACACTGTGGATTCTGTCCTAGCTCCCTTTAACGGCAAATATTACAAGGTATTTACATATAAACCAGAGGATGCGGACCACTGGAAGTTCTATGCTCCGGGACATGATGTATCTCATTCTTCAGATCTTCCATCATACACATGGAAATTTGAGACAGGAAACCCATCTCCACCCAGTGCGCTTTTCACATTTCCAGAGAACAATACGGCCAACAATTCCGTATATCAGGACATAGTTCTTGTTTTTGACAGAAGCATGTCAACTTCCATTGCCCCTGATATGCAGTTGATTTCAGGATATAATCCCGGAGGATGGCAGTTTCTCGGGTGGAAAAGCACTTTCATGGAGAATGACACGGCCATATGGGGCCATAATGCATTCAACACATCTGAGAACATCACTCTAAGGGTATTTGATTATGAAGATGCAGATGGGGTGCACGGAAATCCTTTCATAATATCCTTCAAAACCGCCGATATAGACTGGGAAGTTCCTGCATATTCCACACCTTCAAAGTGGAAAAGCAACGTATCTTCTGACGAGAATTTCACCGTACACTTCAGAAGTGGCATAGACACTCAAAAGCCACCTGAGTTGAAGCAGGTCTATCCGCAGGAGGATTTCGGATGGTCTCTCAGCAGGTGGGAGAGTGGAAGACACGCAAATGATACGGCGGTCTGGACGCATTCAAAACCATTCCCTTCCGATTCTTCCATTGTGCTTGAAATCTCAAATTACACTACAATAAATGCTAACAATGGAACTAGGTACTACATAATATTCCATACAAATGACACATCTCCTCCGGATGTCAGAGAGACATATCCGCTGAAAAATGACAAATTCTCCTCGGTTGATGACGATGTTCGAGTCATATTCAATGAAACTATGAACACGACATACATACCAAGCATAATCTGCAGTGAAGGGAACATACATTTTTCACACTGGGATAGTACATATATTCATAATGACACTGCTGTGTTCACACACGACGTATGGCCGGCATTCAAGCGCATATTCATATCCATAGCGAATTACACGGATGCTAAAGGCAACAGAGGTCACATCTATTCATGGGATTTCACGACAGGAGATCCGAGAACACCCGGGATAAGAGAGGTCATACCACCTCTGTTCTCAGATGGAATATCCTCATCTTCTGAGGTAAGGGTGGTTTTTAACAGCACCATGAATACCAACATCACTCCTTCAATATATTCTGGGGATAACACCACCTGGAAATTTATCGGATGGAACAGCACCTATATGCACAACGATACCGCAGTATGGGAACACAGTAACTGGAGTGCATTGCATACGGTGCAGTTAAGGGTCTCCAACTACAGTGATTTATGTGAACTGAAGCCTTCAGACATCATATACCTCTATGCAGATTCGAATTCAGTTGTGAATATATCCGGTAAGGTCAATCCGTATCCTTCATTGAAAATGCACGAAGGATGGAACCCGTTTCCCTATCCTCTTTTAAATGAGATAGATGTGGGGACCATTTTCTCCTCCATAGCTGGAAGCTACGAGTCGGTGAGGACATATGCCGAAAACGGCAGCTATATCGAGTTAAATGAAAGTGACAAAATGCAACCCGGAAAAGGATACTGGATATACATGGATGAAGATGCTCTGTGGTCCATATCTGTTTATTCGATATCCGGATTGGAGAATCTCTTTCCTCGTTTTGGATGGATTTATGAAAACGGCAGTTCCGGAAATCTTCAGGGCAGTCTTATTGCTGGTTGTGGATACAATTCATCAGGGATGTTCGGTCTCTCAATACATTCTGACCTCATAAAAATCAGTCACACTGAGTTCAGAAACGGATATTCCGGCCTGTACATATACGATTCATCGCCCATAATAAGCTGGTGCAGCATACATGACAGCCATTACGGGATAATTTCTGAAAAAGCGTCTCCGATACTCTCGAACAATGACATATTTTCCAACAAAGAAGACGGAATAATCATGAAGCTCGGTTACCCTATAATCGCATACAACACCGTACGCTCCAACATACGTGGCATGTCTTTCTACAATTCTACAGTGGTTCTGGATTCAAACACCGTGGTTGCCAACACACATTCCGGTATATTCTCAGAGAATTCCTCCATAACAATGCTTTCTCAGGTGATAAAGGAGAATGATGTGGGGCTTCAGGTATATGAATCAAATATATCTGTAAAGGACAGCAGCTTTAACTCGAATTCCATTGGCATACAGGCGAGATCCTCTCTCCTCAACATATCATCAAGCGATTTTTCACTGGAAAAATACGATATATATGCAGAGAATGGTACAGAAGGGAATATAATCGGAAATACAATGTCATCATCTCAGAATTCGCACATATTCTGCGGAGATAACTCCAATATGAACATATATGGTAACGTCATGGTATCAGGTGATACAGGCGTATACGTATATGCTTCCGGGGCCACCATAACGAACAATATCATTGAAAAGAATTCAGGAAGTGGAGTGCACGTTCAAAGAGGAAACAATGTTAATGTAACAGCAAACACCATCTCAGGAAACCAGTGGGCGGGAATATATATAGAA